>CAZTFC010000028.1:0-33228 GCA_964612075.1 uncultured bacterium
GCGCGCCGTTGGCCTCCTCCTCGAGGATGCAGCCCTCGCGCACCTGCGCCCCCGACCCCATGTTCGCCTTTTCCAGGAAGACGGACTTCGCGAAATACCCGCCCTTGAGCTCGACCCCGGGGCCGAGCTGGCAATCGTCGACGGTGGCCGGCGCCTCGTGGCCGAGGACGCAGCCGGCCGAAACGACCGTCTGCTTCCCGTAGATCCTGCAGCCGGGACAGAGCCGGACCCCCTTCCCCGAGATCCGGTCGACGCTCACCTCGTCGCCGATGTCGATGGTCGCGGGGTTCGGGATATCGACTCCCTTTTCGATCAGGCGAACCAGCTTTTCCCGGCATCTCGGCTGAAGGTCCATGCTCCCCCCCGGGTGTTCCCGTGATGTGGCGCCGACGGCAACATAAGAGAATACATCAATAACGCATCGCGTAAATATCCAATTTCATGGTTATATTGCGGTCCCGGGGGGATAATGGAACCGGGAGGGATTCGCGATGTGCGGGCGGTTCACGCTGTACGCCAAGGGGGAGATCCTGGCGGAGGAGTTCGGCGTTCCCCCGGTCCCCGCAGCGACGCCGCGGTACAACATCGCCCCGTCCCAGGACGTGGCGGCGGTCCGCGCGGGCCCTGCGGGCGGCGGGCGGGAGATCGCCCGCCTCCGCTGGGGACTCGTACCCTTATGGGCGAAGGACCGCGCGATCGGCAACCGCCTCATCAACGCCCGCTCGGAGACCGCCCGGGAGAAGCCGTCCTTCCGCAACGCGTTCCGGCGGCGCCGCTGCCTGATCCCCGCCAGCGGGTTCTACGAATGGCAGCGGAGGGAGCGGGGGAAGCAGCCGTTCTACGTCCGGATGCGCGACGGGCGGGTCTTCGCCTTCGCGGGGCTTTGGGACCGGTGGGAGGACCCGGAGGGGGGCGTCGTCGAAAGCTGCGCGATCCTGACGACCGACGCGAACGCGGTCCTGGCGCCGATCCACGACCGGATGCCGGTGATCCTCGGGCGCGCGGATTACGAACGGTGGCTCGACCCGTCGCTCGGCCCGTCGGCCGGGGACGCCGACCTGCTGGGGCGGCTTCTTGTCCCTTTCCCGCCGGACGCGATGGTCGCCTGGCCCGTGAGCCCCCGCGTCAACTCGCCGGCGACCGACGACGAGGGGTGCGTCGCGCCTCTCTCGTGAAGCCCTTTCGTTATCGGAAATGAGGCGCGAATAACGGCAGGGGGTATTTCCCGAAAGTTGTGGAACGGCGTTCCACAACTTTTCGAAAACACCCCCTGCAACACACGAGAAACCTTCTCACTTCACCTCTTTTATAGAGACGACGTTCTCGTACATGGAGAAAAACGGGATCCTCCAGCCGTATTTCCGGATCCGGACCGTCTTGCCCTTCAACCGGATGGCCTCGTTCTGGATGTTCCCGGAATTGAACTTGAGCCGATACTTCGCGTCGTGATTCACGAAGGGGCGATCCTCGGTCGCGATCATGAAGAACCTGTCGACCTTCGTGAGCTGGGCGTCGTTGATCCGGGTCTGGATCGTGTCGGGAATGAAGTAGCTGAACAGGACCGCGCCGACAAGCATCGCCAGGCCGATCAGCACGGCGGCCACCGCGAATCCCTTCGTGGACCTGAGCACTGGAAGCCTCCTCATTTTTCCAGATGGACCGTGCTGGCCTTCGGGCCCTTGTCCCCCGGTTCCTCGTGGAACCGCACCCGGTCGCCTTCCCTGAGCGACAGAAAATCGCCGTTGAGGACGCTGTTCCGGTGGAAATAGATCTCGCGCCCGTCGACCGTCTCGATGAACCCGCAGTCCATTCCGTAATCGATGCGGGCGATGCGCCCGCGGGGAGGCGCCTCCCGGGCGGAAACGACCCGCCGGTCGCGCCGTCGGGCCTGCTCTTCCAAACATTTGCGCACGGCGTCGAACGCGTCGCGGATGGCCACGTAAACGTCCTCGTGGGAATGGTCCAGGTCCGACTCGCGGCCGACCACGATGTCCTTGCCGGGTAGGGCCAGGTCGACTCTCACGCGGAACAGGTTCCCCTGCTGCCGGCGGTGCCGGGTTTCCACGAAGACGCGGCACCCGACGATCCGGCCCTCGAACCGCTCGAGCTTCGACGCGCGCTCCCGGATCTCCTGCTCCAGCGCCTCGGACCGATCCATGTTGCGGAAGCTGATCTGAAGGGGGATCTGCATCTGGGCAACCTCCGTTTCGTCCGGACCGTTGGTTTCCGCGGAGGAGACTTCCCTATACGACCATTCTACGACGATCCGTTCCCGGATTCCGGCAAAGATCCCTGACCGGACAGCCGGCGCATCGCCGCCAGGCGCTTTTCGAGATCGCGAAGGGAAAGGGTGTTCAGGACGTCCCCGGGACCGAGCCACGCCCGGCGGGCGATGGAGACGCCGTAGGCCATGAAGTCGAGCTGGTCCAGGACGTGGGTGTCCGTGGAGATCGCGAGCGGGACGCCGAGCCGCTTCGCCGCCCGGGCCCAGGCGTCGGAGAGATCCAGCCGCAGCGGGTAGGCGTTGATCTCCATCGCCTTCCCGTGCTCCGCGGCCGCCGACAGCACCGCCTCCATGTCGGCGGGGTACGCCTCCCGCTCCCCGAGAAGCCGCCCCGTGGGGTGCCCGATGACGCTCACGTACGGGTTCCGTATGGCCGCGACGAGCCGCTTCGTGAGCTGCTCCCCGGACTGCCGGAAGCCCGAGTGGATGGAGGCCACGACGATGTCGAGCTCCGAAAGGAGCGCGTCCGGAAGGTCCAGCGAGCCGTCGCCCAGGATGTCCACCTCGATCCCTTTCAGGATCCGGAACCCGGAAAGCTTCCGGTTCGCCGCGTCGATCTCCCCCATCTGCTCCCGGAGCCGGCGCTCGTCGAGCCCGTGCGCGACGCCGAGCCCTTTGGAGTGGTCCGTGATCGCGACATAGGCGTACTTCCGCGCCTTCGCGGCATCGGCGATCTCGTCGAGGTCGTGCGCCCCGTCGGACCGGTTCGTGTGGACGTGGAGGTCCCCCCGGATGTCCGCGAGCGACACCAGCCGCGGCAGTCTTCCCTCCATCGCGGCCTCGATCTCCCCCGCGTCTTCCCGCAGCTCGGGGGGGATGAAGGGAAGGCCGAGCGCCTTGTAGACGTCCTCCTCCTCCCGCCCCCCCAGCCGGGCGCCGTCCGGCTCGCGGAACACTCCGTACTCGTTGATCTTCAATCCCCGGCGGGCCGCCATCTCCCGGAGGCGCACGTTGTGCTCCCTGCTGCCCGTGAAGTACTGGAGCGCCGCCCCGAAGGATTCGGCCGCGACCACGCGCAGGTCGACGTGGATCCCGTCCTCCGTGAGGATGGCCGACTTCGTCGTTCCCCGCTCGATCACCTCCGCCGCCCCGGGAAGCTCCACGAACGCCTTCATGATCGCCGCCGGGTCCTTCCCCGAGGCGAGGATGTCGATGTCGTTCACCGTCTCCTTCGAGCGCCGGATGCTCCCCGCGACGGCGAGCCGGGCGCCGGGAACGGCCCGCTTCAGCCGATCGAGGATCCCCTCGGCGATCGGCAGCGCCCTGCCGAGCGGGGACCGCTCCATCCCCTTCCGGAGCTGGCCGATCCCCCGGCGGATGTTCTCTTCGGACTTCTCCCGGATCCCCGGGAGGCCGGAGAGCTCCCCGGAAGCCGCCAGCGCCTCGAGCCGCTCGAGGCTTTCCACCCCCTTCTTCTCGTACAGGAGGCGCGCGGTCTTCGGGCCGATCCCCGGCACCCGCAGGATGTCGAGCAGTCCGCGGGGGACCTTCTTCAGCAGTTCCTCGTGAGCGTCGATCCGCCCCGTCTCCACGAACTGCCGTATCTTCCCGGCGAGGTCCTTGCCGATCCCCGGGCAGGCGCGGAGCTCCTCCTCCGTCATCGCGGCGACGTCCTTCGGGATCGCCTCGACGTTCATCGCCGCCCTGCGGTAGGCGCGGACCCGGAACGGGTTGCCCCCCGACAGCTCCAGGAGGTCGGCGATCTCGTGGAATATCCGGGCGACCTGCGGGTTCTTCATGCTAATCCGGGAGCAGCCGCACATTCCGCAGCGACGAGCCCCGGCTCCGCAGCATCGTCGCATCCCCCCGGATCTTCCCGAGGGGCACGCCCGGCGAGGCCATGCGCGGCTCATCGTTGCGGCTTGCGGGCGTCGGGCCGAAGAAGATGCAGAGGGCGTTCCCGGGGGGCCAGAAGGCGACCTCCCCGACCTCGAAGACGTCCCGCACGGGATCTCCACCGGGATCCAGCTTCTTCGCCAGCGCCCCGTAGAACTCGTCCCCCCAGCGGGACATGGAGATCTCCTGAGGGAGGATCTTCAACAGGCCCCGCGCCGCCGCGCAGTCGTACATTTCGACCTCGAACCGGGCATCGTCGATCTCGATCCGCATGGGCTCGCCTCCCCGGCCTCCCGGCCCCGCGGGGGGAAGGCCGCCAAAGGGATTGTTTCCCCGTAAACCATTATGACGGATTCGTCCGATTCCATGGGGACCGGTCGACCAGGATACGCGAGAAGAAGTCTCCCGGGGGCTGAAGGTCAACCCGACTTCTTCTGTACGTAGATCTGGTAGAGCCCCAGCGGGCAGATGGTCAGCTTCCGGATGTACAGGTTGATGAACGCGTCGATGGCCGGCTTCGGGCAGCGGATCGGGTCGATGCCGCCGGGCAGCTGCTCGCTCCACAGGTAATCGTCGAACGCCATGACGCCGCCGACCCGCAGCAGCCGGAAACCCAGGACGGCGTCGCACAAGACGTCCGGCGCCTCGTGCGAGCCGTCGACGTAGATGAAATCGAAGTAATCCTTCTTCCCCCGGCCGATCAGCTCCGACAGGCACTGGTCGGAGAGGCCCTTGTGCACCTTCACCTCGACGCGGCTCCTCGCCTTCGACACGGCGAGGGACACGTTGTGCCGGAAGCGTTCCTCGACCGAATTCATGTCGGCCTCGGCGCTCCCTCCCGCCTTGTGCTCGATGCCGCCCTCCCAGGTGTCGACGCAGTGGATCTCGAGGTCCAGCTCCGGCGCCAGCCTGTCGACCAGGTAGCAGGTGGCCGCGCCTTCGTACGACCCGATCTCCAGGATCCTTTGCGGCTTGAGCTGGGGCATGAGTTTGTCCCATATGCCTCTCGCCCCGACGTCGAACCAGTCGTTCGATAAAAGGTATTCGCCCATTCGCCCTCCTCCGCCCATGCCGGCGGGAACTATTTTTGTTGCCCCGGCCGCCCGGGGGGTATAAAATTCACGCGGTTTTCCATTTTTTCAAATACCAGACCGCGGAAGGGCACCCTATGGATCCGATGGTAAAGCATCTTGACGGCATGGCAAAGGAAATCAAGGACATCCTCACATACTTCATGCTGAACCACTCCTGCATCGAGGCCCGAAAGCCCTACGACGAGATCTGGTGCATGAGCCCCGAAGGGGACCGCTACTACGAGGACATGGACGCCCGGGGAACCAAGCTGCAGGGCTTCCTGCGGGAGGAATACGGGCTGTTCTACTCCACCCTGCTTTCCATGGTCGTCGGCTCCCCCGAGGAAATAATGACGAGGCTGGCCAAGGCCAACACGGTGGTCACCCGGACGATCGAGCACAAGCTCACCTTCGCCGAAAGCTCCAAGCAGGGGCTGGGATGGGCGCTGGAGGCGATCGACGAGCAGCTGAAGATCCTGCACGAGGCCATCCCCGACGAGGACTGACCCGCATCGGCAGGCAACCGGAACCTCGAAAGACCCGGCCGCGCGCCGGGTCTTTTTTTTCGCCCTTCAGGAAATATACTTATGCCGTGCGAAACGGAATTCCCATCCCCCTGGCGCTGCTCGCTTTCCTGGCGGCCGCATGGCCGCGCCCGTCCTTTCCCGCGGAGACGCCGCGGGGCGGGACGCTCAGCATCACGTGGGGAAACGACATGTTCTACAGCGTCGACCGGCACTACACCAACGGGGGGCACATCTCCTGGGTGCCGGGCGAGGAGGTCCCTCCCCCGGGATGGCTGCTGAAAACCGCCCGGCTCCTGCCCTGGTTCCACCGCGAGGGGGAAATCCGCCACGGCTACGCGCTCGGCCACAGCATGTTCACGCCGTCCGACATCCGCAACCCGGACCCCGATCCGGGAGATCGGCCCTACGCGGGGTGGCTGTACGTTACGGCCGGCCTGGGGATAAAGGCCGACCGGCGGCTCGACCTTTTCTGGCTGACCGCGGGCATCGTCGGCCCGGCCTCCCTGGCCGAGCAGGCCCAGGGACTCGTCCACCGGATCGCCGGCACGGACAAGCCCCGTGGCTGGGACACGCAGCCGGGCAACGAACCGGGGTTCATCCTCGGCTGGCGGCGCAGCTGGCGGGAACTCGCCGGGGCGACCGTCCTGGGGAAAGAGCTTGACGTCTCTCCCCACGCGGGCGGATCGCTCGGCAACGTGTTCACCTACGCCAACGCGGGGCTGACGCTGCGGGACGGGGCCTGACATGCCTGCCGGCGTACTCCAGTTCGCGACCATATCATCGGTGGCGTTCGCGGCGTCGATGCTCAGCTCCATGAGCGGGGCCGGCGCGGGGATCCTGACGACCCCCGTCTGGCTTTCCATGGGCTTTCCGCTGCCCGCGGTGATCGCTTCGAACCAGCTCAACGGCGCCGCGTGGACCCCGATCGCCGCCCGCAACTACCTTCAAGGGCGCGACGCGGACTGGCCGCTGATCCGGGCCATGGTGCTCGTCGGGCTGGCGGGCGCCTTCGCCGGCACCGCCGTCGTGCGCGGCGCGGACCCGCGCCTCCTCGCGCGCGTCATCGGGGCGATCATCGTCGCCCTGGTGCTGTTCGTGGCGGCCACCCCGACCCTGGGCGCGGTTCCGACGCCCCCGCTCCTGTCGCGCCGCCTGACCGCCCTCCTCGCGTTCCCCATCGGGGCGTACGAGGCGTTCTTCGGGTCGGGCAACGGCCTGTTCACTTCCGTCCTGCTGGCCAGGACGCGCGGGATGCCGCTGCTCACCGCACTCGGATCGTATTACGCGATCGCGTTCTTCCTCAACAGCTTCGCCGTGGCCGTCTACGCCGCGGCCGGCCACGCCGACTTGCGCCTGATGGTCCCGTCCACCGCGGGATCCGTCCTGGGGGCGTACGTGGGCTCCCGGATCGGGCGCGGGAGGGGGCACGGGCTGGTGCGCGCCATGTTCCTGGTCATGGGCGGCGCGCTGGGGGCGAAGCTGCTCCTCGGCTGGTGACCTCGACCCATATCGCCCTGCCGACGAAGAGGAGCATGAGCAGCGCCCCGGCCGAGAAGACGACGTCCGGCACGACGCGGGCCCACGCCAGGCTGCGGATCACCTCCCCCGACGCGATCTCCGGGCTGCGGGCGTACCAGAGGCCGTCGCGCACCGCGAAGTAGAACTGGTAGAAGCCCGACGGTACAAGGCTCACGAAGGTCATCAGCGCGAGGCCGCCGTTGAGGCCCCAGAAGCCCCACTTGAGCAGCCGGTCCGACCACGCCTCCCGGCTCACCGTGTGCCGCATGGAAAAGAGCATGAGCGAGATCGCCAGCAGCCCGTAGACGCCGAAGAGCGCGGTGTGCGAGTGGATCGGCGTCGTGTTGATCCCCTGGATGTAATAGAGGACGATCGGCGGGTTGATCAGGAAGCCGAACACCCCCGCCCCGAGCATGTTCCAGAAGGCCACGGAGACGAAGAAGTAGATCGGCCAGCGGTACGGGTTGTCCTTCCCCGCCTCCGCCGCGCGCAGGTTGTGCGCGGCCTCGAAGCCGAGGATCGTCAGCGGCACCACCTCGAGCGCGGAGAAGACCGCGCCCAGGGCGATGATCGGCGTCGGGGAGCCGCTCCAGTAGAGGTGGTGGAACGTCCCGATCACGCCGCTGCCGAGGTAGAGGTAGATGCTGAAGTAGACGGTCCGCAGCGCGAAGCGGGAGCCGACCACCCCGATGCGCGCCAGCAGGAACGCCATGAACACCGTCGCGAAGACCTCGAAGAAGCCCTCGACCCAGAGGTGGACGACCCACCAGCGCCAGTACTCGGCGTTCGAGAGGTGGCTCCCCTTCCCGTAGAACAGCCCCACCATGTAGAAGGCGGGGATGCTGACCGCGCTGTAGAGCAGCAGGTGGGTCATCCCTCCTGCATCCTTCTCCTCCGAAAGCGCGGGGCGGATCGCCCGCACGACCAGCGCCAGCCAGATGATCATTCCCGCGATGAGCAGGAGCTGCCACACCCGCCCCAGCTCGATGTACTCGTAGCCCTGGTGGCCGAACAGGAAGCCGTCCCCGCCGAAGGCGCCCAGCGTCGAGGCGTACGTCCCGCCGAGCGCGCCCAGGACCACCGCGACGACCGCGGCGAACAGGGTCCAGACCAGCTTTCCCTGGTGCGCCGGCTCGCGCCCGACGAACGGCCCGATGAAGAGGCCGGCGGCCAGGAAGCAGGTGGCGATGAAGAACACGCCGAGCTGCACGTGCCACGTCCGTGCTGCCGCGTACGGCAGGATCTCCCCGAGCGGGACGCCGAAGAAGCGGGTCCCCTCCACGGTGAAGTGCCCGGTGATCGAGCCCATCCCGGCCTGGATCACGAGCAGCGCCATCGCGACCAGGAAATAGGCCAGCGTGGCCTTCTGGCTCGGGGTCGGGACGGGGTCGGCGAGCGGCGCCAGCGCGCCCGCCCGGTATTCCTCCTCCCGGATATAGCGCTGGTACAGGAAGATGGCGCCGGCGATCCCCAGGATGAGCAGGACGACGCTGACGATCGACCAGATCACCGACCCCGGCAGCGGGTGGTTGCCCACGAGCGGGTCGAAAGGCCAGTTGCTCGTGTAGGTGTGGTCCGCCCCGGGGCGGTTCGTCCCGGCGGCCCAGGCGAGCCAGGAGAAGAAGCCCGCCACCAGCCGCCCCTCCTCGTCCGTCGTCACGATGCCGGGCTGCAGCCCCATCCGCTCGTTCCCGCCGCGGAACAGCTCCGTGTAATAGCGGGCCAGGCTTTCGTGGGCCTCGGCCTGGAACGGCGTGAAGGTCAGCTTCCCGGAAGCGGGGTCGTAGCGGTTGGCCTTGATCTCTTCCGTCACCAGGGCGGTGACGCGGGCGCGGGTCGGGCCGTCTTGCGCATCGAGATCGGCCTGGGTGAACGCGGCCGCCTCTTCCGCGGTTTTCCCGAGATGGCGGGCAGCCAGGAACAGCCCCATCCGGTGGAGGTAGTCCGCGGACCAGTCCGGCGCCAGGTAGGCGCCGTGGCCCCAGATGCTGCCGATATGCTGCCCTCCCCGGCTGTAGAAGTAATTCTGCCCCCGGGTGACGTCCTCCCCGGTGTACAGCGTCCGCCCGTCGGCGGCCGCCACCGCCGCGGGGACCGGCGGCTTCTCCCGGTCCATCAGGTAGCCCCCGAAGAGAAGCACGCCGAAGGTCAGGGCCAGCAGGAACAGCAGGACGGCTCGGGTCCTCGAACTCTCCATGGGTCCCTCCTTATTGCCTGTGTCCTGCCATTATCCCCGACCGTTGCCCCCGGCGGAATTGACCTGCGTCAAAACGGGCCGCTGCACTAAGATAAAGAAAGACGGAACCGGAGGCGGACGCATGGCGGGACACCCGCTGAGCTGCCTGCTGCGCCCCGCAAGCATCGCCGTGATCGGCGCGTCCCGCGATCCCGCGAAGTGGGGCTGCAAGGTGCTCCGCAACATCGTCGGCAACCCGTACAAGGGAAAGGTGTGCGCCGTGAACCCCTCGGTTTCCGCCATCGAGGGGGTCGCCTGCCACCCCGGCGTCGGGGACGTCCCGGGCGAGGTGGAGCTGGCCGTCGTCATCGTGCCGTCGCACGCCGTTCCCCGGGTCGTCGACGAGTGCGGCGCGAAGGGCGTGAAGGCGCTGTGCGTGATCACGGCGGGTTTCGGCGAAACCGGCCCCGAAGGGGCCCGGCTCGAGGAGCGGGTCCGGGAACGGGCCGCCTTCCACGGCATGCGCATGCTCGGGCCGAACACGATGGGTTTCCTGAACAACGCCATCGGGCTGAACGCGAGCGTCGTCCCGAAGATGCCCCCGAAGGGGGAGATCTCCTTCATCACCCAGAGCGGGGCCCTCGGGCTTTCCCTCGTGGACTGGTCCATCGGCTCCCACCTGGGGATGAACTGCGTCGTGAGCACGGGGAACAAGGCCGACGTGTCGGAGGCGGACCTGCTGGAGTACTTCGAGGAGGACGGGGACACCCGGACGATCGCCATGTACATCGAGGGGCTGAAAGACGGCCGCCGCTTCGTCGAGGCGGCGAAAAAGGTCCGCAAGCCCAAGCTGGCCATCAAGGCCGGGATCAGCCGGGCGGGGGCCCGCGCGGCGGCTTCGCACACCGGGAGCCTGGCCGGGTCGGACGCCGTGTACGACGCCGCCTTCCGGCAGTGCGGCGTGGTCCGCGTGGAGGGCGTCGAAGAGATGTTCGACGCCGCCATGGCCCTTTCGACGCAGCCGCGGGCCAAGGGGAACCGCGTCGCCATCCTCTCGAACGGCGGCGGGGCGGCCATCATGGCGAGCGACGCCTGCGAGCGGCGGGGGCTCACGGTACCGGAGCTGCGCAGGCACACGAAGGCCGGGATCGCGCGGCTTCTGCCCGCCTTCGCGTCGGTGAAGAACCCCATCGACACCGTCGCCAAGTCGGACCACGACATCTACCGGGACGCCCTCCAGGCGCTCATCGACGACGCGGGGATCGACTGCGTCATGGTCATCTACGCGCACGGCGGATTCACGAGCCCCGAGGAGCCCGCCCGGGCCGTGATCGACGCGCTGCGCGACAGGTATCCCAAGCCCGTGGTCGCCTGCTGGATGGGGGGGCGGGAGGTCGGCGACGTGGCGCGGATGTTCCGGCGCAACCGGGTGCCCTATTACCCGACGCCCGAGCGGGCCGCGGAGGCGCTCTCCGCGCTGATCCGCCACCACGAGCTGGGAAAGGCGCCGCCGAAATGATGCTGAACGAGCAGGAGGCCCGGGAGCTGCTGGCCCGCTACGGCGTCCCGCTGAACGAGAGCCGTGCCGCGCGCGGCGCCGACGAGGCGGCGGAGGCGGCGCGGCACATCGGGTTCCCCGTCGCGGTGAAGGCGCTGTCGGGGAAGATCGTCCACAAGAGCGACCTCGGGCTCGTGGAGCTGAACGTGAACAACCCCGGGGAGGCGAGCCGCGCGGCGGGCCGCATCCTGGCCGCGGCACGGAAGATCGATCCCGCGGCGGGCGTCCTCGTCTCGGCCATGGCGCCGCCGGGGGTCGAGGTCATCGTCGGCGGGAAGCGGGACCCGCAGTTCGGCCCGACGATCCTGTTCGGGCTCGGCGGCATCTTCGTGGAGATCTTCCGGGACATCTCGGTACGGGTCGCGCCCGTCGACCGGCCGATCGCCATGGACATGATCGACGACGTGAAGGGCTACGCCGTCCTGAAAGGCGCGAGGGGCAGGAAAGGCGTCGACCTCGAGGCGCTGGCCGTGATCCTCGTCGCCGCGTCGCGCCTCATGATGGAGCGGGACGAGGTCCTGGAGCTGGACATGAACCCGGTGATGGCCTACGAGAAGGGCGCGATCGCCGTGGACGCCCGGGCGCTGCTCCGGGATTGAGCGCCGGCTACCCCCCCGTTCTTCTCCATCCGGAAGATCAGGAACGCCCCGAGGGACGGGAAGAGGAACTGGCACGCCTTCTCGATCATCCCGCCGACGAGCACGCAGAAGGCGTTGTCGAACGGCGGTGCGTAGATCGCCCCCTTCACGACGCAGCCGCGGCCGTGCTTCTCCGCCGCCCTTCTCAGCTCCCCGGGGGAATAGAACCTGGCGACGCGGAAAACCGAGCCCGGGTCCCTCCGCGCCGCCCTCCTCCTCTTCAGCGCCCACAACGAATGCGACCCGAGCGTCCCCACCACGACCCGGCCGCCCCGTTTGCACACGCGCGCCATCTCGGAGATCGCCTTTTCGTAATCCCCGATGAACTCGAGCGCCGTTATGGAGACGACGAGGTCGAAGCTTTCGTCCGGGAAGTCGAGCGAGACGGCGTCGCCGAGGGCGACGTTCGTCACGCCCTTCGACCGGGCGATGTCGAGCATCCTCCGCGAGACGTCGATCCCCGTGACGTCGGCCCCGCGCCGGATCAGCTCCAGCGCGAAGATGCCGCTCCCGACGCCGACGTCGAGCACCTTCTCCCCGGCCTTCGGCGCCGCGAGCTCGAGGACCAGCTCCTTTTCGTGCCGAAGGACGTATTTCCCGAGCCGGGTCTCGAACCACGGGTCGTACTTGTCCGCGAACGCGTCGAACGTCGGCACGGATGCTCCCCCCTTCGGCGTCCGGGTCTTCGGCCGCCCGTCTCCCGCCCCGATCATGGTATCATTGGGGAAATTTCAAAAGGAAAGGACGCACGCATGCTGACCAAAAGCGGCAAAAACCTTAAGGAAATAATCCAGAAGGCGATGGAGGACCACGTCATCAGGAACTCCGAGTACGAGGAGATCATCGAGGCGGCCCACGCGGACGGCGCGATCGATCCCCACGAGCGGATCCTCCTCCAGGAGCTGAACGAGCTGATCTCGGAAAAGACCGTCCGGCGCATCCCGGGCTGACCTTCCCGCGGTCGCTCCGAAAGGGATCTCCATGAACCTCTTCCGCAGCGTGCTTTCGGACCTGAAGGAACGGCAGAACCTCGACGTCTACATCACGCTCGCCGTCGCCTTCACCGTCGTCTGCCTGGACATCTTCAACGTGACGGACCAATCCGTGGTCTCCGAGGCGATCCTCGCGACCATGGCGCTCGTATCCGTCAGCCTGCTGATCAACCGGCGGGAGACGGACGAGGTGGCGAAGACGCTGGCCGGGATGCGGGACATGCGGCATCAGATGGACGCCCTCGTGTCCAGCCTGGGCACGACGTTCACTTTCCTCCCCGTGAGCGACGGGCGATTCACGGAAGGGTCCCGGCGGATCCGCGAGCTCACGGCGAAGGCCGAGCGGGAGGTGCTGGTCCTCGACTACAACCCGCTGGAGGAGCACGAAAGCAAGGTCCGGTACCACCAGAACGAGAAGGCCAGCGAGGTGCGCCGGCAGTATTACGAGTCGCTCATCGAGAAAGTGTCCAGCGGCAAGCCCGGGGAGTTCCGGTACCGGCGGCTGCTCCAGATCCCCCGCGGGAGGAAGATCTCCGACGTGCTGGCCGACGACCCGATCTTCCGCGAGCACTGCGAGGCGCTGGCCCGGCTGGGCCAGAAAGCGCCCGAGATCGCGAGCCTTCGGACCTGCGCCCCCTTCCAGGAACGGACCTTCTTCATCATCGACCGGCGGCACCTGCTCCTCGAATGGGTCATGCTCGACCCGGAGGACCGGTACTATTCCGGCGGCGGCTACCTGCACTTCGAGGACCCGGCCGGCAACCTGATCAACAATTTCCTGCGGTTCTTCGAGCGGGCGGACGCGACCGCGGCGCTGGTGAAGATCGGCGACCTGGCCGATGGGGCGGGGGGAACCCCCTGAAGGGAGGAACGATCCCGCGGCACCTTTTTTCCCGGTGACAGCAAGAATTATTGAATTCCGGTATTGCCCGCAAAGTATAATTAACGTACGAATTCGTAGCCGTCCATCAACCCGCCGGACCTGTCTGGAGGGAACGATGCTTTCACGGCAATGGTTCCTCACCGGTGTCGCGGCATCCCTCATCCTCCTCTCCGCCGTCGCCGTCGCGCAAGGCCCGCCCCGGGGCATGACCAAGAACGTCTACAATCCCGACGCCCTGGAAACCCTCTCCGGGCAGGTCGCCGACGTTGACCTCATGCGCACCCGCAGCGGCAGGGGGTGTTGCGTGATCCTCACCCTCGAAAAGGCGGACAAGAAGAAGATCGACATCAACCTGGGCCCCATCTCCTACGTCGAAGAGCAGCCCGTCGAGATCAACAAGGGAGACAAGGTGGACGTCAAGGGGTCCTGGGTCAGCCGGCGCGGGACCAGGCGCTTCGTCGCGGGGGAGGTGCGGAAGGGGGACGAGGTGCTCAAGCTCCGGGACGAGACCGGGCACGCCCTGTGGCTCCCCAAAAGACGGTAACGGCATCGACGGCGACCACTTGCATTCCAAGCGGGCTTACGGGGGGATCTGAATGCGAAACCGGGCGGCCGGAACATCGTTCCTCTTGCTTCTCCTTCCCGCATTCCTCGTCTCCAGCGTCATCCTCTGCGTGAACTCGCCCCCCGCGGGGTCGGCGGAGCTCACCTTCTCGTCCCGGACCTACGGCCTGCTCTTCGAGCGGGAATACGCGGGGGGCAAGGAAGAGCGGTACGCCCCCCTGTTCGAATACCTGTCGGCGGACGCGTCGGACATCGGCGGCAAACCCGTCTTCCTCCGGTTCTCCGGCTGGGGGCGTTTCGACCTGGGGGACGATTACGGGTCGGACGGCGCCTCCGGCGAGATCAGCAGCCTCTACCTCGAGTACCTGCACCCCGAAGGGAACGGGCAGGCCCGGCTCGGGCGTTTCTTCCTGACGGAAGGGGTCGCGTCGGACACGATCGACGGCGCGTTCTTCAAGGTGATGAGCCGCTGGAACGTGGGCATCGCCCTGTGGGGGGGCATCCCGGTGGAATACCCGATCTGGGACAACGCGGACCGGGGGGACGCGCTGTACGGCGGACGGATCTTCTACGTCCGGAGCGGTCTCCTCGAAGCGGGGTTCTCCTACCTCAAGGAGGAGGGGGCCGGAGACATCCCCGACCGCGAGCTGATCGGAGGCGACCTGTGGATGCAGCTCTACAAGGGGGTGGAGCTCAACGGCGAGGCCGCCTACGACGACGACGCGGGGAAGATGGCGACGCAGCGGTACGCCCTGCGATACGTCCCGAGCTCGACGATCGACGTGACCGCCGGCTACGAGTACTACACCTACGAGGGGCTCTTCCGGTACTCGCTGCACCCGGCGTTCCGCCCCCCCGCCACGGACAACAACGACAAGGTCGGCAAGATCTTCGGCGTGGTGGCCTGGACCTTCACGCCCCGCTGGACGCTCGAGGTCGTAGGGAAGAACATCCACCACGACCGGGGGGAGGCGGTGGACGCCAACCGCGGGGAGATCGGGGTGCGGTACCAGTTCAACGAGGGGCGCGACATCGCGGGAGGGTCCGTCGCCGCGACCTTCGCGGACGGGAAGGAGAACGACTACAGCGAATACCGCGCCTTCGCCACGTACAGCCCCGGCAAGCTCCGGCTGACGCTGGACGCCATCGCGCAGCTGTTCCGGGCGGCGGCATCCAACGACCAGAACACGTACCAGGTGGTCGCCACCGCCGGGTACCAGATCCTGTCCGCCCTGCAGCTGTCCGGAACCGTCGTCTACACGAAGAGCCCCCTCTTCGAAGAGGACCTCACCGGGGTGATCCGGTTGAGCTACGACCTCGCCGTCCGCACTGGAGGGAAAAAGTGATGATGCGCCGCGCCTGCCGGTACATCGTTCCGTGGGTCGCCCTGCTCGCTCTCTCCGCCGGGTGCTCCGCCGTGTCGAAGAACCCCTCCGTCCCGCCGTCCCACCCGGAGGAAATGCCGGCGGGACGGGTGGAATGCCTCGATTGCCACGAAAAAGGCTCCCCCACGACGCTGAAGCCGTACGCGAACATCCGCCATTCCCGCCCGTTCGTGGAGTCGCACGGCATCTACACCCGGCAGAGCCAGAACCTCTGCTCCTCCTGCCACCCGCCCAGCTACTGCCAGGCGTGCCACGCCGGGAAGGAGCAGCTCAAGCCGAATATCAAGACGGCGGACCGCCCCGACCTGCGCTCGCCGCACCGGGGGGAGTACCTCTTCGCCCACCGGATCGAGGGGCGCATCGACCCGGGTTCCTGCTTCCGGTGCCACGGGAACCGGAACAACATGCAGTGCCGGCAGTGCCATCGATAGGAGGAGCGGACGATGCCGACGTTCCGGAACAGCCGATTCCCGAGGTCTCCGGTCCCGATCGCGATGCTGTTCCTCGCGGTGGCGCTGGCCGCCGGCTGCTCCTCCGGCAGGTCGCCGGAAGGTCCCGGCGAGCCGATGATCCACACCGACGCCGCCGGCCAGTCCGTCGAGGGCTGGCTCGTCCTTCCCACCGGCGGCGCGCATGCCCGGACGGCCACGATCGACTTCATCGATTCCGGGCTGCAAAGCTCCTGCGTGGAGTGCCATGGCGCGGACCTCTCCGGGGGGATCTCCGGGAGTTCCTGCTTCGCGAACGCGGCGGGGTGCCACCACGGGCCCGTCGCTTCCTGGAGCACGCCGCCCGTCCACGGGGCGGCGGCCAAGAGCGAACCCGCAGCTTCCGGGTTCCGCGCCTGCCAGATCTGCCACGGGATCGACTTCGCGGGAGGCGGATCCGGCGCCTCGTGTTTCGGCTGCCACACCGTGAACGCGCCCCACGCGCAGGCGCCCTGGAGAGGCAGCGGGGTGACGCACGACGACGTGGACGCGGGCAACGCTCCCGTCTGCGCGCAATGCCACACCGCCGGCTCGCCGCTCAACCCGGCGGGGCACCCGCCCGAGCCTGCGGCGGAGGGAGCCGCGCCCGGGTGCTTCAACAACACGCTGTGCCACGGCTTCTACGTGCAGAACCAGCTGTCCGGCGGCGCCTCTGAACGGTAGCGTCCCGAAGGGGGCGGCCCACCTGCCGCCCCCTTCATGGCTGCCGCTGCTGACCGGCGCCGTGGTCGCGACCAGCTACATCCCCTTCCCTCCCTGGGGCCTCCCGTTCTGCTTCGCCCCGCTGTGGCTCTTCTGGCTCCGGGAGGGCTCGACCCGACGGATCCTGCGGGGCGGCTGGCTGGCGCAGTTCGTCCTCTGCGGCATCGCCTTCCATTGGATCCCCCGCACGGTACACGATTTCGGGGGGCTCCCCTGGGCGGCCGGGGCGGCGGCCCTTCTGCTGTTCGCCGCGTCCGGCCACCTGTTCCTCGTCCTCGCGGGGCTTCTGTTCGCCGTCCTGAGAAACCGGTTCCGCCTGTCTCCGTGGGCCCAGCGGGCGCTGCTGCCCTTCCTCACCGCGGCCTGCTGGGCATCCGTCCCCCTGCTGTTCCCCTGGAACCTCGGCTACCCGTGGCTCGCCGCCCGGCTGCCCGCGTTCCAGCTCGCGGAGCTCGTCGGGTTCGAGGGGCTGGGCGTCCTGACGCTGGTCCTGAACGCGATCCTGCTGGCCGCCTGGGAACGACGACGGGAGCGGGCCGGGGCCCTTCTTCTGGCGGTGTCGGCGGGGTTCTTCCTCCTGCTGAACGGCTCGGGGTGGCTGGCGGCGGGGAACGTCGCCCCGCCGGACGCGGCGGCGAGGATCCTGGCCGTCCAGGGAAACATCCCGAGCCTGGAGAAGGCGGCCGCGGAATCCCGCGAAGACGCGCGGGTCGCGGTCCTGAAACGGTACCTCGGGCTGACCCGGCGGGGGCTGTCCGCAAGCGGCGGGCCGCCCGATTTCGCGGTGTGGCCCGAGACGGCCTATCCGGAGCCGCCGGAGGAGACGACGGGACGGGGGCTCGCCCTGGTCCTTCGGGAGTTCCTGCGCGCCCATGAGCTGCCGCTGGCGACCGGCGCCCCGGGCACGGAGGAAGCGGGCGGCGGCGGGCGGCGGACGAACTCGATGGCGTTCCTCGCGGCCGACGGAGCGATCGCCGACCGGCGGTACGACAAGACCCGCCTCCTGGCGTTCGGCGAACGTCTCCCGCTGTCCGGAGCATTCCCGGGGATCCGGCGATGGCTGCCGCGCGCGGGCGATTTCGCACCCGGCCCCGCCCCCGGGATCCGCCGGCTGTCGGGGGTCCGGATCGGGCCGCAGATCTGCTACGAGGGGCTGTTCCCGGGGCTTTCCAGGGAGCTGGCGGCGCAGGGGGCACAGATCTTCGTCAACGTCACCAACGACTCATGGTTCGGAACGTGGGCCGAGCCGCGCCAGCACCTGTACATGACGATGGCCCGGGGGATCGAGTTCCGCCGCCCGATCCTCCGGGCCACCAACACCGGCATCACCGCCGCCATGGCGGCGGACGGCTCGTTCCTGGCCGTCTCGCCGCAGGGCGTCGAATGGGTCCACCTCTACGAGGTCCCGTTCCGGAGGGAGCCGGGACCCACCTTCTACCAGTCTTACGGATACCGCCTCGTCCCCGCCTTCGTCTGGCTGGCGATCGCGGGCATCCTTTTCACGGGCCGGGAGGCCCCCTCCCCCGCTACGGGCCCAGACGGTTGAGGTTGGGCGGCGTCGCGACCGCCTCCGACCGGGGCGACCGGATCTTCCCTCCATTTAGCACGAAGTGGCTGCGCGCCGCGTCCGAATCGTGGCAATGGCCGCAGGCGGACGTCGCCGGCGAGATCACTTCGTCCGTGGCGTTCGGCACGCTCGTCCGGGCCGCGTTGATCTGCGCGGCGGTTTCGGACGAATCGCCGGTCGTCGTCTTGGCGGTCGTGACCAGGCGGTTGGTCGTCTCGACCGCCTGGTACAGGTTGTTCAGGTGGCACTTGCCGCACCGGGAGACGTCGCCCGGATAGGTGATCTCGTCCCCCCGCAGGAGCACGCCGTCCAGGCGGTTGCGGATGTCCACGAAGTCCGTGGTCCGCTTGTCCGCCCCGTGCAGCCCGTGGATCAGCTCCTTGAAGTTGTTGGGGACCTCCGGGTACAGCAGGGGGTTGCTCCCGTAGAGCGCCACGATGTCGGGGTTGATGGGCGAGGCCGTGATGGTCCGGGCGCTGGTCGACAGGTTGGGGTTGTGGCACATCACGCAGACCTGGGCGTTGCTTACGCGGTTGCCGCCGTGCCCCTCGAAGATCTCGTGGCACTGCAGGCAGCCGGTCGGCTGCCCGCCCGAGTAGCCGCTCTCGACGGCGACCCGCCGGACCGCGTCCCCGGTGACGGCCTTATGGACGGAGAAGGTGTGCCGCCCGACGTTGTCGAGGCCGGTCCCTCCGGAGGTCTGCGTGAAGTATCCCTGGAGGGCCACCGCCCGCATGGTCGCCCCGGCCGGGAAGGCGTTGGCCCGCTGCACCGTGTACTGCGAGTAGTCGGGGTTGTAGGCGGCGATCGGCAGGCCGACGATGGAAAGGCTCTGCGGCTGGCCGGCCGCCCTCCCGAGGTTGTTGTAGTCCGCGGGCGCGGTGATGTTGTCCTGCGGCAAGGCGTAGGCGAACAGGAACGACGGGCCGCCGGTGAAGCCCGAGGGACGCGTGATGGTGGTGGTCCCGAGGTTCACGTAGGCGCCGTCCTTCTTGATCCAGAACTTGATCGTCGCGACGTTGGAGCCGTCCACCGTCACCTCGTCGAGCCCGTACTCGAACGTGGCCAGCGTCCCGGGAAGCTGCGGGTTGTTGGGCGTCGAGTTCTCCGTGGCGTGGGCGTTCGTGATCGACAACCCGTCTCCCGAAGGCGGGGCACCGGTCGCGGGATGGCAGGTGGTGCAGGACGAGTTCGCCGGGTTCGGGACCAGCGGGTGCTGGACCTTCCCGGCGGGAAGCGAACCCGAGCCGAAATAGACGTTGTAGTGGCACGAGCCGCACGCCTCCTTGTTGGGGCGGTTCTTCCAGTTGTCGTAGGTGTTGTCGGCGTCGGAGCCCTGGTGGCACCGCGTGCAGTTGCGGATGTCCTGGGGGTAGGTCACCTCGCTGAAGTCGCCCAGCTCGCCGAGGTTCTGGGCCCCCTCGATCTGGTGGTTGTGGATCTTGTGGGCCAGGTTCATGAGGTCCGAGTTGTCCCACCCGAGCGCCTCGAGGCGCGGGTTGTGGCACGACTGGCAATGCGTGTATTCCCGGCGGGAGCCGCCGTGGATCGCCAGCTGGTCGTGGCACGCGTTGCAGGCCGCCGTGCTCACGGTGACCTTCTTCGGGTACGCCGCGGAGGGAACCGCGCCGGTCCCGCCGCCGATGGGGGCCACCCGGTCGAGCACGCCGATGCCGATCGGCCTCCGGGCCCCCGTGTCATAGAACAGGTCGGAGGTGAAGAGGGAGATCGGGATGGAGCGGACCTCGACGAGCGTCCGCACCACCGTGTTGTCGGCGAACCCGTCGGTGACGCGGACGGAGCCGGCCGGGAAGACGTACTGGTACACGCCGGTCGCTGGAGTCCCGGAAATGCCCGATGCGCGGTTCTCGTAATACGGCCCGCTGCCGCTCTGCCCGGGCCGGTGCGTGAAGACCCACCAGCTGTCCATGTCCCCGTTCGCGCCGGCCACAAGCTTCGCCAGGGTGAACCGCAGGTAGGAAAGCGAGCTGCCCGAAGCCGTGGTCAGGTCGATGGAGGAGGTGATGTCGTTCCCGGCGATGTCGGCCGCGGCGAAGCTGAAGTTCACCGTGACGGGGACGTTGTCGCCCGAGGGAGCCCCGAAGACCACACTGTTTACCGTGACGGTGATCGTGCCGGGTGGAATCCGCTCCCCGGTCGTCGCGTCGAGCCGATGCAGTGCGGATGCGTTGCTTGCCTGGCCGGAGGCGTGACAGAGCACGCAGGTTTCCTGGGCGGTCGCGCCCGCCCCCGGGGCGCCGGGGGTGCCCGGTGTGCCCGCCGGTCCCGTGCTCCCGTCGTCCCCGCTGCAGCCGAAGAAAACCATTGGAGCCACGAAGACAAGTACAGCCAACCCGACGAGCGCCCTTTTCATTTTCCCCTCCGTCCGGGACAGCCAATGGGTGGTGGGTTAATGGTGGAAGAAGCGTCCGTGCTATCCGATAGATGTCGCTCCTGCAGGAAGTATAGCGATTTTGGATTCAGTATACATTGCCGATACGACCGCAAGAACGTCTTTTTCACCGCCGCGGCAAAAGAACCGGAGCCCGGGTGATCCTTCATATTAAAATGACGGGCATCGACATCCCGGAGGGCCCCCATGAAGACCCGGAAATCCATCCTTGCAGCGCCGTGCCTGCTCGCGGGCTTCCTCGCGTCGCACTTCCTTTTCGCGCCTTCCGCCGGGTGCGCCCCGGCCGCGGCGACGGAGGGCGGGCCGCTGGTGTTCCAGCGGCGGGTCGAGCCGAACGAGGGGGCCTACAGCTACCTGGTCCCGAAGGGCTGGATCCCGAAGGGCGGGATCTTCCACGTGGACCCGCAGAGGGCGAACGGGCCGGTCAACTCGATCCTGCCGAAGAACGACCTGCTGCTGCGGCGCGACCCCGAGGGAACGGCCTATTTCCGCTTCCTGCCAGGATGGACCTACGCGGATCTCCGGTCGAGCCCGATGGCGCAGACGGGCATGAACCCGTTCCCCCCCGGTTCCTGGTACCAGGGGATGCCGGTGCGGAACTGGCCGACCTGGGAGGGGTACCTGAAAGAGGCGTTCCGCGCCCTTCATCCCGCCGCGCGCGACGTCCGCGTGGTGGAGAGCCGTCCCCTGCCGGAGCTTGCCGAGGCCTTCCGCAAGCGGGACCGGTTCCTCGCGTCGCAGATGGGGGGAATCGGCATGCAGCCGCCCGGGTACGCGGCCGGGGCGCTGGTGATCGACTACGTCGAGAAGGGGCGGAAATACCGGGAGGCGCTGGTGACGGCGCTGATCGACAACCGGGCGTCCCTGATGTGGAACAACGACTACACGATGGCGATGCGGGCGCCCGCGGAGGAGGCCGACGCGCTGCGCCCGGTGTTCAACGTCATCCGCCAGTCGGTGCGGCTCGACCCGGGGTGGATCGTCCGGGTCTCGAAGGCGGCCGGCGAGCGGGCGGACATCGCCCGGAAGACGTTCGAATACATCCAGAAGATCGACCGGGAGATCGTCGAGAACCGGGCGCGCGTCAACGCGGAGCAGCGGTACGAGGGCTACCTGCTGCTGACGGGGCAGGAAGACTTCGTGAACCCCTGGACGAAGAAGGTGGAGACGGACACCGCCGACTACAAGTACCGCTGGACGACGTCGACGGGAGACTACATCTACAGCAACGAGAGGCAGTTCGACCCGAACCGCGTGCGGGAGATCAACAACGTCGAGTGGAAGCTTTCGCCCGTGCGGGCCCGGTAGCCCGTGCGGGCCAGCCGCCCCGGGCGGGGCCCGAACCCGTAAAAACAAGGGGAGCCCGGCCCGCGCCGGACTCCCCTTCCGTTTCCCCCCGCCTGCCGAAGCCGGGTCAGCTTCCGATCGTTACCGGCGATACCTCCAGGGCCGCCCTGCTCCTGCGCCTGGAGATGAGCCACTTGCTGAAGAGGACCACGAAAGCGACGCCGACCGCCATGGCGGCGTACTCGCCCCACTTGGGAACGGCGAACAGTCCCTTCACCCACGGGTCGGTGACGACCATCTGGCCGCCCACCTTGCCCAGCACCGCCGCGCCGATCCACAGGATGATCGGGTAGCGGTCCATGATGGCGGAGAGCCAGGTGCTCAGCAGCACGACCATCGGGATGGAGAGGATCAGGCCGAACAGGAGCAGGAACAGGTTGCCGTGGCTCGCCGCCCCGACGGCCAGCATGTTGTCGATGCCCATGCTCAGGTCCGCGACGATGATGACCCAGAGCGCGCCCCAGAGGGTGGTGGCCTCCTTGGCGGCGTGCGATTCCTCCTTGGTGCCTTCGGTCAGCAGCTTGACGGCGATCCAGAAGATCACCAGCCCTCCGACCAGCTTGACGAAGGACATGTTCAGGAGCATGGCGACGAAGAAGGTGCACAACACCCGGACGAGGACTGCGCCGGCGGACCCGAGGATGATCCCCAGCTTGCGCTCCTTGCCGTGCAGGTTCTTGACCGCCATGGCGATGACCACGGCGTTGTCGCCGGCCAGCACCAGGTCGATGAGGACGATGCTGATCACGGCCACGAGGAATTCCCAGTTGAACGCGATGTGCCCCAGCCAGCCCAGGTCGATCATCCTTGCTCCTCCTTGGAAGCTCCGGTGTTGTCCGCAGGATATAAAAAAAGACCTTTACCTGCGGCATGATGAAGCATGCTGTAGGTAAAGGTCTTGCAAGTCCCGCGCTATGGAGCCCAGGAGCCACGCCCGGGCGATTGATCCCGCCGTAGTGTCGGACGCGGGCCGACCGATTTTTGCCGGCCGGTTGCTACTCCCCTTTACGAAGATCAGGGTACAGGAACCAAACCATGTTTGTCAAGAAAAAACGGACTTGCCGGGGTCGATGGATCTCCCCCTTTTCATTCCACCGCGCCGTGCTCCGCCAGCAGGCGCACGATCTCGTCGTTGCCGGCCCGCGCGGCCAGGTTCAGGGCGGTGTAGGAAATCCCCTGGTGGATGAACCGGGCCGTCGTATCCGCCTTCGCCTCCAGCAGGATCTTCACCACCTCCGCGTGCCCCTCGTTCGTCGCGATCAGCAGCGGGGTCGCCCCGTTGCGCGCCGCCGCGTTCACGTTCGCCCCGGCGGACAGCAGCCGCTTCACCGATTCGGCGCGCCCCTGCTGCGCCGCCATGAACAGCGGGGTCACCCTGTCCCGGTTCGCGAGGTTCGGGTCCGCGCCGGCCGCCAGGAGCGTCGCGGCCACGTCTTCGTGCCCGTTCTGGAGCGCGAGGATCAGGGGGGTCAAAAGCCCCGTCGACTCCGCGGCGTTGACGTCCGCCCGGCGATCGATCAGGAGCTTCACGATCTCCCCGTATCCCTTCCTCGCCGCCATGTACAGCGGGGTCCCGCCCTTCTTCCCCCGGGCGTCCACGTCCGCGCCGGCGTCCAGCAGGCGGCGGATCTCCGGAAGGTCCTTCTCGGCCATCTTTTCCGTAAGAGCGGCCAGTCGCCGGGTCTCAGGTTTCATCGTGTCTTCCCTTCACAGCTTCCGATAGTAGAAATCGCGAAGGATCTCCAGGATCAGCCCCGGTTTCTCGCGGTGCGGCACGTGGCCGCAGCCCGGAACGATATACGACTCCGATTCCCCCCCGGCGAGCCTCTGGATCGTTTCCGGAAACGCCTTCGAGCCGTACTCGTCGGCGTCTCCGTGGATCGCGAGGAGCGGGCAGCGGACCTCGGCGAGCAGGGGCGCCAGGCTCCAGTCGGCCGCCCCGGGCGACAGCCAGAAATCGGTCCAGGCGCGCAGCACCCAGGACGCCTTCGTCCCGTGATACCGGACCAGCCGGTTGAAATTCACCCGGTCCTCGAACCCCTGCTTGGCCTTCCTTATCCCCTCGACGGTGCGCGGCTCCACGAACGCCTGGGCCGATTCCGTCACCACCGTCTGGCAGCCCGGGATCATCCCGGCGCAGGCGACGGCCATCCCGCCGCCGACGCTGTGCCCGAACAGGTCGAAGCGCTTCCCGCCGACCGACCGGAGGACCGCCGGGAAGAAATCCCGCGCTTCCTCGGCGATGAAATCGGCCGAAGGCGGGTCCATCCGCTCCGACGACCTGCCGTACCCCAGCCGGTCGTAGGCGACGACGACCCTGGCGAGCCCCGTCGAGAGCAGACGCGGGAAATCGCGCCACAGCTCCACGCACCCGAGGGAATCGTGGAACAGGAAAAGAGGCGCCGGATCGGGAACGCGCGGCGGAGACCAGCTCTTCACGAAAAGCTCGCCGCCACGGACCTCGACCCACCATTCCCGCTCCGCGGGGGTTGTCGTATCCATTACTGGAACAATAATGGAAAATACCCGCCGTTTCAAATCCCGGGCGGCCGGTCTAAACCACCCGGCACGTCTTCAGCGACTCGAGCTTCCGTACGGCGGTCCGGAAGCACTCATCGGCCCTCTGGTCCTCCAGGCCGTGCTTCCGGTAAACCCAATCCGCGTAGGCGTAGTTCATCCGGTCGATCAGCACGTGATCGACCTTCCCCGCCAGCTGCTCCGCCAACCCTTCCGCGCCGGGGAGCAGCGGGGCGATCATGGCGTACGTCCGGATGCCGGCCCCGCGCAATTCCTCCAGCGCCCGGATCCTGTCGCCGATGGGCGGCGCCCCGGGCTCGAACAGCTTCCGGACGCCGTCGTCGGCCGTGGTGACCGACAGGCCCGCCTCGAAACCCTCTCCCCTCCGGATGACCTCGATGTCCCGCAGGACCAGCGGGGAGCGCGTCTGGATCGTCGCCTCCCACCCGTTGCGCGCCAGGATCTCCAGGCACTGCCGGGTCAGGCCGTATTTCTCCTCCAGCGGCTGGTAGGGGTCGCATACCCCGCTGACCCAGACCCTTCCCCGCTTTTTCTTCCGCACCTCCGCCCGCAGCAGCTCGGCGGCGTTGATCTTGACGTCGACGAACTCCCCCCAGGGCTCCCGGTGCCCCGTGACCCGCTTCATGAACCGCGCATAGCAATAGGTGCAACCATGCTGACAGCCGATGTAGGGATTGACGACATAGTCGAAGATTTTCGATTTCGAAAGGACGCTTTTCGCCAGGACTTCCTTTACGACCACGCCCGCCCTCCGGCAGCCTCGGGATCCTTCATCCATTTTACGACCGATCGTTCGACCTGACCCTCGGGTCCGCCGCGCGCCGATTCGCGAGACTTTCGGCATCACGTTTCCCGCGAACGGAGGGTCCCGGCCGCGGGCTTCGCCGGGACCCGATGCTCACCCGTAGCTTTTCGCCAGCTCCTCCATCAGCCGGTGGAACTGCTCGTGTTTGCCGTGCCCCACCCGCTCCTCCTCGACCTTCTCGAACTCCTCCACCAGCCCGCGGTCGGTCGCCTCGTCGAGCGTCTCGTCCGCCATGGGGAAAAGGACTTCGTCCTCCTTCCAGATGTGCGAATGGAGGAGCTCCGCATACCCGCGGGCGTGGTGGACGAACCGTTGCGCGGCGCCCCGGTCCCCCCTCCCCGCTCCCGCCGCGGCGTCGGCCATTCCCCGAACGAACTTCCTGCCCATTTCGTGCTCGGAGAGCATGACCGCGACCGGGCCGCTATCCCCGGGAACCCCGGCGCGCTCCAGCGCCGGGAAGAGGAACTCCTCCTCCTTGGCGTGGTGGCACCGGTCCACGAAAACCTTCAGGAATTCGAGGATGCGGTCGAGATCCTCCCGGGGAACCGGCTGCCCGGACTCGAGCCGGCCGGACACCTTGTCGAGTATCCCCAGCATGATCTTGACACCGCCATGCTCTTCCTTCAGCACCCTGGTCGATTCCATCTCCCGATTCCCTCCTTCCCCGCACGATGCGCGACGGCCTGTCGAACGTTCTCCATGCCGCCATGATCCATCTCCCCGCGGATTCCCGCATTGACCCCGGTCAAATAACCGGTTGCCCGGGCCAGCCCGGAAGGGATCCCGAAGCGGGACGAGGCGTCGGCGCAAAGGCGATCACGCAGTAGAAGCCCGGCTCGTCGATGAACAACTTGATGTCCAGAGACGCCTCCCCGAACAACGAGCGCATCTCCGACTCCTTCGGGAGAACGTCGTGCATGACCGCACGGCACGAGCCGTGATGCCTGTCGATCCCCTCCGACGAGTCGAAGTGCGCCACGGCCAGGGAGCCGCCCGGCCTCAGGATCCGGGAAAGCGTTTCCAGGGCCTTCCCCTTGTCGTGGAAGTGGGGAAAGCACGAGAAGCAGATGACCGCGTCGCAGGATCCCTCCTCCAGCGGCGCCTCCTCGGCCTCCGCCACGATGAAGCGGACGTTGCCCGCATCGTGCAGCCGCCGGTTCGTCTCGATCATCTTCTCGGCGTAGTCCAGCTCGTACAGCGTCCCCGTTCCCGCGATCCGCTCGAGGATGAACGGGACCAGGACGCCCGTTCCGCACCCGGCGTCCAGCACGACATCGCCCGGTCCCAGCGGAAGGATGGAAAAAAGCCGCTCGAAATCCTTTTCGTGCCTGTCCATGCGCCCCGTGGCGGGATCCCTGTACCACGCGTCGATCCACCCTTCGGCCCTTTCGTTGAAGAACGCCTTGCGCATCCTGCGGATTTCCTCCGCCGTCCTGTTCATCGGGAAAGCTCCTTCCCTCGGGGTATTTTTCCGGCCGCCCGGCGCTTCGGGGAGAAAATGTACGAAACGGCGAAGATCGCCGTCGCCGTCAGGACCACCGAGGCCCCCGACGGCAGGTCGAACACGTACGAAACGGCGAGGCCCGAAACGCAGGCGCCGGTCCCCGACGCCGCCGAGATGAGGAAAAACCGTTTCAGGTCGTAGGTGAGCTGCAACGCCGTCGCCCCGGGCTGCACGAGCAGCGCGAAGATCAGCAGGCCGCCCACCGTGGAGAGGTTCGAGGACACGACGGCCCCGGTGAGGAACAGCAGGCCGTAGTACAGCGCGCGTTCCGGGACCCCGCTCGCCCCGGCGAGCCGCCGGTTCAGAAGGACGGCGCGGATCTCCTTGAAAAAGGCCGCCACGAAGATCGCCACGAGCGACGTGACGACGGCCAGCACCGCGATGTCCCGCCCGGAGAGCGTCAGCAGGCTTCCCCACATCAGGTCGAGGGCGCCCGCCTTCGTCCTGGTGAGGATCCCCATGCCCAGGAAGGCGATCCCCATCAGGAAGGAGAACAGGATTCCGAGGACGTTCTCGATCGCCAGGTCCGCGCGGTCCGAGAGGGGACCCAGCACGCCCGCCGTCAGGAGACAAAGGAGGAACCCGCAGAGAAACGGGTCCGCGCCCAGCAGCATGCCGAGAACCGCCCCCGCGAAGGCGGCGTGCGACATCGAGACGCCGATCAGCGGCATCTTCATCAGCACGACGAAGGCCGACAGGAGGGAGCAGCTCGCGCCGCACAGCACGCACGCCGCGGCCGCCCGCCGGATGGGCGGGCATGCCAGAGCTTCGAGGAGGCCGTCAACCATAGGAAACGAATCGCCTCCCGTTGCGCCGGAACGTTTCCAGCGGCGATCGGAACAGCCCGCTCAGCCTCTCGCTCGACAACGCGGCGTCGAGGGGGCCGTCGAACGCGACCTTGCCGCGATCCAGCAGCAGGGCGCGCCCCACCCCGGCCGGGAGCATGGTGAAATCGTGCGTGACGTAAAGGAGCGTCAGCCCTCTTCCACGGTGGATCCCGTCGATGACGGCCAGCACTTCCTTCTGGACGGCGATGTCCAGGTTGGCGGTCGGCTCGTCCATCAGCAGGACGTCGGGCTCCTGGAGGATGGCGCGGGCAAGCGACACCTTCTGCCGCTCGCCACCGGAAAGCTGGCCCAGCGGCCTGGCCGCGAGATGAGACACCCGCATCGTCTCCAGAAGCCGCATCGCCTTTTCCCGATCCTCCTTCCCCGGCGACCGGAACAGCCCGACGCGCCCGGCCGCTCCGGTCATCACGGCCTCCAGCGCCCGGATCGGGAACGCCGGGTCGACCTGGAACGACTGGGGGACGTAGCCGACGCGAAGGCGCGTGGCGCGGGAGCGCGACCACGTCTCGCGCCGCCCGAAGAGCTCCAGGCTCCCCTCGAACCGCTCGAACCCGGCGATGACGTTCAGGAGCGTGGTCTTCCCCGCGCCGTTGGGGCCCACGATCCCGACGAACTCGTCCCGGGCTACGCGGAGATCGATCCCGTCCAGCAGGAACGCCTTCCCCCTGCGGACGGTGACCCCCTTGAGCTCGACGACGCTCATCTACGCGACGCGGACGCGGCCGCCAGGACGGCGTCCACGTTCCCTTCGAGCGTCGGCAGGTACCCCTTTTCCGAGGGAAAATTCGTGAGGGCCACGTGGACGGCGGCCAGCGTCTCCGCGATCGCCTTTCCTGCGTCGGGCCCCGACTGGAGGTTGTCGACGACCAGCCGGACTCCCGCTTCCCTGCCGACTTTCGACAGGCGGACGACCTCCCTCGCGGACATCGTCTCCGGCCGGCCGTATTCCCCCACGACGCGCAGCCCCATCCACTCGAGCGGCTCCTTCTGCATGGAGGAAGCGAGCACCGGCATCCCCCGGACCCGCGCGCGCAGGACCCTGCCCGAGAGCTCCTCCGCCTTCGCCTTCACAACGGCTACGGCCCTCTCCCTTCGGGCCGCTATCTCCCCCCCGTCCTCGGGGAACCGCTTCGACAGCTCGCCCGCCAGCAGCCGGATCCCGCGGATGTAGGAGTCCGGGGCCATCCAGTTCCGGCCCCCGCCGTCGACGAGAAGCAGCGACCCGCCCTCGAGCCCCGCCCTCTCCATGAACGACATGCCTCTGAAGGAAACGACCAGCGCGGCCTTCCTCACTTTCTCCATGTCCGACAGTTTCACGTCGTAGTGGCCCGGGCACTGGCCGGGAGGGAGGATCACCCCGACGGAATACCTCTCGGCGGGAAGGAGGGAGGCGATCATTCCGGACAGGATCGTGTCCGAAGCCACGATGCCCCGCGGCGCGGCCGCCCCCATCCCCTTCGAAGCACCCTCGCCGGAGGCAGGGGCGCATGTCAACGCCGTCGCGACGACGGCGAACAGGATCGTCTTCGCCGCCCGCATGCGATGCCCCCCGCCCGTATCGATCATTGGAACCTCAGCTTGACGCCGCCGAACAGGGTGATCCCGGGCATAGCGTAGCCCGTGGCGTATTCGTAGTGATCGTTGAACAGGTTGTTCACGGCGAGGTAGACCTCCGAATCCTTCATCCCCCATTCCGGCCGGTCGAAGGTGCGGCCGATCCTCGCGTTGACGAGGGTGCTGTCGTCCAGCCTGAGGGCTTCGCCGAGATCTCCGTAATTGAACCCCTGGGTGCGGAAGCTGGTGCTCGAATACACTCCCTGCAGGTGCTGCATGTCGAGGTGGATCAGCCACCCTTCAAGGAATTTCCAGTCCGCCCCGGCCTGCGCCTGGAAGTTGGGGGTGTAGGGAAGGCGGGTCCGCTCGTTGCCGTCGTTCCCCGTGGCTTCGGAGCGCAGCCAGGTGAACGCGGCGAAAAGATCGAGGTCCCGCGCGGCGGTCACGGTGCCGGTGAGCTCCAGCCCCCGGATCTCGTATTCGCCGATCGGGTCGTTCCACACGGCGGGGATGGGTCCGAACATGTACGCCCGGAAACGGTCCTTTCCGAGGTCCCGGAAGTACGTCGCCCCCAGGGATGCCTTTCCCGGAAACGTGTGCGTCACGCCGAATTCGTAATGGTCCACCGTTTCCGGCCGGATACTCGACCAATACTGCCCCGGATCGGTCACCGTGGAGGTGTCGACCACCAGGTTCATGAGGACCACCGGGCTGGGGTAATTGACTCCCTTGGCATAAGAGGCGCTGAAGTCGGTGTTCCCGTACCCCATCACGACGCCCACCTGGGGCGCCGCCTTGTCCTTGAACTCGTTATGGAAGTAATAACGGAATCCCGCCGACGGGATGAAGTGGAAAGCGTCGCGGCTTCCCGTCATCTGGCTCACGGCCATGTAGGGGGAAAAGAGCGTGATGTCGGGGTAGTTCCAGCCCCTGACCGCGCGGCCGCCGTTGACGCCCGGGACCACCTGCCCGCTGTTGGTCCTCTGGGTGTTTTTCAGGTCCGAAGAATCCAGGTCCGCCCCGGCCACGAACTCGCCGCCTTCCCAGAGACGCATGGTCTCTTTCGCCCGGACGCCGTAGAGGGCGATCTCCTGCCGGGACGAGACGCCGCCGCCGGCATACGGGACGCCGTTGTTCAATTCCTGCAGCAGGTCGAAATCGGTGTCGTTCCAGTAGGCCTTGACGAACCCGTCCGCCCGGTCGTGGCGATGGCTCAGCGTGAGGGTGGTGAACACGGTTTCGGTGTCGAAGCGCTCCGCCATCGGCCAGGTCACGCCCGTCACGTTGTCGGGCATCGGCGCCAGCGTCTGGGCGCTCACGTAGCTGGCCAGGAAACGGAGCTCCCATTCCCTGTTGAAACGGTACCCGGTGTTCAGGTAGTAGCCCTGCTGCTGGGCGCGGGAATGCTCGAGATGCCCGTCCGTAGACGTCCAGCTCTGGGACAGGAAGATGTCGAACGGCCCGTCGCGATATCCGCCGGAGAGCGACTGGTCGAAGGTATCGAACGTCCCGCCACCGAGGTCCAGCTCGAACATCTTCCCTTCCTTCGCCATGTACCTCGGCAATACGTTGATCGACGCGTAGCCGCTGCCGAACTGCGACGGCTGCGGGCTCTTGTAGACCTCGATCCCGCCGATGGTGGATACGGCGGTGCCGTCGCCCAGAACCTGCCCGAAGAGGGCGCCGAAGCGGGGGACGCCGTCGAACTGCACGTTGAGATCGGGGCTGGGGTGGCTCGCCCCGCGTCCCCGGACGTAGAGGCTGTGGCTGGTCTGGCTCCCGAGGACGTTCTTGCTCTGCGACATGACCCCCGGCACGTTGCGCAGGGTGGACTGGAAGTCGAGGGAATTCTGCCGCTCGATCTCCTCATCGGTCACCAGGTTATGCTGCGTCCCGTAACGGGTGGTGACCGGGGTCACCGGGCTGACGAACGGAGCCTCCGTTACGGTGATGCCTTCCATCCTGTACGTGTCGTCGGCAAACGCCGGCACGAGGGACAGGATTATCAAGGCCGCAACCGCCGCGAACACCGAATAGCCAGGCAACTTCATTTCCGCCTTCCTCCTTTGGGTTATGCCTGTGAACTCCGTACCTTTGCCGTCACCTTCCGTGTCTCAGCTCGAACCGGACCGGCAGGAGCGCCCTGCACGCGGCCGGCCGCCCGTTCACGCGCGCAGGCGAGAACCGGGACTTCCTGGCCGCTTCGGCGGCCGCCGCCGAAAACCCGAAACCCGGGTCTTCGAGCACCTCCAGGCGTGTCAGGACCCCGCGTTCGTCGATGTCCAGCCGGAGGACGACCAGCCCTTCCCTGCCGAGACGCCGCGCGAGCGCCGGGTAGACCGGCATCTCCTTCTCCAGGAATGCCGGCCCCATGGCCGAACCGAACGGGACGTCGCCCCCGAACCCGTATCCCGGCGCCCCGCTGGAAGCCGGACCCGCTCCCCCCGGCCCCGGGCCGCCCCCGTGTCCGTCCGCCGCGGGGCCTCCCTCTCCTTGTCCATGTCCGCCCGTCCCCGGGCCTTCTCCGCAGCTGCCCGTCTCCCGAGCCGGCGAGGCGTTCGTCGCCGAAACCGTGGACACCTCCGGCGCCGGCCGGTCACCGGGCGTGTCGGAACCCGCCGCCGTGGAACGCTCCCGGACGAGGCTTTGCGCAGGGTCCGCAAGCGCGGGAACCGTAGGGCGGGACCGCGGTGCCGTGCCTCCGGAAGCTTTTTGCGCCTTCCCGAACCGGGGGGACTCGGATTCCCGGACCGACCCGCCGGCCCCGTTTCCCGCCCCGTCGAGGGAAACCATGGCGACCTCGGCGAAAAACGGGACGTCGTTACCGCGGAACCCCTCGATCTCCATGGAGATAACCATTCCCCCGCCGATGTGCGCCAGCAACGACAACAAGAGGTACCTTTTCAATTCCTCGCGCCGCCCGTAGTGATTTCCGGATCGGGAACCACCGCGATCTTCGGTATTACGAAATTTTTATTCGTATTACCGGGTAGGTGATAACACGATCTTAAATTTCGTGCAACCACAAAAGGGCACAAGGAAGGCGTTGAAAGAAAAGAAGGCGAGAGAGAAGCGGCGAAGCCGCCGCCGGCCGGGATGACGCCGCTCGGCGCGCGGCAGGCATCGGGATCTCCCTCACTCCGCGGGGAGTTCCGGCGGAACATATATTGGCAATGAGAGGGCCGGATCGACTATCCTGCCGGGGTGCGACAAATCTTTGCGATGCCGGAGGGGAACGTGAAACCAGCGATCTTCCGTTTCGCGGCAGCGATATTAATTGCGGTTGTCGTCCTGTGCCACCCGTCAGTCGGGCTCGCGGCCGGCCAGCCCGCCGCATCGCCGGAAACGGCGAAGATCTCGCCGAAGGAAGCGTACGAGCTGCACCGGGCGGGCAAGGCGTACTTCATCGACGCGCGGAAAGAGTCCGATTACAGGCAGGGGCATATCCCGGGAGCCGTCAACATCGAGCCGGGCGGCGTGGGCGCCCACCTGAAAAACCTCGCCGGCATCGAAGGCAAGACAATCATCGTCCATTGCTACGTCGGCGGGATGGTATCCTCCACGCTCGCGAAAGAGCTGCAATCCCACGGGATCACGCGCTTCCGTCTCCTGGATGGGAACTGGTACGCCTGGACGGACGCGGGATATCCCACGACCGGGGGGGACAAGGGCAGGTAACAACCGGGGCGGGCGCCGAACTCCCGGACTTGCGGGTCCCTCAGACGGTCACCTCGGCGACCGTTCCTCCGAAGGGGCCGCGCACTCCGCCGTGGAGCGGTTCGCCCGCGCCTTGCGCCTCTGATACCGGATGTATGCGAACACGAGGATACAGCTCCCGACCACGACCCACGCCACCGCGTGCCTGGAGTACTCCAGGATCAGTTCCTCGTTCCGGCCGATCGCGTAACCGATCCAGGTGAGGATCGAGCACCAGATGAATGCCCCCAGCAGGGTATACGCCGAGAAACGGACATGGCTCATGCCGGACAGCCCCGCGGGTATGGAGATCAGGTGCCGGATCACCGGCA
>CAZTFC010000029.1:0-32672 GCA_964612075.1 uncultured bacterium
GAACTGCCCGCAGAGGATCGTGCAGGAGGAATCCTCGATGTTGCAGCCGAGCTCGAAGAGCACCCGGCTCACCTCGGCGACGATCCCCGGCCGATCCTTCCCGACGACGCTCAGCGAAAAATGGCCCATTTCTTCATCCTCCAAAAAAACACAGAACCGGGACGTAGATGAGTTCTACCGCAGTTCGGGGTCAGAGATGAGCGCCATGTGTGTCCCACTTTTGTCGCAGAACTCATCTACGTCCCGGTTCTGTGGTCCTTGCCCTCCATCAGCAACGCGGCCGACACGATCCGGATCCGCTTCCCGCGGACGTCGATCCGGCCGTCTTCCTGCAGCTTCTTGAGGGCGCGGGAGAACGTTTCCGGAACCGTGCCGAGCCGGGAAGCGAGCACGTTCTTGCTGAACGGCAGCTCCAGCGTCGCGCCGTCCTTCAAGGGGATCCCGCGTTCCTGCAGCTCCCCCGACAGGAACAGCAGCAGCCGCGCCTCGACGTCCCGCAGGGAAAGGTCCTCGACGAGGCCGGTCATCTGCCGGAGCCACCGGGAGAGCGACCCGAGCATCCGGATGGCCACCTTCGGCCGCTTCTCCAGCATATCGAGAAAGGGGCGCTTCTGGATGAGGAACGTCTCGGTCTCCGCGAGCGTCTCGGCGTACGCGGGGTAGGCCCCGCCCTCGAAAAGCGCCGCCTCCGCGAAGCTCTGCCCGGGCCCGAGGACGTGCAGAACCTGCTCCTTACCCTCTTCCGAAAGCTTGAAGACCTTCACCTTCCCCGAAGCGACTACGTAGAAGCCCTCGACGGCATCCCCTTCCCGGAAGATCGCTTCCTTCTTGCCGTAACGGCGGGGAACGGCGACGGACGCCGCCCATCGAAGGTCTTCCTCGGGCAGGGACGCGAACAGGGGCGTTCTGCGCAGGACATCCGCGGCCTGGGTGGTCATGGTACTATTCTGTTGATTCGGCCTGCGGCGTCAAGGAGTGATTTCCAGCCCGTTTTTCGGCGTCTTTGCGGGGGTGAGGCCATGGCGAAGGTCGGGTTCATCGGGCTGGGGATCATGGGCGAGCCGATGTGCCGCAACGTCCTGTCGAAGGGCCACAACGTGACCGTCTACAATCGGACACGGGCGAAGATGGGGCCGCTCGTCTCGGCCGGGGCGAAGCCGGCGGGCTCGGTGCCCGAGCTGGTCCAGCGCTCCGAGATCGTGATCACGATGGTTTCCGACCCCGAAGCCCTCCGCGACGTCGTCACGGCGAAAACCGGCATCCTCTGCGCGCTGTCCCCCGGCACGGTCCACATCGACATGAGCACCGTTTCGCCGGAGACCTCCCGGGAGATCGCCATGATGGTCCGGGGGACGGGGGCCGACTTCCTCGAGGCGCCGGTGCTCGGGAGCCTGCAGGCGGCGACGGAGGGGTCCCTCACGATCCTGACCGGGGGGGACGAAGAAATTTCCCGCCGGCTCGAGCCGCTGCTCCTTGCGATGGGGAGCCGGGTGATCCACGTCGGCGACACCGGCATGGCCGCCCACATGAAGCTGCTCGTCAACCAGATGATGGGGACGCTGCTCTGCGTATTCTCCGAGGCGGCGCTGACCGGCATCGAGGCGGGTCTGGAGGCCGAAAAAATCCTCGAGGTGATCGGCTATTCGGGCGTGGCGTGCGGCGCGCTCGAAATGAAGGGAGCGGACATGCTCCTGGAGCGCGTCTTCACGCCGAACTTCCTCTTGAAGCACGCGTTCAAGGACATGCGCCTCGCCGTGGAAACCGGCAAGGCGATGGGGATCCCTTCGCCGGTGACGGCGGCCGCGCGCGACATGTACGGCCGGGCTTGGGACAAGGGCTACGGGGACCGCGACATCGCGGCCGTCATCCGGGCGCTTACCGACAAATAACGGAACGGCCTTCGGGAGGGGCCGTGCGCGCCCGACCGTCACCGTTCACGGAACGGCTCCAGCGCCTCCAGCATGGATGGCTCGAACCGGCACCCCAGCGCTTCCGCCCTCTCCGCCTCCCTCGCCGCCGCCGGGTAATCCCCCTTGGCGAACCAGGCCCGGGTCAACCCCTCCCTTGCCTTACGGTTCGTCGGCTCCGCCTCCACCGCCTTCTGGTACTCGCTGACCCCCTCGTCGTACCTTCCGCAGGCGGCGTAGGAGGAAGCCAGGTTCCCCCGCGCCACGGCCATGTTCGGGTCCAGGGAAAGCGCCTTGCGGTACTTCGCGATCGCCTCGTCCGGCCGCCCGAGCCGCTGTAGCGAAACGCCCGCGTTGTAATGCACGTCGGGCAGCCCCGGGTACAGGCGCTCCGCTTCCGCGTAGATAGCCAGCGCCTCGACGTGCCTCCCCTTCCCGGCGTACGCCGCCCCGACGCTCTTGAGGAACACCCCGAGCATCTCGGGGGTGGACAGCGAGCGCAGGTACGGGCCCCTTTCGGCGAGCCGGAACTTGCCCAGGTACGCATCGTCGTCCCAGGAAGCGCCGGCGGCGGAAAACTCCACGTTCACGCGGGACCCGCCGCCGTCGTACCGCACGAAGCAGTGCCCGGGAACGTACACGCCGCGGAACGGGACGCCGAGCTGCTCGGCCAGCGAAAGCCACAGGAGCGAAATCCCCAGGCAATTGCCCTGTTTCCGGGCGACGACTCCGCCGGAAAGGAAATTGTCCGGCTTGCCCGCCACCGAATCGTACCGGTAGCCTTCCTCCTCGATTAGCACGCGGCGGAACGCCTTCACGACGGCCTTGCCGTCCTTCGCGGCGGCCACGGACGGCCGGAGCCGGTCCGCAAGCCGGTAAAGCTCGCGCTCGACCTTTTCCCCGTCGACCGGGAATCCTGTCAGGTCCCGGGCCGCCGTCCCGGACCGCCGGAGCCACTCCCCCTGGACGGAGATATCCCCGGCGGCGATCGTCGCTATTGCGTCGGAACGCGCGTGCAAGGGGGCCGCCTGGCAGAGGACCAGGGCCCCGGCAAGGAAGGCCAGGAGGATTCCCGAAGCGCGGGTCGATGGACGCGCTTCCGGTATGGCGCCCGCCTGTCTCATGGTATCTATTCTACCGCCTCCCGGTGGCTCCTAAAGAAAAGCGCCGGGGAAGTTACCCTCCCCGGCGCCGTCGCTACCCGGCCGGATGATCCGGCCGTCCTTGGTTAGGTTACTCGCCGCCCCCGCCCAGGTCGATCACCCGGAGCTCGGGATAGAAGGGGTTGAAGTGCGTCGAATCCTTCGAAATCCTGTCGCTTTCCATGCTACCGGGCACCGCGCCGGTTTCCACCGGACCGCTCACGGGCCAGTTGTCGGCCTCGGTGAGGTTTACGGAGTCGGAAGACATGCCGCTCGGGATCGAATGGACATCCCCCGAATAACCGGGGCCGCCCGCGAAAACGGTCGCCGGGACCAGCCCGAGGCACAGTCCGGCAATCATCGCTATGAATATGTTCTTTCTCATCTGAATCTCCTCCACGTCCTTTCCCGTCATGTTGGTTGCCCTATTTCAACCGAATCTTGACTATGAGAGTACGGCCGCATGGGCCGGGTTTCGGGTTCGGAGAAGATTCTTCCCGGCCCGCTCCCTAAAACCCGAGGAGCCTCCCCCCCTGGTAGATGACCAGCGCCACCGTCCAGGCGAGCACGGTCTGGTAGGCGAATGCGACGCCGTACCATTTCCAGGTCCCGAATTCGTGCTTGAACGCGGCGGCCGCGATGACGCACGGCATGTACAGCAGGACGAACGCCATGAACGCGTACGCGCTCAACGGGGTGAACGTCTTCGTGATGGCGGACCGCAGCCCTTCCTGCCCCTCTTCCTCTTCCGCGCCGATGCTCGCGATCCCGGCGGTGGAGAAGACGTTCGCGGCCGCGCCGCGCACGGCCTCCGCGAAAGACGACGCGATCGAGCGAAGGTCCTCCGCGAGCGACGGCGGCGGCTCCGACGGCTCCGACTCCGCCTCCGGGACGTAGATCTGCCCCATCGTCCCCACGACGATCTCCTTCGCGATGACCCCCGTGACCAGCGACGAGGCGGCCTCCCAGTTCCCGAATCCCAGCGGCTCGAAGACCGGGGCGATGGCCTGGCCGACCTTTCCGAGATATGAGTCTTTCTTCTGCTCCACGCCCCACGGCAGGTTCAGGAGGAACCAGACCAGCACGGAGACGGCGAGGATCCAGGTGCCGGCCTTGACCAGGAAGTGCTTCCCCTTCTCCCACGTGTGGATCATCAGGCTTTTCCACGAGGGCATCCGGTACGGGGGGAGCTCCATGATGAAATACGGGGTCTCGCCCCGGAACAGCGTCCGCTTGAAGAGGATCCCCATCAGGATCGCCAGGACGATCCCCATCACGTAGATGGACCAGAGCACCATCCCCGGGCTTTCCGGGAAAAAGGCGGCGGTGAACAGGACGTACACCGGCAGGCGCGCCCCGCACGACATCAGCGGGACGAGCAGCGCGGTCATCAACTTGTCGCGCGGGTTCTCCAGCGTCCGCGTCGCGTAGATGGCGGGCACGGTGCAGCCGAACCCGAGCAGCATCGGGATGAACGACTTGCCGTGCAGCCCCATGCTGTGCATCGCGCGGTCCATCACGAAGGCGGCCCGCGCCATGTAGCCGCTCCCCTCGAGGAACGTGATGAAGAACATCATGGCGAAGATGACCGGGACGAACACGAGGACCGATCCCACGCCCGCCACGACGCCGTCCGTGAGAAGGGAGGCAAGCCAGTCCGGCCCCCGCAGCGCGGCGACCATGGCCAGCACCAGGCGATTCAACGGGCCGGCGGTCACCCCGTCGAGCCAGTCCGCGAAGGGCGTGGAAACGTCGAACGTCAGCTTGAAGACCAGCCACATGGCCGCCAGGAACAGGGGGATCCCCAGGTACCGGTTCAGCGCGAACCGGTCGATCTTCTCCGTCATCTCGATCTTCCGCCTGCCGGGGCGGGTCAGCACCTCCCGGCTCAGGCCCGAGGCCAGCGCGTAGCGGGCGTCGGCCAGGAGCGACTCGATGTCTTCCCCGTGGGCCGAGACCAGGTGCTCCGCCGCGCGGGCCGTCGCACCGCGGAGCTTCTCCAGCCCCGCCTCCCCGATGACGCCGCGGTCTCCCTCGAGGAGCTTGAGCGCCAGCCACCTCTCAGGGTACCTGCCCGCGACGGCCGGGTGCTCCCGCCGCAGCTCCTTCACGAGCTCCCCGGCGGCCGTTTCGATGTCCTCGCCGTACCGCAGGACGTTCGGCCGGTGACCGTCGGGGTCGGCCGCCGCCTCGACCGCCGCGTCGAGAAGCCCGCCGAGGCCCTCGCCTTTCGTCGCGACGGTCGGAACGATACGTACGCCCAGGGCCCGCTCCATGCCCTTCACGTCGATCCGGTACCCCAGCCTCTCCGCCTCGTCGCGCATGTTCAGGGCGACGACGACCGGGATCCCCAGCTCGAGAAGCTGGACGGTCAGGTACAGGTTCCTCTCCAGGTTGGTGGCGTCCACCACGTCGACGATGACCTCGGGCCTCTCGCGAACCAGGTAATCCCGCGCGACGACCTCCTCCTGGGTGTACGGGCTCAAGGAATAGGTGCCCGGCAGGTCGACCAGCGAGATCTGCTCTCCCCGTCGCTCGAGGGACGCCTCCTTTTTTTCCACGGTGACGCCCGGCCAGTTGCCCACGTGCAGGCGGGTGCCCGCGAGCGAGTTGATCAGCGTGGATTTCCCCGCGTTGGGGTTCCCGGCCACCGCGATGCGCAACGGGGCCGGCTCCGGAACGGGCAGCGCGCGCGCAGCGATCCGGATCGTCATCTCTCCACCTCCAGCAGGATCCCTTCCGCTTCCTTCTTCCTGAGGGACAGGTTGTAGCTCTTCACCGTGATCTCGATGGGGTCGCCCAGCGGAGCGACCTTCTCCACGCGGACCACCTCCCCGACCAGCACCCCCATGTCCATCAGCCTCCTCCTGAGGGGCCCGATCGCCCCGATGCCGCAAATCCGCCCGCTCTGCCCGGGCTTAAGGCCTGCCAGGTTCATCGTCCTTCCTCCTCACCATGATCTTCATCGCCGCCGCCCGACCGACCGCGATCCTCGTTTCGTCCACCTTGACGAGGAGGGCCCGCCCCCCCTCGTTGTTGAGCATCTCGACGGTCTTCCCCGGCCGGATGCCCATGTCTTCGGCGCGTCCCGCCGCGCCCGCGCGTTTCCCCCCGCCGCAGCCGCATCCCGCGCAGCCGTGCCTGTGGGCGTGGCCCCCGCGGATCGCCCTGCCCGGATCGCCGCAGACCCCGTTCTCGGCGATCACGGCCTTCTCGCCGGCCGACATCAGTCCCATTGGAAACATGAGGTCCGTCCTCCTCACTTCGCGGCGGCCGGAGCCGCGGCGGTCTTTTCCCCCAGGAAGACCCACGTGAACCCGAGCAGCGCCGTGTAGTCCGGGGAGTCGTCCGTCAGGCCGAAGCGGATCCCGGCGTCCAGCGTCATCGACTCGTTCAGGCTCCACTGCGCACCCGCCATCCACTCCACCGAGGCGTCTTCGGAAGGGGAGGTCTGCTTCTCCCAGAGCAGCTCGGACACCAGCGCCAGCGTCTCCCGGATCGCATAGCTGCCCGCCACGCTCGCGCGGAACAGCTCCGTCCGCTCGTCGTTCCCCGCCAGCCGCGTCCCGATATCCGCCCCCACGTTCACGAACACCGTGAACGGCTCGAACGCCCATTCCGCGATGCCGGTCAAAAGGATCGTCGTCTGCCCGCCTTCCTCGACCGGCAGCGACACCCCGCCCTTGAGCCCGAACGTGGGAAGCCAATCCTTCCCCTCATTGAAGAAGGTCTTCAGCTGCGCTTCCACGTCGCCCATCCCCCGGTCCCTCGCGCCGTCCGGGGCCTTGGCGAAGCCGTACCCGTATCCGATGGCCAGGTCCAGCTTCGGCGCGACGCCCAGAGTGAATCCGTTTCCGAGGGAATGGACCTTGGTCCCGTCATCCGCCTTCTGGTACTCGTAGGAGAATTCCGCCTCGACGTTGCCTTTCCCCTGCGTCCCCGGGTCTTCCGTGACGAAGGGGTGGCCCGCGAAGGCGTATCCCCTGAAGCCGAAGAGGATCGCGAGGAGCGCTGCGACCGCGGTCATTTTCGATACGATTACCCTGAAATCATGCATTTCCGGTTCCTCCGAGTTGGTTTTTCAGGCAGTTGAGACAATCGCGGAACGTGCAGACGCCGCACGAGTGGCGGAGAAGGAGCGGGATCCCCCTGGAGCGGGCGACCTGGAGCGCCTGCGCCTTCGCCCCGTGGGAGACCTTGTTCGTGAACACGACGAGGGCGTCGACGTTCCCCATCTTCGAGGCCATCCCGGTCTCGGGAACGCTGAACATCTTGAGCGAGACCCCGTGGCGCCTTGCCTCGTCCTGGTAATGCCTCTCGAGCCTGTCGATTCCCCCGACCAGCGCGATGCTCATCGGGCATCGACGCGACCGCGAGCCGCGCCTCCGTGCGCCACGGGCGCCTTCGACCCGCAGCGGTCCCTGGAATCGGAAATGATTCGGAATGGATGGTTATCGACTGGATATATCCGGTTCCCCGACATGCCGCACGCTCCTTTCCTCGAGCGAAAAGAGATGGAATCCGCAACCCGCTCCCCGCGCGCACCGCGCCGGGGCTTTCCTCACTCCGGTTGCGTCTTCACCGTGCGGCCGGTTGCGGCCCCTGGCGGGCCGCCCCCTCCGTACCGTAAAACGCCCCCCTGCCGGTCAGTCGCCGGCCAGGACAGCGATCAGCTTCTTGCGCATCACCTCCAGTCTCCTGGATTTGAAGGAGCACTTCGTCTCCTCGAGCACCTCGATCGTCTCCATCAGCGCGGCCTTCATCCTGGCGAGGTCGCTCCCGCCGGCAGGCGGACCGCTTTCCACCCGGAGGACGCGATTTCCTCCCTCCGCGAGGAGCTGCCGGAGGATCGCGCGCTGCATCTCCACCCTTTCATGCATCTCCTGCGCGATCCTGTCGGAGTACTCCTCTATGCCGATGACCCGCTCGTTCCGGTCCGCCGCCGCGGACTGCCCGCCATTAATGTTAACGTATGAGCACATATTTCATTATCACCTCAAAAAAATATTTATTAATCCACCGAGACGTGCCGGACGCACTCCTTCATGAGGTTGCGGATGTGGTCGTCGTCGAGGGAGTAGAATGCGACCCGGCCTTCCTTGCGGTATTTGACGAGGCGCTGGCCGCGCAGCAGCCGGAGCTGGTGGGACACCGCGGAACCGCTGATGCCCAGCAGGCGCGCCAGGTCCGCCACGCAGAGCTCCTGGGCGGTGAGAGCGGTCACGATCCGCACGCGCGTGGGGTCGCTCAGGGCCGAGAAGGTCTCCGCCAGCGCACGGACCATCCGGTCGCCCGGCATGGCGCTTTTCGCGGCGCGGACGCTGGCGGGGTCGATGTAGACGACCTTCCCCTCACCGGTTCTCCCGTGGATGCCCGCCGCCGCGATCAACTTCCGGTCCCTCCCGCTATATGAAACGATTGCTCATATATACCAACCACCAAACCCGCCGTCAAGGATTTTGTTTTGGCGCGGTCAGCGGCCGCCGGGCGGCATCGCCGGGGTCATCCGACCATCGCGTCGCGCGCGGCCTTCCGCCCGGCGTCGGTCAGGAGAAGGAGGCTGTCTCTCCGATCCACCAGGCCCCTTCCCGCCGCCGCCGCCACCACGCGCTTCGCGAAGGCCCTGTCCCATCTCAGGTGCTCGTGGAGGTGCTCCACCCGGTTTTCCCGCGCCGCGTCCGGAACCCCTTCGTGGTTGTACAGGTGGACAAGGAGCATCCTCTGGGCGAATTCGAGGCGCTGCCGCGCGCGCCGGAGCATGGCGGGGATCAACCCCTGCCGGGGCGCGGCCAGGTAGGCGGCGCCGAACAGCAGGCCGCACACGGAAGCCATGGACCCGGCGATGGAAGCGTCGAGGGCGTGGGCGACCCAATACCCGGAAACGGCGGCCGCGGCGCCCAGCAGGGCGCTCAGCAGCAGCATCAGCGACAGCCGGTCGACCAGTAGGTACGCCGTCGCAGGCGGCGCGATCATGAGCGCGACGACGAGGATCGACCCCACCGCGTCGAAGGAGCCCACCGCCGTCAGCGAGACGAGCGCCATGGTCGCGTAGTGGAGCAGGCCCGGGGAGAACCCGAGGACCGCGGCCAGCCCCGGGTCGAACGTCGCGATCTTGAGCTCCTTGAAGAAGAGGGCGATGAACAGGATGTTCAGGGACATGATCCCCGCCATCATGTACAGCGCCCGAGGGCCGATGTCGTAGCCGAGGACGACGAACCGGTTGAAGGGGGCGAACGCCAGCTCGCCCAGCAGGACGGAGTCGGTGTCGAGGTGGATGCTTCCCGCGTACCGCGCGACCAGGATGACCCCGGCGCTGAACAGCGCCGGGAACGTGAGGCCGATCGCGGCGTCCTCCCGAACCAGCCCCGTCCGGTTCAGCAACTCCACGAGGCTCACGGTCATCACCCCGGTCGCCGCGGCGGCGGCCACGAGGAACGGGGACGTAAGGTCTCCCGTCGCGAAGAACGCCAGGACGATGCCCAGGAGGATCGAGTGGCTGATGGCGTCGCTCATCATCGCCATCCGCCGCAGCACCAGGAACGTCCCGGGCAGCGCGCACGACACCGCCACCAGGACGGCGATGACCTGGATCTCGACCTGCGGCGCGGTCATGTCCGCCCCTCCCCTTTCCCGGAAAGGCGGCGGGCCTCCTCGAGCCCTCCGGGCGTGAGGGACCATGCCCCCTCCGCCGTCTTCCGGACGAGCCCCCTCTTCCGGAGCAGCTCGAGGCTCCGGTCCACCCCGCCGTGCCCGATGGCCATGGTGCGCAGCACGGAGATCGGGTGCCCGTGTTCCGGGTCCTCGTGCTGCAGCGCCAGGACGTGCAGGTCGGCCAGCACGGCCTCGGTCATGATGCGGCGCCGGTTGATCCGTTCCCTCGCCCAGCTCCAGAGGAGACCGCGGTTCGGGGCCATCAGCAGGGAGAAGAGGACGACCGCGGTCAGGCAGAGGACGATCGCCGGACCGGTCGGCAGGCGCGCCATGAGGCTGCTGGCGAGGGCGCCGGCGCCCCCTCCCAGCGCCCCGAAGAACGCGGAGATGGCCACCATCGCCCCGAGGCGGTCGGTCCACTGCCGCGCGGCGGCGGCCGGGGCCACGACCATCGCGCTCATCAGCACGACGCCCACGGTCTGCAGGCCGATCACGATCGACGTCACGAGGAGGGCGGTCAGCAGGACGTCCAGCGCCCGGACCGGGAAGCCGAGGCAGTGGGCGAAGTCGGGATCGAAGCACAGCAGCTTGAACTCCTTCCAGAACACGAGGACGAGGGCGAGGACCGCCGCCGCCATCGCGCCGATCGTCACGACGTCCCTCCGCAACAGCGTCGCGGCCTGGCCGAACAGGAACGTGTCGAGTCCCGCCTGCGCGGAGACGGGCATCCGCTGGATCCAGGTCAGGAGGATCAGGCCGAAGCCGAAGAAGACCGAGAGCACGAGCCCGAGGGCGCTGTCGTACTTGATCCGGGTGTTCCGTACGACGCTCATGATGAAGAGGGTCCCGAGCCAGCCGGCCGCCGCCGCGCCCAGCAGGAGGACCGGCGTCGACTTGCTTCCCGTGAGAAGGAACGCCAGGGCGATGCCCGGGAGCGCCGCGTGGGAGATGGCGTCCCCCAGCAGGCTCTGTTTCCGCAGGACGGCGAAGGACCCGAGCACGCCGTTGGCGACCCCGAGGAAGACCGCCCCCATCCCCACGGTCCGCAGGGTGTAGTTCGAGAGGATGTCCCAGAGCAAGTCCAGGCCCGCCGCCATGGGCGCCGTCACCCGTCCCCTTCCGGGGAAAGCTTCTCGCCCGGGTCGTGGTGCGTCAGGTAGGAAACCCTGCCGCCGTACGCCAGCCGGAGGTTCCGCTCGGTGAAGACGCGCTCCACGGGGCCGCATGCGACGCAGCGGACGTTGAGCAGGGTGACCCAGTCGAAATACTCGGGGACGGTCTGGAGGTCGTGGTGGACGACCGCGACGGTCTTGCCGCGGCCGCGCATCTCCTTGAGGAGATCCACGATGGCGCGCTCGGTCGTCGCGTCCACCCCCTGGAACGGCTCGTCCATGAGGTAGATCCGCGCGTCCTGCACGATCGCCCGGGCCAGGAAGACCCTCTGCTGCTGCCCCCCGGAAAGCTGCCGGATCTGGCGGCCGGAGAACTCGGACATCCCGACCTTTTCCAACGCCTCGAGCGCCAGCTTCCGCTCGCCCCGGCCCGGCCTGCGGAGCCACCCCAGCCCGCCGTACCTCCCCATCATCACGACGTCGAGGACCGTCGTCGGGAAGTCCCAGTCCACGCTGCTGCGCTGCGGGACGTATCCCACCATCCGCCGCTGTTCCGCGTAGGGCCTGCCGAAGATCTCGACGGTGCCGGCGACCGGCCGGATCAGTCCGGTGACGGCCTTGATCAGCGTGGTCTTCCCGGCGCCGTTGGGGCCCACCACCGCCATCAGCACGCCCGAGGGGACCTCCACGTCGACGTCCCACAGCACGGGCTTCTCCCCGTAGGCCACGGTCAGGTCGTCCACCTTGATGGCCGGCGGGCCGCCTTCGGAGCGCGTCACTTGCCCCCTCCTCCCGCGCCGTCCCGCCGTTCCGTGGCACCGGTCCCGGACAGGGAGGCGACGATGGTATCGATATTGTGGCGGACCATCCCGACGTACGTCCCTTCCGGCGAGCCGGGGTCGCCCATGGCGTCCGAGAACAGGCTCCCCCCGATCCGGACGCGGAAGCCGCCCGCCCGGACGGCCTCCCGGAGCGCCTCGATGTAGCGCACCGGCACCGAGGACTCGACGAACACGGCCGGGATCCGCCTCTCCGCGATCAGGCGGGCGAGCGTCTGGATGTCGGCCGCCCCGGTCTCGGCCACGGTGCTGATCCCCTGGAGCCCCCGGACCTCGAACCCGTAGGCCCTCCCGAAATAGTTGAACGCGTCGTGGGCGGTGACAAGCACCCGCTTCTCGCGGGGCACGGAGGACGCGCGCTCCCGCACGTACCGGTCCAGGGCCGAAAGCCCCTCCCGATACCGGCTCCCGTTCGCCCGGTAGACGGTTGCGTGGGCCGGGTCCATTTCCGCCAGGGTCCTCTCCACCTCGGCGGCGACCTCCGCCCAGAGCGTCACGTCGAACCAGACGTGGGGGTCGTACGCGCCCTCGAAGCCGGGCGGCCGGAGCAGCCTCCCCCGGTCGATGCCGTCGGTCACCGCGACCGTCCGGATCCGGTTCCCCATCCGCCCGAAGACTTCCGAGAGCTTCCCTTCCAGGTGGAGCCCGTTGTAGAAGACCACGTCCGCGGAGGCCATGCGGATGACGTCGCCCTCGCTCGCCTTGTAGAGGTGCGGATCGACGCCGGGCCCCATCAGCCTCCTCACCTCGACCCGTTCCCCGCCGATCGCCTCCACCGCCTCCCCGATCATCCCGGTCGTCGCGACGGCGGCGATCCTGCGCCCGGAGAGATCCTTCGGTTCGGGCGCCGCCGCGCCGTCCTGCCGTTTCGGAAGGTCGCAGGAGGCGAGGAGGAGAAGGAGGACCAGCGTCCAGCCCGTAAGCCTTGCGCCGACCCGACGGCGAAACCGCGGGCATCCGGCCGACGCCGCGCCGGCAGTCGCCCGATCAGGCGACCGGTGTCCTTTCACGTTCGCCGGTCCGCCGCCTTTCCCGGAAAAACGGGTCATTGCGCCGGGGTGATCATCATCACGGAAAATCCTCCGTTGAACGTCGCGGCCGATTCCGGCACCACGGCATCGTTCGCGACCGAGGTCGCGACGAAGTTGTCGAACGCCACCCCCCACTGGAAGGGCCGCTCGTAGTAGACGAGCCGCATGACTCCGTCCAGCAGGAAGCTCTCCGCTTCGTCCGGATCGTCGACCCTGCATTGCGAGATGGCGAAGGTGAACGTGTCCCACAGCCCGCCGGAGGCGTCGTAATCGATCTGGCCGTTCCCGTTCACGTCGGTCCAGGTGACGGAGAAGGTGCCCGGCTGGCCCGGAGCCCCGGGAAGCGCGCCGCATACGTCGGCCACCTGGACCGCGTTGTCGCTGCCGGCGGCCAGCAGGTCCGCGCGGAGATCCTCTACGTAGATTGTCGCCTCGATGGAGAACTCGAAGGCGGAGAAGGTCGCCTGCCGCGTGTGGAAGACGAAGGAGGCCACGCGCTGGTAGAGCGGCAAGCCGCCATCCTCCCACAGGTCCCCGAATGCCGCCCAGGGGGAGAACGCGCTGCTCTCGTACGTCCCGTCGTTCCCGGCATCGTAACGGGACAAAACGCCCGCGCTGCCTCCCTGCGAGGTCACCTGCGCGCGGATCGTGCCCGGGAAGAAGCCGTCGCGGGACCGGATCAGGAACTCCCCCGCGGTCGGGTTGTCCGCGCCGTTCCACCGGAACGTCTCGCTCGCCGAGACCGAGAGATTCCCGAACAGCGGCCCGTCCGCCGGCGTGAGCGTGTCCGCCCAGAAGATCACGTTGTCGGGATCCCCCGTGATGGTGGCGTCCAGCGTGTCCGTGTCCCACCTTCCCCGGATCAGGGGAAGCTCCTGCGCGGGAGGGTCGGAGCCCAGCGTGAATTTCGAGGCCGGTCCCGTGACCGTCAGCGGCGCGGTTCCCGCCCTCGGGCCGCCCAGCGTGTATTCCAGGTTGGTGGTCGGGGGAGTCTGCTCCACATCCCCGCCGCCCCCGCCCCCGCAGGAGGCGAGGAGGGCCCAAAAAGCCGCAACCAGCATGATGAAGACGATCGGGAAATCACCCTTCATGCGCGCCATGTCGATTCCCTCCTTCGGACTGCGGTATCTGGACAGATCGCCACCTGCACGAGAAAACGGATAGCTGGTTAAAGAAATAGCGGCGCCGGAATGGATGTTCCCTACAATTTATTTCATCCCCCGGGGGGCGGCAACGGGGATTTTCCCCTTTTCGGGAAGCGGTCCCCGGCGGAGGTGTGGTATTTTCCAACGGGGAAAGGGAATCCGACCCGAGGGGAAGGCCGTGCCGTTCTTCCGATTCAGCAAAAAGAGGCTCCTGCTCTTCCTGGCCGTCCTCGGGCCGGGGATCATCACGGCGTCGGTCGACAACGACGCGGGCGGCGTCGCCACGTATTCGATCGCAGGAGCCCACTTCGGGTACACGCTGCTCTGGACCCTAATCCCCATCATGATCGCCCTGATCGTCGTCCAGGAGATGGTCGCCCGGATGGGCGTGGTCACGGGGAAGACGCTGGCGGACCTCATCCGGGAGAAGTTCGGCGTGCGCCCCACCTTTTTCCTCCTGGTCGCCATGATCATCGCCAACCTGGGGAACACGGTCGCCGAGTTCGCCGGCTGGGCGTCCGCGTGGGAGATCTTCGGCGTCAGCAAGTACCTTTCCATCCCCCTCGGAGCGGCGGCCGTCTGGTTCCTCGTGGTGAAGGGGACCTCCCGCGTGGTGGAGAAGGTCTTCCTCGTCGCCTGCGCGGTCTTCTTCACATACCCCGTCGCGGCCTGGCTCGCCGCCCCGGACTGGGGGGAAGTGGGCCGCAGCCTCGTCGTTCCCACCGTGCGGATGGACGCGACGTACGTCACGATCCTCATCGGGATGGTGGGGACCACCATCGCCCCCTGGATGCAGTTCTACATGCAGTCCGCCGTGGTGGAGAAGAACGTCCAGGTGGAGCACTACCCGCTCACCCGGATCGACGTGATCTTCGGGTGCGTGGTCACGCTGATCGTGGCGATCTCGATCATCGTGGCGTGCGGGGCGACGCTGCACGCCCAGGGGACCCGGATCGAGGACGCGAAGGACGCCGCCGTCGCGCTGGCGCCGCTCGCCGGCAACTACGCCTCCTGGCTGTTCGCCTTCGGGCTGGCCAACGCCTCCCTGTTCGCGGCCTCCATCCTGCCGCTGGCCACCGCCTACTGCGTCTGCGAGGGGATGGGCTGGGAGTCGGGCGTCGACAAGGACTTCCGCTCGGCGCCGCAGTTCTTCTGGCTCTACACCGGGCTCATCGTCATCGGCGGGGGGCTGGTCCTCTACCCGCGGGCGCCGCTGATCCTCATCATGTACCTGTCGCAGGTCGTGAACGGCGTCCTGCTCCCGTTCGTCCTGGTCTTCATGCTGAAGCTGATCAACGACCCGGACCTGATGGGCGACTACGTCAACACGAGGGGGTTCAACGGGGTCGCGTGGGGGACCACGATCGTCATGATCGTCCTGACGGCCCTCCTGGTGGCGGTAACGATCTTCCCCGGGCTGCCCGGGCTGGCAGGGCTTTAAGGCCTACCTTCTCCTGCGCTTCCGGCGGGACGCCGGCGGCAGCAGGATGTCGACCACGTCGTCGACGGTCACGACGCCGAGCAGGAAATTCCCGTCGTCCACGACGGGAAGGGCGAGCAGGTTGTATTTCGAGATGATCTCCGCGACCGCCTCCTGCCCCATCTCCGGCCGGGCGGACTTCAGCTTGGTGTGCATCACCTCGGCGAGGGTCTTGTTCCGGTCCTCGATGAGGAGGTCGCGCAGGCCGACGACGCCGGCCAGCTTCTCGCCCTCCACCACGTAGATGTAGTAGACGTGCTCGATCTCCTGAGCCTCCGCCTTGAACCGCTCCTGGGCCTCCCCAACGGTCAGGTACGGCGGCCAGGCGAGGTACTCGTTCGTCATGAGCCCGCCCGCGGTGTCGTCCTCGTGGTGGAGCAGCTCGTGGATGTCCTCCGCCTCCTCCTTCTCCATGAGCTGGAGGAGCTCCTGCGCCTTCTCGGTGGGAAGGTCCGCGATGACGTCGGCCGCCTCGTCCGGCGGCATCTGCTCGATGATGTCGGCGGCCTTCTCCTTGTCGAGCTCCGCGATCAGGTCGGCCTGGATCTCGGGCTCGAGCTCGTGGAGCGCCTCCGCCGCCGTCTCGGTGTCGAGCTTCTGGAAGAACTCCTGCCGCTCCTCCGGGGGGAGATCGCTCATGATCTGGGCAAGGTCCGCGGGGTGAAGGTCGGAGACCGCCTCGCGCGACACCGACAGCGTGAGACGGTCGAGCTTGTGCTCCAGCGGCTGGAGGAACTGCCACGAGATGAGCTGGTGGCGCAGCGGGTGGCGGATCGCCTCGAAGAAGGCGTTGCCTCGATGTTCGATCCCGAGCCGCCGCAGGATCCCGCGCATCCCGACGTCCACGTCGGTGACATATGCGGCTCCCCCCTCCTCCGTCAGCTTCACGTCGTTCACCCGGACGACCTTCGCCCCGTTGATGTCGACGATCTGCTTGTCGAGGATGTCCCGGACGATGAACAGGTGGTCCGTTTCGCCGCCGTTCTCGGAGAGCTCGCCTTCCGATTTCCGGGAGGAGATGATCCGGCGGTTGAAGATCGTCAGCTCCTCCCACGGCAGGTAGCGCACCGACTTCTTCCTTTCGAGGGACAGGCCGACGGCGCGCGGGAAGCGGACCCCCGCCTCCACCGCGATGTCCCGCACGCGCCCGATCTCCTCCCCGCGCGGGTCGAGCACCGTCTTCCCCAGGATGTCCGCGACGAACACTTCGCCGATCAGCGCCATGGGGCCAGTCTACGTTCCGGATCCTTTCCGGGTCAAGGAACGGCTTCCGGCTGCGGCTTTTCCAGGAATGTTTCCGGCATCTGCACCGTCACGATCTCCCCGCGGGCGGTCGCGACGTCCCCCGCGTACACCGTGGCCTCGACGACGACCTTGCGCCCCCTGATCTCCCTCACCCGCCCCCGGAGGACGAGCTCGCCCATCGGCGTCGGCTTCAGGAAGTCGACGCGCAGCGACGCGGTCACGAAGCGGAAGGGCGGCTCGGTGTCCATCCCGCGCCCCTCGGCGCGGTACATCGCCGCGGCGGCGGTGCCCGTCCCGTGGCAGTCGATCAGCGAGGCGATCAGCCCGCCGTAGACGAAGCCGGGGATCGCCGTGTGGTAAGGCTCCGGGCGGAAGCGGGTGACCGACTCGTCGCCTTCCCAGAAGGTCCGGATCCGGTGCCCGTGCGCGTTCAGGCGTCCGCAGCCGTAGCATTGCGCGACGTTGTCGGGATAATGGTCCTGGAACGGCTTCTCTTCCATGGCTTCTTCCCTCTCTTCTAAGGATTCTCGATCGTCTTCCTTACCTTGCCCTCCAGCCCCGCCAGGTTGGGCACTTCCGCCAGGGCGGCCCGGTACTCCTCGCGCGTGATCATCCGGGCGCCGGCCATGCGCCGCAGAATCCGGTTGGAGCGCTTCATCACGCGGGACATCTTCCGGTAGGGGTTGTAGATCCTCGGGCTCGGCAGCATCGAGGCCAGGAGCGCGCATTCCCGCACCGTCAGGGCGGAAGGCGGCTTGCCGAAATAGTAGTCCGCCGCGTGGCCGACGCCGTACACCATGGGGCCCAGCTCCACGACGTTCAGGTACAGCTCCAGGATCCGCCGCTTGCTGACCGTGTCGTCGATGCGCCTGGCCAGGATGATCTCCTTGACCTTGCGGACGATCGTCTTCTCGCGCGTCAGGTAAAGGTTCTTGGCGAGCTGCTGCGTGATGGTGCTGCCGCCCCGCACGAACTTCCCCCTCCGGATGTCGACCGCGATCGCCTCCCGCATCGCCTCGTAGTCGACCCCTTCATGCGCGTAGAAATTGCCGTCCTCCGCGGCCACGACCGCCTTCTTCATGGCGGGCGGGATGGCGCCGTACGGCGTCCAGCGCGGGTTGCGGGGGCCGACCATGAAGGTGCGGTCCCTCTTCTTCCAGTCCTTCACGGTGATCGGCATCGAGAAGCGGGGGTTCGCCAGCGGCTTGACCGAGGGGAGCGTGAGGATCGACCAGGCGACCCAGGCCGCGTAGGCCAGGACGGCCGCGCCGAGGAGGAGGAGCGGCCTGCGGTACCAGGGGGGGCTGCTTTTCATGGGTGCGTTGAGCCGCGCTACTCCCCGGAAACGTAATCGCGCGCCGAGGCGAGGAAGGCGGGGTCCAGGGGGACGGGGCGCTTCGCGGCGTAGTCGTACATCACCTGGACCGTCTCGGCTTCCACGAAGACCCGCCCGTCGGTCGGATCGAAGAGCTCGTAGCGGAAACGGTAGGAGCTCCGGGAGACGTCCGTGATCCACATCCGCACGCGCACGGGGTCCTGCAGGAGAATGGGCAACCGGTACCTGCAGGAGACCTCCGCGATGATGAACGGGATGTCCTCCACCCGCCGGGCCCCGAACAGCTCCACCAGGAAACGCACGCGCCCGGTTTCCAGGTACGATACGACCGTCGCGTTGTTGACGTGCCCCATCGCGTCGGTGTCGCGGAAGCGGAGCTGGATGTCCGTCTCGAAGACCTTCGCCGGGGAGGCGGGAAGGGTCGCCGGAAAAGGCTCGCCCCAGCGCGGAGAGAAGGCGATCTCCCCCAGCGGCTTGCGGACCCGGGGCTTTTCGTCCTTTTTGCGCGTCTGCTCGTCGAGCTCCTCCGGCTTCCCGGCGTACCCGACGGCCACCACGGCCATCGGGGCGAAGTCGTCCGGAAGGCCCAGCGCGGCGCGCAGCGCCGCCTCCTTCCAGCCGGCCATCGGGTGGACGAGGAGCCCCTGGTCGACCCCGCGGTACACGAGGGACATCAGCGCCAGCCCCGCGTCGAGGAGGTGGTATTCGCGGGACTCGACCACCGCGCCGGCGGGCCGGCTCGAACCCGCCGCGATCAGCACCGGCGCGCGCCGGGCCCAGGCGTTGCCGGCGTCGAGCGCCTCCTCCACCGCCCCCCGCGCCGGGGCGTCCCGGTCCACGACCACGAACCTCCACGACTGGCGGTTCGCGCAGGAAGGGGACCAGCGGGCGGCTTCCAGCATCCGCTCGACCTTCTCGGGCTCCACGGGGCGCGGAGAATACGCCCGCAGGCTCCTGCGGGTGTGGATCAGACGGTGGAATTCCATGGCTCCTCCGGTTTTTAGCCCCCCGCGGTCCGCGGGAAACCGGGATTCCGGTCGACGGACTGCCCGGGGGCCTTCTTCGTCCGCTTCAGGCGCGTCCCCTTCTTCGGACGGGGTTTCCCCGCCCCGCCTTTTTTCACGGAGCTCTTCTTCCCGGGCTTTGCGATCTTGCGCTGCTTCTTCGCCGGGGCCTTCGCGCGGTAGGACGGGGGGTTGGTGGAAGGATACCCGAAGTAGGCGTTGAACGCCTCCTTCCCCACGTAGCTCCCCTTGATCTTCCAGCGGTCGTCGTTCACGACGAGGGCCGCCAGCGCGAGCTTGGGGGCGCGGACGGGGGCGACGCCCGCGAACCACTCGAAATGTACCGGCGGCGTCCACCCGGAGAGCGACCCGGTCTTCCCCGCCACGTCCATGTCCTGGAGCAGCGGGGTCCTGTCGGGGGAGCCGAAGGCGCGGTGCGAGGTGCCCATCTCGACCGTCTTCACCATCATGTGAAGGACCGCGGACGCCGTCTCGGGCCGGACGGTGTCGCGCAGCTTGGATGGGGCGGATTCGAACTCCACGTCCCCGTCCTCGTTCAGGACCCGGTCCACGAGGAGCGGCCGGGGCATGGCGCCCCCGGTGGAGAGCGCGGACATGATCATCGCCATGTGCAGGGGGGAAACGTACACCTCGCCGAACCCGGCGCCGGTGCGGGCGAGCTCGTATTCCTCGCGCGGCACGTCGGCGCGGCTCGGCTCGACGGGAAGGTCGAACGGGACGGGCTGGCCGAAGCCGAACTTCCAGAGGTACTCCCCGAGGACGGGGCCGCCGACGTTGCGGACCGCCACCTTGCCGAACACGGAGTTGGCGGAGCGTGCGATCGCCTCCTCGAGCGTCATCTTCGGCATGCCGCGGCCGCCCTCCTCGCGGATGCCGCGTCGGCTGATCCCGTAGATCCCGCCCCGGTAGCTGATCTCGTCTTCGGGGGACACGTTGCCCCGCTCTATGGCGGCCGAGGCGGTGATCACCTTGATGAGGGAGGCGGCCGGGTAGATGGCCTTCAGCGCCAGCCACGGATCGGATTCCCCGCCGCGGCGGTACCCGACGAGGGCGACGACGCGCCCCGAAACGGGCTCCATGGCCGCGAAGACGCCGTACGGGGGATCGAAGCGGCGGAACAGCTCGAAGATCTCCGCCTGCAGCTCCTTGTTGATCGCCAGCGTCACCCGGGAGCCGTCGGGAAGCGCCTTCTCGACCTCCCCCTCCTTGACCAGGTCGAAGAGCCCCTGCTGCGTCAGCCCGTGCCCGAACGGGACCGCCTCGGCGGAGGCGGGGGCCGACCTCGACGGGTAGGGAAGCTGGTGCCGGTTCGCCGCAATGACGATCCTCGTCACGGACCACCCCGCGACCAGAAGGAGGGCGGCTGCGAGCGCGAACCGGAAAAGCCCTCCCCGGAAAAAGCCGCTCACGCCTTCCTCGCAATGCACACGACGGCGTCCGAGTCCCCGGAGAAGGGGGCCCTCGCGAAATCGCCGAAGAAGCGGACGTCCGCGAAACCGGCGCGCGACGCCATCTCCCGCAGCTCCTCCGGGAACAGGGGGTACAGCGGCGCTTCGTTCCGGCGGATCATCGGCCCTTCCGCGGTGGAGAGCCGCAGCGTCGTGCGGAACGCGACCTTCCGGCGCCCTTCCCACCCGTAATGCCGGCGCAGCTCCGCGGAGCCGTCGGCGGAGCGGATCAGCGGAAGCTCCGTCGCGCCCTCCCGGAACAGCCGCTCGTAGTTCAGGATCTGGAGGAGGATCGAGCCGTCGGGGAAAAGGGCCTCCGCAGCGTCGGAGAGAAAGCGGGAGGCGTCTTCGGCGGGCACGTGGACCAGCGAGTTTCCGAGGCACAGCAGGAGGTCCGCGGGAGACGAGGCCAGCCGCGGAAGGTCCGCGAACGCGCCTTCCTCGACCCGCGCGCCCGGGTACGCGGCGAGCTTGCTCCTCGCGATGGCGACCAGCGACGGGTCGGGATCGAACCCCAGGCAGGCCACCCCCGCGGCTGCGAACGGAAGGAGCTGCGACCCGGTGCCGCACCCGCAATCGATCACGGAGCGGACCCCGCATTCCACGCGGAGATTTTCGAGCAGGGAACGTTGCGCCGGGGACACCGGGAACAGGTCGTCGTACGCCACGCTTATGTCGGCATAGAACGTCACTGATCCATCCTCGGGACATTGTAGCAGGACGACCTGCGCCCGACGAAAAAAAACCGCCGCGGGCAGGCGGAAAAAGCGCCGACCGTGGCGGTCCGGCCGCGCGGTGAAGCCGTGCGGCGCCTTTTGCTCCCCGCTTATCCTCCGCCCGTCACTTGTACCTCGGGTCGATCTCCGTCGCGCTTCCGCCCGCCGCTTCCCCGCCCGGAAACTTTCCGCCGGGCTCAACGAGGACCACCGGCTGCGCCAGGGCCAGTTCGTTGTCGAAAGGGGAGATGTCGTTGAACACGAAGGCCTCCACCTTGACCTTGTACTCTCCGGGAGCCATGCCGCGCGTGTCCCAACGGATATTGAGCTTCGTGGTGCGGTCCCCGGCGGGGTTCCCCCACCGGAACATCTGCTTCGCAACCGGCTTTTTGTTCGCGTAGACCTCCGCCCAGGTCGTGTCGCTTCCGTCCTCCCGGTTGTCGATCCACACCTCGATATCGATGGCGTCCCCGACGTGCGCGCGGACCGGCTGTACGGTCACCTGCCGCACCGTCAGATTGATCGCGGTCCCCCCGCCGTCGCCGTTATCCATGTCCGCGAGGCGGAACAGCCCCCGGGGCCCCGCCAAGGCCCCGGCCGGACAGGTTGTGAAGATGACGGACAGGATCGCCGCCGCCCCCAGGATCGACACCGTCTTCCCGATGCGCATATGCATCCCCCTTTCCACGAATCCATTGTAAACCAGATGCGCGGGCCCGCCGACGGTTCCTTCCCGCCGCGGCATTCTTGCAAAATATTTGCATTTGCAATATATTTGCAAATGGGGCGGCCATGGGAAAACACACCGAAACGCTGCGGCAGATGGGACGGACGTCGACGCGGGGACGGGAAGGGATCCTGAGGATCCTCGAGGAGACCTCCATCCCCCTCTCGCCGAAGGACATCCGGGAACGGTTTCCGGAACCCAAGCCGGACACGGCCACCGTCTACCGGAACCTGGCGCTTTTGTCCTCCCTCGGCCTCGTGCGCAGCGTAGCGCTGCACGAGCGGAGCCGGAGGTACGAGGCGGCGGGAGAGGGGATCCACCGCCACCGGGTCGTCTGCCGCGGCTGCGGGCGCATCGAGGCGTTCCAGGTGACGAAGTGCCATCTGTCCGGCATCGAGGCCGACATCCGGAGGCGGTTCGGGTTCAAGGTCACGGACCACTCGCTCGAGTTCTTCGGGAGCTGCCCGGAGTGCCGGAAAAAGGAGAACGCGGAATGAAACCGCACCGCATCGGCCCCGCGCTCGCCGCGGCCTTCCTGCTCCTGTGGCTGCCCGCGTGGGCTTTTGCTGCCCCCCTGCGGGTCCTCGCCTCGTTCCTGCCGATCTACCTGTTCACCGTGAACGTCGTCGGGGGAGCCCCCGGGGTGACGGTGGAGCTGCTGCTGCCGGCCGACCTCGGCTGCCCGCACGACTACGCCCTCACCCCTTCCGACATGCGGAAGATCGCCTCGGCGGACCTCTTCGTCGCCAACGGGATGGGCATGGAGGAGTTCCTGGGCGACCCGGTCCGCAAGGCGAACCCGCGGGTCCGGACGGTCGAGACGGCTTCTTCCGTGCCCGTGCTGCGCGGGTCCCCGGACGCGGCGGGCGGGCATCGCGGGCACGGTCACGCGCACGGAGAAGCCAACCCGCACACCTGGGTCAGCCCGAAGAACGCCGTCCTCCAGGTGCGCGCGATCGAGAAGGCGCTGAGGGAGGCGTCCCCCGGCAACGAGTCGCGGTTCCGCTCGAACGCCGACGCGTACGTGCGGCGGCTCGAGGCGCTCCACCGGGAATACGCCGAGGCGTCCCGCTCTTTCCGGAAGAGGAACATCGTCACCTTCCACAACGTGTTCGACCACCTGGCGCGGGACTACGGGCTTGCGGTCGTCGGCAGGGTCGAGAACGCCCCGGGGCAGGAGCCTTCCGCGGGGGAGATTCGCAAGCTCGTCCGGACGATCCGGGAGAAGGGGGTCCCGGTCCTTTTCGCCGAGCCCCAATACCCGCAGAGGATCGCCGACGTGATCGCCCGCGAGGCGGGGATCCCCGTCCGCGAGCTCGATCCCGTCGCCACCGGCCCGACGGATCCGATGTTCTACGAGGAGGCGATGCGCCGCAACCTGGCGACGCTGAAAGGAGCCCTGTCCGGGCCATGAGCGGCGACGTCCCTCTCCATACCCTCGCGATACGGAACCTGACGGTCCGCAAGGGAGGCCGGGAGATCCTCTCCGGGGTCGACGCCGACATCCGTTGTGGGGAAGTGACCGCCCTCATCGGGCCGAACGGCGCGGGGAAGACCACCCTGCTCCAGGCGATCCTCGGCCAGGTGCCGTACGACGGCGAGATCCGGTTCTGCCGCTCCCCGGAGCACGGGGAGGGGGCCCCCCGCATCGGGTACGTCCCGCAGCACCTCGAGTTCGACCGGGAGACGCCCCTCACCGTCCTCGACTTCTTCGCCCTCTCCGCCCAGCGGCGTCCCGTCTTCCTCGGGATCTCGGCCGCGGCGCGCCGGTCGGCGGGGGAAAGCCTCGAGCGAGCGGGGGTGGCGCACCTTCTCGGCCACCCGCTGGGAAAGCTCTCCGGCGGCGAGCTGCAGCGCGTTCTCTTCGCGCTGGCGCTTCGCGACGCGCCCGACATCCTCCTGCTGGACGAGCCGGTCTCCGGCGTGGACCTCGCCGGCGGAGAGCAGTTCTGCGAGTTCCTTTCCCATGTGCACCGCGGCTCGCGGTTCAGCCTCCTTCTCGTGAGCCACGACCTGTCCGTGGTGACCCGGCACGCCGACCGGGTGATCTGCCTCAACCGGCGGATCGTCTGCCATGGGGCGACCACGGAAGTGCTCACCGCCGGGAACCTGGCGTCCATGTACGGCGACGACGCCCACCTGTTCCGCCACAGCCGCGCCGACGGGCACGGCCACATCCACGAACACCGGCAAGGGAAAGGGTGACGCCATGGAAGGGATCCTCGAGGCCGTCTTCTCCGCCATGGACGCGCTGCTCCCCTTCGCCTTCGCGGAAGCGGGCTTCATGAAGCGGGCGCTGCTGGCCCTGATGCTGATCGCGCCGGCGGCCGCGGCGGTCGGCGTCCCGCTCGTCCAGTTCCGCATGTCGTTCTTCTCGGACGCCATCGGGCACTCCGCGTTCACCGGCGTCGCCCTCGGCGTCGTGCTGGGCGTAAGCCCCACCTGGACCATGGCCGCCTTCGGCGTGCTGGTCGCCGTGGCCATCGTCCTGGTCAAGGGGCGGACCGACCTTTCCTCGGACACGGTCATCGGCGTATTCTTCTCCACGGCCATCGCCCTGGGGATCGCGATCATCAGCCGGCAGAAGGGGCTGACGCGGAACCTGCAGTCGTTCCTTTACGGGGACCCCCTCGCGGTCTCCGACGCGGAGATCGCCTGGATGGCGGGGCTGCTGCTGCTGGTCGCCGTCTACCTTCTGGTCGCGTACAACCGGATCCTTCTTCTGGGAGTCCACGAGGGGTTCGCCCGGACGAAAGGCGTCCCGGTCCGGGCGGTGGAGCTCTCCTTCGCCGCGGTGACGGCGCTCGTGGTGACGACGGCGATCCGGACGGTGGGGATCCTCCTCGTCACCGCCCTGCTCGTCATCCCGGCCGCCTCGGCCCGCAACCTCGCGCGGGGGGCCGCTTCCGCGTTCCGCATCTCCGTGGGGATCGCCGTCCTTTCCGGGTTTACGGGCCTCGTCGCCTCCTACTACCTCGACACGGCGACGGGGGCCACCGTGGTCTTGGCGGCCGCGGCCTGCTTCGCCCTGACCGCCGCGGCGAAGGGGCTGCGCCGGAACGGATGAGCGTTTCCCGTTTTGTTGTTGCGACCTTGCAAGAAGGATTCCTATAATATGAAGCTACCTTTTCACCACAACCGATCGGAGGAACCATGGAACTGAAAGGATCCCGTACCGAAAAAAACCTCATGGCGGCGTTCGCGGGCGAATCGCAGGCGCGCAACCGCTATGCTTTCGCCGCAGCGGTCGCGTCCAAGGAAGGCCACGAAGTCATCGCGGCCATCTTCAACGAGACGGCCGAGCACGAGAGGATGCACGCGAAGCGGTTCTTCCAGCAGCTGCAGGGCTTCGACGTCGAGATCCAGGCGATGTACCCGAGCAGGTTCGGTGACACCGCCGTCAACCTGGAAGCGGCCGCCGCGGGCGAGCACGAGGAGTGGGCGGACCTCTATCCCGCCTTCGGGAAGGTCGCGGACGAGGAAGGATTCGGCGCGGCGGGGACTCTCTTCCGGCAGGTGGCCCAGGCGGAAGTGAACCACGAGAAGCGCTACCTGCGGCTCCTCGAGCAGATCAAGAGCGGCACCCTGTACAAGCGCTCCTCGCCGATCCAATGGAAATGCACCAAGTGCGGAAGGGTCCACGAGGGGACCGAGGCCCCGAAGGTCTGCCCCACCTGCGCCCACCCGCAGGGTTGGTTCATGGCGATCGAGGCCAATTTCTAGGCGGGAAGCAACGTTGCGGACGGCGGCCCGCGTTTGACGGGCCGCCGCCCGCGGCATCACGAACCTCGGATCACTCCGGGGGGGCGACTTCCGCGAAGCGGGCCTTCTCGCGGTTCATGGCATCGCGCCCCGCATCGTACGCGGCCTTGAGGACGGTGCGCTCCTCCTCGACGAAACCTTCCACCTTCTGCTTCACGTCGCCGGTCAGCTGCTCGGTCTTCTTCTTCAGGTCTTCCGCCACCCCGGTGATCCTTTCGCGCGTCTCGCGTCCGGAGGCGGGAGCATAAAGGATAGCGAGACCGGCACCGACCAGCCCGCCGGCCAGGAACGCAAGAAGAATCCCTCCCGACCCGCACTTTTCCTCGCTCATCTTGTTCCCTCCTTTCCAGCGAACCTATGGAGAATGTGGGAAGCCGCGGCCCGGATCCCCGCCAGCCCCCCGGAGAGCCCCACCAGCGTCGGGGACACGGAATGGTCGAGGACCTTCGCCGCCACGTCCAGGGGCCCCCGCAGGGCCCGGATCCCCTCCGTGAAATGGGTCACGTTGGCGACCGCCTTGTCGACGCCGGAAACGACCTCACGGAGGGCGATATCGGTCTTCCTCAGGTCCTCGGTGGTCATCTCGACCTGCCGGAGGGTCTCGTCGAGCCTCCGCGTGAGCTGCTCGGCGTTCCGCCGGATCCCGAGGAGCGTGTACGTTATGCCGATCGACAGGACCAGTGCCGATATGGCCAGCGCGATGTACAGGATCGACAAAGGATCCAAGGGCCACCTCCCGAAGGATACGGTGCGTGGTGACGAAAATTTTCCCGGAGATTATAAAATATCGCAAAGGGGGCCCTGCCGCAATCATCCGGAAACCGTGTTGAGCGGAAACCGCGTTAAGATGTTGGAACCGAAAGAGGGGGACCCGTGTCGGAAGAAGAAGGAGGCGCCGTGGGAACGCCGAGGGAAGCAGGCGCGCCGGTCGACCTGCTCGTGGAGGCGTACCGTAAGGGGAAGCCCGGCGCCTTCGACGCGATCGTGCGGGCGCACCAGGACAGGGTTTACGCCTTTTGCGCCCGGATGCTGTCGGACCGGGAGGAAGCCTTCGACATGGCGCAGGACGTCTTTCTATCGGCGTACCGGAACCTCGATACGTTTCGCGGGGATTCCGCCCTGTCGACCTGGCTTCTCCGCATCGCGGCGAACCGCTGCCTGAACCGCATCCGCCAGAGGAAGACCGCCGCGGGGCGTGAAACCCCGTGGCCGGTCGCCCAGGAGGACGGCGAAGGGGCGGAGTTCCAGCCGCCCGCTCCGGAAGAGAACAGCCCGGAGCGGGTCTACGAGAACCGGGAAAAGGGGGAGATCCTCGCCGATGCCCTCGGCCGGCTCGATCCGGGAACCCGCTGGATGGTGCTGCTCTCCGACGTGGAGGGCTTCTCCCACGAGGAGATCGCCGAGCTCGCGGACGTACCGCTGGGAACAGTCAAGTCGCGGCTGCACCGGGCGCGCATGGCGTTGCGCCGTGTGCTTGCCCCGGTGATCTGAAGGGGGATACGGAATGGACTGCAGCAAAACGCGGGAACGCCTGTCGGATTTTCTGGACGGTTCCCTGTCCGGAACGGTCGGGAAGGAGATCTCCCGTCATCTCGGGGAATGCCCCGGATGCGCGGAGGTCGCGCGTTCGCTCGACGCGGTGCGCGAAGGGCTGCGAAACCTGCCCCCGGTACCCGCTCCCCCGGAACTGCTGGGCCGGATCCGCGAAGCGGTCGCCGCCGAAGGCGGCGCGGCGGGGGGCTCCGCGGGCGGCACCGCGGCAACCACCCCGACCAGCCCCGACAGCGCGCCCGCGCCCGGTGGGCGGGCCCGTACCGTCTTCTCGCGGCTGAAAGTGCCCCTCCAGACCGCCGCCGCGGTCCTGCTCGTCGCCTCCGCATACCGTTACTGGGCGGAGTCCCCGACAGCGACGATCGACCGGACGGCCGCGACCGCCCTGCCGCCCGCCGAAATCGCTTCCCCCGTCCCGGCGCCCGAGGCTCCAGCCCCCCCGGCGGTTTCCCCGGCGCCCGTGCAGGTCGCCCGCGAGACGCGCCTCCCCGCCGTGACGCCGCGCGCCGCGGCGCCCCCGCCCACCGAACGGGCTAACGAATCCGTGGACCATGACGAGGAGAGATCGATCTCCTCCCTTCCGGAAGACACCCCGGACCCGAAGGTCCGCGTCTATTCCCTGTCCGACCTGCCCTCCTCGCCCGTGCTCCGTGCCAGCACGAGATTCCGCCGGATCCAGCCCGCCCAGGCGCCGGAGGAATCCCCTTCGGCGGAGGCCACGGAACCGTCGACGGAAGCCGCCCGGACGGCCAGGCTCCGCCCGCCGTTCCCGTACGGAAGGGACGTGTCGCTGGAAACGGACCCGGAGGACCGCGAAGAGGCGGCGGAGCGGATCCGGGAAACCGCGCGCCGCCTCGGGGGGACCGTGGAAGGGACGGATCGCGTCGCTTCCGAAGGCACGGTCGCCGTCCGGGTGCTCCTGCCGGAGCGCACGGCGCAGGCGTTCATCGACGAGCTCGGGCGGATCGGCGCGATCCCGCCCGGGGGAATGCCCGCAAGGAGTGTCCTGCCCGCGGGCCCGACCCCGGGAACGATCGCCTACACCGTGCGGCTGCGGACGAGGTGACGCCGGGGATCCGGCTTTCCTAAGGAAGAATTCCTGCCGATAAGGGAGGGCTCCGCGGAAACAGGAATCATGGTTCCTGATTCACGCAGGGCGCGTCCCGAGAAGTTGTGGAATGGCGTTCCACAACTTTTCGGGAAAGACCCCGAGGGAAACAGCACACGATCCTTATTATCAACCGGGCGGGGGACACTCTTTCCCTGCGCCTGAACTGGGGGAGGACACTCTTTCCCTCCGCCCGCGTAAAACCAAGAGTGTCCCCCCCTGACCCGAAAGCGCCTGCCCTGGCATCGATAGCTTTTCCGTACGTACCTTCCGTAGAGAAGATCTCCTTGGTGGCTTGTGTCTTGGTGGCCTGTGTCGCGGGGGCGGTTTGCCGGCGCAGGGGGCGCCCGAGCTCGAGTTCTCCCCGGGGATCCCGGAGTCGGATCACGGCGACAGGATCACGAAGCACCGTGATGCCGTATACGCCGAAAGGGTGTCCCCTGAACGCAGGGACGAAAGTGTGGAACCGGCGGAGACCTCGCCTTATTTATGGAAGAAAGCGTCCGATGACCGACGTGGGATGACGCGTGATTCGATCGCCGTGATCCGCCTGCGAGGCGTCCCCGAAGAGGAGGTGCTCGTGCGAGGGAAGCGCCTCCTGCGGCTTAGCGGTACGCGTCGAACATCGTGCGGAACTTCCGGCAATCGTGGAACTTGAGGTACGGCAGCACGTCGGCCGTCCCTTTTCGGTCCAGCGGCGAGAACTTCCCCTTGGCGCGGACGCGCACTTTCCCGCCGTGCAGGATCTCCCCCTCGCAATAGGCCAGACGCCCCGCGTCCTGCACCATGCGGCTGCGGACCTCGACTTCCTCGCCCACCGGGACCGGCGACAGGAACCGGACGGAAAGCTCCGCGGTGACGAACATCGGGTGCGTCACCCGGAAGACGGTGGCGGCCCAACCCATGGTTTCGTCCAGCAGGGCCGACAGGACGCCGCCGTGGGAGACGTCCTTGTACCCGTTCATGTGGCGGGGTATCGTCACCCGTCCCCGCACCTCGTCTCCCTCCACGAAGAAACGCGCCCGGACCCCCGACAGGTTCTCCTCTCCGCACAAGAAGCATCCGGTGGAATGCGGAAGGTATTCCCTTTCATCGTTTTCCACGCGAGCCCCTCCTTCCTTGTCCGTTCCAGAGCCATCCCTGGCACGTTCCGCGCCTCTTCAGCTCCGCCGTCACGTCGGAGGCCATCTCGCGCGGCCCCTTGTCCCACAGCGGGGCCAGGAGCAGCCGCTCCGGCGCGGCCCCCATCAGGCGCATGACGGCCACTTCCGGCGACAGCCGCTCGAGGAAATCGACGCAGGCGGGGAGATACTCCCCGTATTCCGGGGTCCGGATCGCACCGCCGCGGAAGGCGTCCTCCATCCGGCTCCCCGCGTGGACCTGGAAATGGTGGAGCTTCACCCCCTGGACCCCGAGGCGGGACAGGAACGGAGCGGCGGAGAGGAACTTCTCCTTCGTGTCCGAGGGAAGGCCGTAGATCAGGTGGACCCCGACGTCGATCCCCCGGTCCCCGAGGGCGGCCGCGGCGTTCGTGAACGTTTCGACCGTGTGCCCCCGGTTCACGCCGCGGAGCACGGCGTCGGACATCGACTGCAGCCCCAGCTCGACGCAGACGTACCGCTCCCGCGCGATCTCCGACAAGACGTCCAGGACCCCTTCCCCGACGCAGTCCGGCCGGGTCCCGACGACGATCCCGGCGACGTCGGGGTGCGCGAAGGCTGCGCGATATTTCCGGCGGAGCTCCTCCGGCGCGGCGTAGCTGTTGCTGTGCTTCTGGAAGTAGACGAGGAACCGCCGGTACGCGTGGTGCCTTCCCGGGGCGGCGATCGACCGGCGAACCTGTTCCTCGACGGGAAGGCCGGGGAAACGGATCCCCGGCGTGAAGGCGTCGTTGTTGCAGTAGTCGCACCCGCCGACGCCGATCGCCCCGTCCCGGTTCGGGCAGGTGAAGCCGCCGTCCACGGGGATCCGGACGGCGGGGCCGCCGAGGCGGCGGGTCAGGTAGGAGCCGTAGTTGTGGTACCTGAGCTCCGGGTGGACGGGGGGAAGGATCGTGGGGCCCATGGCGTCCGCCTATCTCCCCCCGGTCGGCGCGCCCGGGTTTGCGGGCGGCCGGGCGCGCAGCTCGTCCCGGTGCCGCAGGATCTCGGCGCGGACGGGATCCGCGCACTCCGCGCCCCCGGCGTCGCAGCGGGCCAGCGCCTCGGCGAAGGCGTTCTCCGCGTCGGCGGGACGGGAAAGCGCCCCCAGCAGGACGCCCAGGGTGTCCAGGAGAGGGGGAGACCGGCGCGACTCGTCGGACAGCACGGCTTCCATGCGTCGAAGCGCGTCCGCGAGCCCGTCTCCGGAAAGAATCGCCGCCCAGGAGAGGTTGTTGACGGCTTCCGGGTCGCCCGGGCGGATCTCGAGCGCCTCGAGATACTCTCCCCGCGCCGCGTCGTACCGTTTCTCCGCGAGCCGCACGTTGCCGAGGTTGAACCGGGCAAGGTAGGAAGAGGGATCCTTCTTCAGGGCGCGCCCGTATTCGCGGGCGGCAAGATCGAGGCTGCCCTTCTTCTCGTACGACACGCCGAGGGCCACGTGCTCGTCGGCCGAGAGCGGGTCCTCGAGCACGATGATCTTCGGCATGCGCCCGCACCCCGCCGCCGCGACCGCCGCGAGGACGAGGAGCGCGAAAGCGAACCGGGCGCGGCGGCAAGGGCCGTCGCAAGGGGCGGATGCCTGGATGACAACGGCCTCCGCGCTTGTCGGGAGAGGAGTCTCCCGTGAAGCAGCGGGGGTCGTGAGGAGCGGCGTCTGTTTCGAACCGGGAGCCAGGGAGGGCGGAGGGAGAAACAGCGCAGGCGAGGAGGCCAGGGATGGCCGACAAGCCGTAGCTCCGAGGGACCCCTGCCGCGGAACAGGAGACTCCTCTCCTCCCGCAATGCCGTGTGCCGTTGTCATTTCCCGGTTTCTCCCGCCCCGACGACGATGGCGAGGCGCCCCATCCTGGCCCACTGCGCGTCCAGGACGCCGTACGGGATGACCGTCCCCTCCCTGCGCCCGGAGTGTGCCACGACGCCCTCCGGCGTGACGCCGAACGCAACCATGTAATGGGGGCGCGACCAGGCCCACGCGCCGAGGTCGACCAGCAGGACCGCCGGTTCCCCCGCGACGATCCTGCGCCGCAGCTCCGGCATGTCGAGCGCCGTCACCTCGGCCGGGAGCCCGCGGCGGCGGGCCGCGGCGGCGAGGTCCGTGATGAGCGTCCCCCGCAGCCCCGCCGTCCGCGTCTCCTCGACCAGCTCGCGCGTCGACGCGTCCTTTCCGTGGAACCGCAGGAGCATCGCCAGGGAGGACGGGCCGCACGTGTCCTCTTCCTGAGGAAGGAAGGGAATTCCGGCGAGGACGCGCGTCGCGCCGGCGGGCCCCGGAACGGCCGCGGGCGGAACCGCGGGGGGCGGCGCCGAGCACCCCTCGATAAGGAAAAGGGCGCCGCCCAGGAAGAGGGCGGCGCCCCGGAACCGGCGGCCCGGAGGCATCAGCGGATGATGATCTCCTTCTCCGTGATCTTCAGGATCAGGACGACGATGAGGACCAGGATCGCGATGCCGATGGCGATCCCCAGCGCGCTGTCCGCCCCTTCCGGCGCCCGGTCGGCCAGCGACGCCAGCCGGTGGAGCTCCTGCGGCGTCATCGCCCGTACCTTGGCCATCGCCTCCTCCGGGGAAACACCGTAGTCGACGAGCCTCTGGGCGACGACCTTGTTTTCGAGGAACGACTGCACCCGCGAGAGATCCTCCGCCGCGACCGTCCCGTCCGGGAGACGGGAGCCGATCACCCCCGCCTCCGCGACCCCGCGAAGGCTCCCGAGGACCCCCATCCACCCGGCCATCGCCACCGCCAGCACCACGAACCATCCCGCTTTCCGGACGTATGCCATCAACACCCTCCTCCTTTTCTCTTCTTCGCCGCCGCAAAATGCGTTTCAGGCATTTTCGCAGATGCCGTGCCATGTCGTCAATCGATCGCGCGGACGGGCAGGACGATCATCGGGTGCCCGGAGAAGACCAGCCGCTTCTGCGCCAGGAACGCCGTCTGGTTGTGCAGCAGCCGCGTCAGGAAGTTCTCCTCCTCGAAGACCAGCTTGCCCGCGAAGAACGAGCAGTTCGGAAAATCCGCCGCCACCTGCTTCGCGAGGTGGTTGATGATCTCGATGACGTCCGTCCCCACCTGGTGCCGCGCCTCCGCGTAGTAGCCGTGCCCCTTCGCAAACTCCACGTAGCTCTGAAGCTGCTTCCCGAGGTCCTTCCGCAGGTTCTCGATCTGCGCCACCCCCTTGAACCGGCTGGTGTCCACCACGCCCGCGGAGATGAAGACGAAGTTCCGGAACGTGCCGGGGAAGGAGCGGATGATCGAGAAGAAGACGTGCATCCCCAGCCCGTTGTACCCGGACACCATGATGACC
>CAZTFC010000030.1:0-31642 GCA_964612075.1 uncultured bacterium
GAAGGCCGACGGGATCGTGGCCGCCGAGGTGCGGGCGTTCCGCCGGTGGCTCGATGCGCAGCAGGTCACCCCGACGATCGTCTCCCTGCGGAAAAAGTTCGAGGAGATCCGGGAGGCGGAGGTCGGCAAGGCGCTCTCCGCGCTGGGCGACGCCGACCCGAGGACGCGGAAGGTGGTGGAGTCGCTGGCCTCGGCGATCGTCAACAAGGCGCTGCACTCCCCGATCGCCTCGCTCAAGCGGGAGGCCGACGGGCACGGCCCGGCGGAGAAGATCGCGGTCGTGCGGGAGATCTTCGACCTGCCGGAGGAGGGCGGCGGCGCCCCGGCGGAAGGGGGCGGCGCGCATGAAAAGTGAGGCCCTTCGCCTCGGCACCCGGGGGAGCACGCTGGCGCTCTGGCAGGCCGAGCACGTCAAGGCGGAGATCGGGCGGGAGGCCGGGCTCCCGGTCGAGATCGTGAAGATCCGGACGACGGGCGACAAGGTGCTCGACGTTCCGCTGGCCCGCGTCGGCGGGAAGGGGCTCTTCGTCAAGGAGATCGAGGAGGCGCTCCTCTCCGGCGGGATCGACCTGGCCGTCCACTCGATGAAGGACGTCCCGACCGAGCTGCCCGCGGGGCTCGCGATCGTCTGCGTCACGAAGCGGGAGGACCCGCGCGACGCCTTCCTCTCCGTGCGATACGCCCGGTTCGAGGAACTGCCGCGCGGCGCGCGGGTCGGGACCAGCTCGCTGCGCCGGCGGACGCAGCTCCTCGGAGCGCGCCCCGACCTCGACGTCCGGGAGCTTCGCGGGAACCTCGACACCCGGATCCGGAAGATGGAGGAGGGGGTCTACGACGCGATCGTGCTGGCCGCGGCGGGGCTCAAGCGTCTCGGCTGGGAGGACAGGATCCGGCAGTGCCTCCCCGTGGAGCTGTCGCTGCCGGCGATCGGCCAGGGGGCGCTGGGGATCGAGGCGCGCGAGGGCGACGCGCGCGTCGCGGAGGCGGTCGCGTCCCTGTCGGACCGGGACACCACGCTGTGCGTCCGGGCGGAGCGAGGGTTCCTGGACCGGCTCGGCGGCGGGTGCCAGGTCCCGGTCGCGGCGCACGCCGTGACGCAAGGGGGCGGGATCGCCCTGTCCGGGCTCGTCGGGCGGCCCGACGGCACGGTGATCCTGCGGGCGAGCCGGAAAGGCCCCGCCTCCGCCCCGGAGGAGCTCGGCGCCGCGCTGGCCGACGAGCTGCTCGCCGCGGGCGGGCGCGGGATACTGGACGAGGTGTACCGGCAGTCGGGAGGGTGACGCCGTCGGGAGGGCGTGGGCAGGATGGGGCTTTCGGGAAAGCGGGTCCTCGTCACGCGCAGCGAGGACCAGAACGAGGAGTTCGCGGCGCTGGTGCGCCGCGCGGGCGGCGTGCCCGTGCTCTTCCCCACGATCCGCCTGGTCCCGCCGGACGACTGCGGGCCGCTCGACCGGGAGATCGGCCGCCTCTCCTCCTTCGACTGGGTCCTCTTCACGAGCGCCAACGCGGCGCGCTTCTTCCGCGACCGGACCAGCCGGCTGGGGCTGGTCTCGTGGCCGGCGGAGCTGCGCGTGGCGAGCGTGGGGCCGGGCACCACGCGGGAGCTCGAGTCGCGCGGCGTCCGGGTCTTCCTCACCGCGCAGCGGCACACGGCCGAGGGGTTCTTCGAGGCGCTGCGCCCCCACGGGATCGCCGGGAGGAGGTTCCTCATCCCCCGGGCGAAGGAAGGGCGCGACGTCCTGCCGGACGCGCTGCGGGGGGAAGGCGGGCAGGTCGTCTCCGTCGTCGCCTACATGAACGGGTTGGCGGAAAAGGACGAGGACATGGCGGTCGAGATCGTCGCGGTTCCGCCCGACGTCTGCGCCTTCGCCTCCCCGTCGTCGTTTTCCAACCTGCTCCTGCTCCTGGGGGAGGAGGACGCGCGGGAGATGCTCTCGGCGAGCCGCATCGCGGCGATCGGCGAGGTGACCGCGCGGGCGATCCGCGCGAGGGATTTCCGGGTGGACATCGTTCCCGAAACGTATACCCTTAAGGCGTTGATGGACGCCATCGAGGCGCACTTCGCCGACGGGAGGTGAGGAGATGGGGTTCCCCGAATGCCGGCCCCGCCGTCTCCGGCGGAACGAGACGATCCGCAGGATGGTGCGGGAGACGCGCCTCTCCGTGGACGACCTGGTCCTGCCGCTCTTCGCGATCGCCGGGAAGGGGATCCGCCGGGAGGTCCCCTCGATGCCGGGGGTGTTCAACCTCTCCGTGGAGAACCTCGTCAAGGAGGCCCGGGAGGCCGCCCGGCTCGGCATCCCCGCCGTCCTGCTCTTCGGCATCCCCGCGCGCAAGGACCCGATGGGCAAGGACGCGTACTCCGACCGCGGGATCGTGCAGACCGCCGTGCGGGCGGTCAAGGACGCCGTGCCCGACCTGGTCGTGATCACCGACGTCTGCCTCTGCGAATACACCAGCCACGGCCACTGCGGGGTCCTGAAAGGGCGCGAGGTCGACAACGACGCCACGCTCGAGCTGCTGGCCGCGAGCGCCGTGTCGCACGCCCGCGCGGGCGCCGACGTCGTGGCGCCTTCCGACATGATGGACGGCCGCGTCGGCGTGATCCGGATGGCGCTCGACGCGGAGGGGGCCCAGGGGGTCTCGATCCTGTCGTACGCGGCGAAGTACGCGGGGGCGTTCTACGGCCCCTTCCGGGAGGCGGTCGGCAGCGCGCCGTCGTTCGGTGACCGCCGCTCCTACCAGATGGACCCGCCCAACGTCCGGGAGGCGCTGCGCGAGGTCGCGCTCGACATCTCCGAGGGGGCCGACATGGTCATGGTCAAGCCCGCCCTCTCCTACCTGGACGTCGTCTGCCGCGTCCGCGACGCCTTCGACGTGCCCGTCGCGGCCTACAACGTCAGCGGCGAGTACGCCATGGTCAAGGCGGCGTCGAAGCTGGGCTGGATCGACGGGGAGCGCGCGATGATGGAGATCCTCGTGTCCATCCGGCGGGCGGGCGCCGACCTCATCGTCACCTACGCCGCCAAGGACGCGGCGCGGGCGCTGGGGAGGTGAGCGCCGTGCCGGGCGCGGAGGGGCTGCCGTCGTACCGCGTGGAGGAATTGCCGGACGTCAACGACCGGACGATCGAGGAGGCGCTGAACCGCGCGTCGAAGGACGGCTTCCGGTTCGAGTCCGTCCATTTCGTCACGCAGCCCGGGAACCGCAGGCCGACGATGGCCTTCCTCTTCTTCACCCGGGCGGGCGGGGCGGGGGAGGGGTGATGGCCGCGGGCGAAGAGTTCCGCGAGAGGCGCGAGCTCCACCTCGAGGCGCGCCGCGCGCGCTACCTGGCGCGGCTGGTCGGCAAGGCGGCCGACCTCATCATAGCGCTGTCGCTGTGGCACGTCCCCGGCGCCGCCGGGGTCCTCGCGTGCCTCTTCTACATCCTCATGTGCGACGCGTTCCCGGGGGGGCGCAGCCCGGGCAAATGGCTCACGGGGCTCAAAGTCGTGCGGCTCGACCGGGAGGCGATGGACTACCAGGCGTCGATGGTGCGGAACCTCCCCATCACGGTCCCCGTGCTCCTCTACCTGATACCGGCGATCGGCCCGCTGCTCGCCTACACCCTCGGCGCGGGGGTCCTGCTCGTCGAGGCGTACCTCGGGTTCTACGACCCGGAAGGGCAGCGGGCGGGGGACACCATCGCGGAGACGCTGGTGGTGGAGCACCGCCAGGCATCCGATGCCAACCCTGTATCTGATCGACGGGCATAACGTCCTCTACAGGACCTTCTACGGCGTCCCGCGGCTGACGGCGCCGGACGGCACGCCGACCAACGCGGTCCTCGGCGTGGCCCGCATCCTCCTCAAGATCCTGCGGACCGAGGGGCCCGCGGGGGTCGCGGCCGTCTTCGACTCGCGGGAGCCCACCCCCCGCCACGAGATCTTCCCCGAGTACAAGGCGAACCGGCTGAAGGTCCCCGAGGACCTCGCGCTCCAGAGGCCGCTGGTCGACGAGGTGATCGACGCGCTCGGCGTCCGCCGGGTGGCCCTGCCGGGCGTCGAGGCGGACGACATCATCGGCACCCTCTCCCGGATGGCGGAGGAGGAGGGGATGGACGTCGTCATCGTCTCCTCCGACAAGGACATGTACCAGCTCGTCTCGAAGCGCGTGAAGGTGCGCGACGGGCTGAAAGGGAACGAGGTCGCCGAGGAGCAGGTCGTCGAGACCTTCGGCGTCCCGCCGGGCAAGGTGGCCGAACTGCTGGCGCTGGCGGGCGACCCGTCGGACAACGTGCCCGGCGTCCCCGGCGTCGGCGAGAAGACGGCCTCGGAGCTGCTGCGGGAGTTCGGGTCGCTGGAGGCCGTGCTGTCGGGCGCGGGGAAGCTCAAGGGCGCGCGGAAGGAGAAGATCGAGAAGGGGGCCGACTCCGCGCGCCTCTCCCTGAAGCTGGTGACGATCGACCGGAACGTCCCGCTGCCGGAGAAGGCGGGGGAGTTCGCGCCGCGCCCGATCGACGCCTCGCGCGTCGCGCCGCTGTTCCGCCGCCTGGGGTTCCGCAAGCTGCTCGACGAGCTCGACCTCGCCGGCGCGCCCGCGGCGCTCTTCCCGGAAGGCGCCGCCCCCCCGAAGGCGGTCTCATGGAAACGGGCCGCCGGCCCGGAAGAGCTGCTTTCCGCCCTCGGGAAGGGGTCGCTGCAGGGCGCGGGGCTGGCGTACGACGGAGAGCGCAGGACGTGCGCGGCGTTCGCCGTGGAGGGGCGCGGCGTCCACGTCCTTCCCGCCGCCGCGGCGGCCGCCGCCGCGCGGGCGCTCGACGGCCGCGGGGCGACCGTCTACCTGGCCGACGGGAAGTCGCTCTACCGCGCCGCCGCCCCGGGCGGGGCGGCGCCCGCGGAGGGCCCGGCGCCCGCGGCGGACCTGGCGCTGTTCGACGTGCAGGTCGCGGGGCACCTCCTCGCGCCGGAGGAGGGGACGCCGACCTTCGCCAAGCTGCGCGCCCGCTACCTGCCGTCGTCGCTCGCGGTCGCGGAGGGGGAGTCGCGCGAGGACCGCGCCGCGGACGAGGCGGCGGCGACGCTCTCGCTGGGAAAGGAGCTCGAGCGGCTGCTGGGCGAGGCGGGGCTGCTCGAGGTCTTCCGCGGCCTCGACATGCCGCTGCTGCCCGTACTCCACCGGATGGAGGAGCGGGGGATCCGGATCGACCCGGAGATCTTCCGCGAGCTGTCCGCGCGCCTCGCGCGCGAGGTGGAGGACATCGAGCGCAAGGTCGCCGCCGCGGCCGGGACGGAGTTCAACATCAACTCTCCCAAGCAGCTCGCCTTCCTCCTCTTCGAGAAGCTGGGGCTCCCGCCCGTCAAGAAGACCAAGACCGGCTACTCCACGGACGTGGAGGTGCTGGAGCAGCTCAAGAACCTCCACGAAGTCCCGTCGCTGGTGCTCGAGTACCGCACCCTGGCGAAGATCCGCTCCACCTACGTCGACGTGCTCCCCGGCCTGGTCGACCCGCGCGACGGCCGGATCCACACCACCTTCCACCAGACGCAGACCGCCACCGGGCGGCTCTCCTCCTCCGACCCCAACCTGCAGAACATCCCGATTCGCACCGGGCTCGGCAAGCGGATCCGGGCCGGCTTCGTCGCGGACCCGGGGAACATCCTCGTAGGGGCCGACTATTCGCAGGTGGAGCTTCGGCTCCTGGCCCACCTCTCCGGGGACGCCGAGCTGGTCCGCCGGTTCCGCTCCGGCGACGACATCCACACCGCCACCGCCGCCGCCGTCTTCGGGGTCGCCGCCGCCGAGGTAACGGAGGAGCAGCGGCGCAAGGCGAAGGTGATCAACTTCGGCATCCTCTACGGGATGAGCCCGTTCGGCCTCTCCCGCGAGCTGGCGATCGGCGGGAAGGAGGCGAAGGAGTACATCGAGCAGTATTTCCACCGGTACCCGGGCGTGAGGGATTACATTGAGGATGTGAAGGCAAGTGCCCGGAAAAACGGGTATGTTTTGACGATCATGGGGCGCCGGCGCTTCCTGCGGGACATCGATTCCCGCAACCGGGTCCTCCGGGAGGCCGCGGAGCGGATGGCGGTGAACACGCCCATCCAGGGGAGCGCGGCGGACCTGATCAAGCTGGCCATGATCCGGGCGGACCGCGACTTCCGGGAGCGGCGGATGCGGGCGCGGCTGATCCTCCAGGTGCACGACGAGCTGATCGTCGAGGCGCCCGGCGCGGAGGCGAAGGAGGCGGAACGGATCCTCACCGGCGCGATGGAGGGGGCGGCGGAACTGACCGTCCCGCTGACCGTTTCCGTCAGCCGCGGCGCGAACTGGGGGGAAATCCACTGAAAAAAAGCGCGCGCCTCGTGAATAGTCCGGGGGGACGCTCCGTCCTATGAATGAGAAGGGCGGCCCCGGCGTTCCGGACGACGAACTGATCCGCGCGACCCTTCGCGGGAACGAGCGGGCGTTCCAGGAGCTGGTGGAGCGCTACAAGACCCGCGCGTTCGGCGTGGCCGTGGGCATCGTCGGGGACCGGGACGACGCCCTGGACGTCGTCCAGGAATCGTTCGTCAAGGCCTTCTTCAAGCTGAAGGAGTTCCGGTTCGGCTCGAGCTTCTACACCTGGTTCTACCGCCTGCTGGTGAACCAGGCGATCGACCGGTGGAGGAAGGCGTCCCGCTCGAGCGAGGTCCCGCTCGACGAGGGGCGGCTTTCCGGGGACGGGTCGCCGCCGGATTCCTTCGCGTACCCGACGACGCCGGAAGAGGAGCTTTCGAACCGGGAGCTCGGGGAGGCGCTCCGCAAGGCCATCGAGGCATTGCCGGAGCACCACCGGGCGGTCATCCTCCTCCGGGAGATCGAGGGGATGGCGTACGAGGACATCGCGAAGACGATGGGCTGCTCCACCGGGACGGTGATGTCCCGGCTGCACTACGCCCGGGAGAAGCTGAAAATCGCCCTGGGCCGGCACAGGAAGGGATGAGGATGACGATGGATCGGGACAACGAGGCGTTGGGGCGGCTCCTGCGGGCCCATGTGGCTGCAGAGGCCTCTTCGGCGCGGGCCGGGCTCGACGCGATGTGGACCCGCGTGCGCGCCGGCATCGCGGAGGGCGAGGGGGAGCGCAGGCCCGCCGCGCGGGCGCTGCGCCGCTGGTGGTGGGCCTTCGTCCCCGTCGCGGCCGCGCTTGTGGTTTTCGCACTCCTGTTCTACCCTACGGAGCAGGATCGTTCGCCGTTCAACCCGAGCAGCTTCGACGTCTCCGTCGAGGACGTCGAGTCCGACGACGCCATCGTGGCGCTCGTGGACAAGGGAGAGGACCTGCCCAGGGTGATCTGGATCATCGAAGATGCCAATTCCTAGGAACGCTGCGCGGGCGGCCGCCGCGATCCTGCTTTCGCTCCTGCTCCTCTCCTGGGGCCCGGCGCCGCGGTGCCTCGCGGCCGACGCCGTCACCGTGGACGTCGGCTCGGTCTACGCCTCCAGCGAGGGCTCCTCGGTCGACCCCGGGCTCGCCAACATCCGCGGGAAGCTGCGCGCGATGTTCGACTACACCAACTACCGGATGCTCGAACGGAAGCGCCGCACGCTGGCGGTGGGGGAGACCGGCGACATCGCGCTGCCGGGCGGCCGCTCCATGAGCATCAAGCCGCTGCCGGCCGACGGCGCCAAGGTCCGCCTCTCCGTCCATATCCGCGAGGGCGGCAAGAGCCTGCTTTCGACCACCCTGGGTCTCTCGCGGGGGGGGATGGTCCTGGTCGGCGGCCCCTCCCACGAAGCCGGCGTCCTCATCTTCATCATCTCCGCCGATTGATCTCGATCTCCGCCGTCCGGCCTTCCCCCGTCCCTTTTGAATAACCCGCCCGCGCCGTTCGTCGGAACGGGTGCGGACACGGGAGCAAGGAGGGGCGAAGACGATGAAGAAAGCCATCTGCATCCTGCTGGCGCTCGGCCTGCTGGCGGCGGGCTCCCTTCCGGCGTACGCCGGCGGCCGCTACGGTTACCCCGGCCCCCGCGCATATCGCGGGTACCACGGCAACGGCATCGGGGAGTTCTTCGTCGGGCTGGTGGGCGGGGCCATCCTGGGCACCATCATCGCGAACTCGCAGGCGCAGGCGCACTACGCGCCGCCCCCGCCGGCCTATGTCCCGCCGGCGCGGGTCTGGGTGCCGGGCCGCTACGAGACCCGGTACGAGCAGGAATGGGTCCCCGGCCACTACGCGGACGACGGCTACGCGGACGACGGCGACCGTTACGACCGCTACGGCCGCGAAACCTGGGTCCCGGGGCATTACGAAAACGTCCGCGTCGAGGTCTGGGTCCCCGGCCACTGGGAGGAGCGCGGATAGCGACAGGAAAAGGCAGCTGCGGAAATAGATAGCGTCGGGCATCTTCCCTCCCCTGTAGAGAAAGGTCCCGACGGCCGCCCCGGGTCCGCCGACCTCCCCGGGGCGGTTTTTTTTTGGAAGATTCCCGCCCCTCTCCGGTCACCGGTCGGCCAGGTCGAGCGTCCAGTAGCGGGCGGAGGAGCTGCCCCCATACTGCCCAATGGCGTACCCCGCGCCGATCTCCGTGAAGTCCGGGTCCATGATGTTGCGGCAATGCCCCTCGCTGCCGAGCCATCCCTGGACGACGGCGGAAACCGACGGGTATCCCACGGCGATGTTCTCCCCGCAGGTGCTCCAGGAATACCCCTGCCGCGAAATCCGCTGCCCCGCCGAGCTGCCGTCCGACCCCGTGTGGCTGAAGAACCCGTGCCGCGCCATGTCCGAGGAATGCAGGTACGCGGCCGTCGCGAGCGCGTCGGACCAGGCGACCGGCGGGGACGGCCCGTGCGAAGCGCTTCCGCACAGGCGGGACGCGCTCCGGGCCTCGTTGACGGCGGCGAGAAGCTGGTCCCGGATGTCGGCCACCCCCGGGTCGGCGGCGTCCGGCGGCGCCGGAGGAATTACTGAATTGTCATCTCCCGGCGCGGCGGTTACGTTTTCCCCATCGCCCCCGCCCCCGCCGCACGCCGGCAGGAGCAGGAGCGCAAGGAGCGCCGCGGCCGCCAAATGCAGGAGGATCCGCGCTTTTTTCCGGTCGAGTGGTCGCATGTCGGCTCCGCGATGGGTCCGGCTTCTCCCCGCGATCCATGCGGAAATCATGCCGGTCCGGTTATTGAGAAGAATCCTTGCCGATAACGCAGGGGGGGTTTTTGCGCAAATGAGGTCTCTGAGACCTCATTTGCACAGGAAACCACCCTCTGATAATCGATAAACGGGAACCATCAGCCGCGGGCGCAAAAAAAGCCCCCGGCCGCTTTGCGGGCCGGGGGCGCGAAACCGCGGGAAGAGCGGATCAGAAGAGGATCGAGAGGCCGAGCCCGAAGGAGAACTCGTCGTAGTCCCAGTCGCCGCCCTGGTCCGGGTCGAGCCACAGCCGGGTGTACTTCAGCTGGCCGACGATGCCGACGTTGCTCGCGAAGAAGTACTTCACGCCGCCGCCGACCTTCAGGCCGAAGCCGTCGGCGTCGTTGTTGGCGAGGTCGTAGTTGGAGTAGCCGACGCCGCCGTTCACGAAGAAGGAGAGCTTCGGGTCGATGGAGAAATTCACGGTCGCCTGGGGGCCGATCATCCAGAAGGTGGAGTCCGCCGCGGTGCCGTCGAAGTCGGTGTCGTTGTAGTTCCAGAAGAGGCCGAACGCGACGTTTTTCTGGAAATAATATTGCGCGTCGAGCTCGAGGGAGATGGTGTCCGCATCCACGTCGCCGGCCCCGGTGTCGATCGAGGAGCTGGAGAAATCGAACGAGGTGGTGCCGGTCAATTCATACTTCCCCTGCGGGATGTCCATGGCCGCCACGGACATCGGAAAAGCCAGAACGAGGAGCGCGATCAAAACCTTTTTCATGCCGTTTGCCTCCCTGCGATTTTTGCCTTCCGCGCCCGGCGCGGAAGGGGTTTCACCTTTCAGGCCGGAAGGGGTTTCAAGCCTTGGCGATGGATTAGGTTACGGCCGAATCGGGCCGAATGTCAAACCGCCGCCCGATGGGGTATAGTTCCTGATATACGCGGGGAAAGGGGGAGGGGATGACGACCGGCGGTGCGGGCGGCCCTTCGGGGACCGCGCTTCGCAATTCCCTCTGGAACCTCCTGTTCCGCGTGCTGTCCGCGACGGACTATTCGAAGGTGGCCTGGACCGCGGTCCTGCGCGGCGCCGCGCTTTCCTTCTTCAAGGAGCCGATCGACGCGCTCCCCCTTGACGACAACGACGCCTCGCGGCTCGCCCTCAAAGAACGGTTCTTCGCATTGCCCGACCGGGGGGCGTACGCCCTGTTCGAGTTCCTGCTCACGGACGACACGGCGGCGGTGAAGGAGGTCGACCGGAAGCTGATCCGGCGCGGCCTGAACGAGCTGCTGGAGCGGGAAGGGGCCGACGTCCGGCTGTTCCGGGACCGGTTCCGGCCGTACCAGGACGCGCTGGGGTTCAACGAGTCGGCGGAGGCGGAGCGGGCGGTCAGCCTGTTCGACCTCGAGGCGGCGCGGCGGCACCTGTTCCAGGCGCAGGCCTTCCTAGCGGCGGAGCCGGAGCCGCGGTCGCGGGACGCCCTGCGGGAGGCGGTGCTGGCGGTGGCCGCCGTCGCGCTGGAGGCGGAAAGACGCGCCGCGAAGGAGGGGGACCCGCCGCCGCGGCCGGTCGTCGGGTCGGTGGCGCGCGCGGCCAGGGCCGCCGGGATGCCCGAAGGGATGCTGCCGGGTGTGGAGTCGCTGCTGCGGCGCGCGCACGTCCTGAGCGGGCTGCCGGTCGAGGGGGAGGGCGCGCCGCGGGAGCCGGAGCCCGTCGACGCCCGCGAGGCGCGCCTGCTGGTCGTCTTCGCCTCCTCGCTGATCGTCTTCCTGCTGGGGAAGCGGGGGGAGGAGGAGGGGACGGCGTTCGCCTGAAAGGGCGGCCCGCGGCCCCGCGGCCTTTCAGACGCGCGCCAGGCCGTTCGCTTCCTTCGCCTCCCGCCGCATCCGCAGCAGCGCGTCGACCGCCTCGTCGGCCCGGTCCACCACCGTGAACAGCGCCAGGTTCCCCTTCGACACCGCGCCGAGCGCCTCCGCGCGCCGGCAGTACTCCATGAGCGGGTCGAACCAGCCGCCGGTGTTGGCGACGACGATCGGCCGGTGGTGCAGCCCGAGCTGCTTCCACGTGAGGATCTCGAAGAACTCGTCCAGGGTGCCGAACCCGCCGGGCAGGATCGCAAAAGCGTCGGCGAGGCGGCTCATCTCCCGCTTGCGGTCGTGCATCGACCGGGTGACCAGCATCCGCGTCAGCCCCGCGTGCGCCAGCTCCTTCGTCGACAGGAAGCCCGGGATGACGCCGGTCGCCTTCCCCCCGCCGGCGAGCACCGCGTCGGCGAGGATCCCCATCAGCCCCACCGACCCGCCGCCGTAGACCAGCTCGATCCCCTCGGCCGCCATGCGGGCGCCCAGGGCGCGCGCCTCTTCCCGGAAGGGCTCCGGGAGGCGGTCGCTCGAGCTGCAGAACACGCAGAGACGGCGCAGCTCCACCTTCGTCACCTCGACCCGACGTACAGCGTCGCGATGCCGAACGTCAGCGGACGGCTCGCCACGGAGGAGCACCCCGCGGCGCGCATCATCGCCTCGAACTCCGGGGGGGAGGGGAACGCGAGCACCGAGTCGGGCAGGTATTGGTAGGCCTCCCGCCGGGAGGAGACGAGCCCGCCGATCCGCGGGAGGACGCGGGTGAAGTAGAACCGGTAGAGGGAGCCCAGGACCGCGCCGTCCGGCACGGAGAACTCGAGCACCACGACGCGCCCCCCGGGGCGGACGACTCGGCACATCTCGGAAAGCCCCAGCGCGCGGTCCGCGACGTTGCGGATGCCGAAGGCGATGCAGGCGGAGTCGAACGAGGCGTCGCGGAACGGCAGCGACTCGCCCGGGGCGCGGACGAAGGAGACGCCCGCCGCCCGGCCCGCCTTCGCGCACTTGGCGAGCCCGATGCGCATCATCTCGACGGACAGGTCCACCCCGGCGACGGAGGCCGCCTCCCCCTTCTGCCGGAGGATTTCCAGCGCCATGTCCGCCGTCCCGGTGGCCAGGTCCAGGTGCCGCCCGCCCGAGGCCGGCGCCATCTCCGCCACCGCGGCGCGCCGCCACCTGCGGTCGATCCCCGCCGACAGGACGCGGTTCAGGAGGTCGTACCTCGGGGCGATCCGGGAGAACATCTCCCCGATGGCGCGGTTTTTTTCGTTCAGCCGATACAAGCCGCCAGTATACCCCATAGATCGAATCTTGCGTTTTCCATGCCGTATTTCGATAATGGTCATTCCGCAACACAGGGGGGAGCGCGCCGACATGACAGACCAGGTGATGGTGATCGAGTGCCAGTCCTGCCAGTCCCGCTTCCGCCTCGCCAGGTCGCTGTTCAAGGAATCCCGGGCGATCCGCGTCCGCTGCCGCAAGTGCGGCGGGTACATCGTCGTGGAGAACCCCGACCTCTCGTTCCCCGCGCCCGAGCCCGTCCCGCTGCGCCCCGTCGAGCGGGTCGTCGCGGAGGACGCCCCGCCGGCCGCCCCGCCGGCCGCCCCGCCCCCGGAGCGGGAGGGCGAGCCGGAAAGCGTGGCGCAGCCGCCGGAGCTGCCGTCGCCTGTGCCGGAAGGCCCGACGATGGAAGAGACGACGCGGGCGATGGCCGAGCTGCTGCGCGAGATCGACGAGAACGCGCCGCCTCCCCCCGCGCCCGAGATTCCGCCCGAGCCCCCGACGGAGCCTCCGCCGGAGCCTCCGACGGAGCCTCCTTCGGAGCTTCCGCCGGAGCTGGCCGGCCCCGACGCCGGCGGCCGGAAGACGGGGTACCAGGGCCCGGTCCGGGTGACGCCCTACCCGGAGCCGACCGACGGCTCCGAGGCGCTCGCCTCCGTCCTCGAGGACCTGTTCAAGCCCGGGGCGACCGCCTCCTCCGCCGGGAGCGCGCCGCACGCGGAGCAGGGCGACGTTTCCGGGGCGGGGTCCCCCTCCGCGCCGAGGGAGCCGCGGAAGGAGGCCGCGAAGGCGGCCCCCAGGCCGCCCTCCGCCCGGCCCCCGTACGCCAACCCGCTCTTCCTCCTGGTCGTCGTCCTCTGGCTGCTCCTGCTGGTGGGCGCGGCGCTCCTGTTCGGGACCGACTATTTCGACCGGTGGATCGCCGGCTGGAAGACATCCGCCAGGGAGAGCGCGGAGTCGGGGAAGAGGGCCGGCCTGCCGTCCTACGAGATCCGGGACGTGCACTGGTTCTCGGACAACTCGTTCGACGGCGGCGCCCTGTTCGCCGTCACGGGGAGCGTGACGCTCCGCGGCAGGGACGTCGAGAACGGCATCCGGATCAGCGCGACCATCCTGGGCCCCGACAACCAGGCGCTCTCGGAGAAGACGGTCTTCGCGGGGAATTTCCTCGACAACACGACGCTTCGCCACACGAAGCCGGACGTGGTCGACTCGTTCCTCTCCCGCGGGGTCGAGGAAGGCGGGAAGCGCGAGATCCAGGAAGGGGAAACGCTCCCGTTCATGGCGGTCTTCTTCGACCCCCCGGAGAAGGTCCATTCGGTCGCGGTCAAGCCGGTCTACACGGTAAAATAAATCCCGGGGCATCCTTGAATTTTCGAGGCGTGCCGTTTCGTCTAAACGGCATGTCCAACGGGAGAGGTGCAACGCCATGAAGCAACGAAACCGCGCCGCATGGTTCCTCGCCGTCCTCGCCTCGGCCGCCCTCGCGCTCGGGGTGCCGGCCTTCGCCGAGGCGCAGGGGGAAGAGGACGAGGGCATCCCCGCCTACGCCCTCAGCCGCCTCAAGATCCTCGCCGGGACGGCCTGGCTGAAGACCGCGGAGGACGGGGATTGGCAGGAGGCCACCACCAACACCCCGGTGACGGCCAACAGCCGGGTGAGCGTCCCCGAAGGGTCGGAAGCCGAGCTGCAGTTCCACGGGGGGCAGTTCGTCCTGCTCACCTCGGGCACCGACGTCGAGGTCCGGGAGATGTCGGAAGACAAGACCTACTTCCGCCTGCGCTCCGGCGAGATCCGCTTCGACCTGCCGGGCGACGACTTCGCGCCCGTCACGGTGCGGGTGCCGGGAGGCGCGCGCGCGAATTTCGCGGAGCCGGGCCGGTACTGGCTCGACGTGACCGACGAGGACACGACACGCCTCGTGGTCCGCCGCGGCAAGGCGACCGTGTCGCAGGAAGGGGAGAAATACCGCCTGAACGCCGGCCAGGAGGCGTCGATCGGTCGCACGATCACCGTGGCGCAGTACCGGGGCGCCGAGGACGCGGAGCCCCCCAGGGAGGTCTACACCGAGGAAGAGCAGAAAGCCGGCGTTCCCCCCGTGGTCGCCGGGGAGCTGCGGGACTACGGGGACTGGGTCTACGTCCAGCAGTACGGGTACGTGTGGCGCCCCCGCGTCGTGGTGGGCTGGACGCCCTATTACTACGGCCGCTGGGCCTGGGTCGCCCCGTACGGGTGGACCTGGGTCTCGTACGAGCCGTGGGGCTGGTACCCGTACCTCGGCGGCTACTGGGTGAACGACCTGACGTTCGGCTGGGTGTGGACGCCGTACGGCTCGTGGATCTCCGTCGGGTTCGTCTGGGGCTCGTACGACTACTACCATCGCCATCCGTATTACTATCACCGGAACTACCGGTATCGCCCCAACGCGCGCTTCATCCCCGAGGGGAGGAACGTCCGCTGGGAGCCGATGCGCCCGGGCGAGAGGTATCGCCGGCCGAGCCTGCAGCGCGACGACGCGCGCCTCCGGCAGTTCGACCGCCCGCTGGAAAGGAACCGCGTGTTCATGGCGACGCGCGCCCCGCGGGCGGCCGGCGCTTCCTCCTCCGCGCCCGCGCAGCGGCAATGGCGCGACGTGACCGCGGTGCGGGCCGAGCGGCAGCAGGCGGTCCGCTCGGCGCCGCCGGCCTCGGGCGGGGTCCGGAAGGACACCCGGCCGGTGCGGCCGGAGATGCGGCAGAGATCGCAGTCCGTCGAGCAGCAGCGCCCGTCGACCGGCGTGACGCGGCCCTCGGGAACGCGCTCCGGCGCGCCGCAGCAACGCGTGACGCCGTCGCAGCCTGCGGCGCCGCGTGCGCCTTCCGCGCCTTCGCGTGAAAGCGCGCCGCGATACGCCCCGTCTCCTTCCCGCGAGAGCGCGCCCGCGCCGAGCGTGGCGCCTTCGCGGGAGAGCGCGCCGGCCCGTGAAAGCGCGCCGCGGTACGCTCCGTCTCCCTCGCGTGAAAGCGCCCCCGCGCCGAGCATGGCGCCTTCGCGTGAAAGCGCGCCGTCGCGCGACACGGGCGGCGGAAGCCGCGGCGGAGTCGATCGCGGCGGGGGCGGCTGGGGCGGCGGCGGCGACCGCGGAGGCGGGGGCGGGGGGCGCGGCGTCCGCTGAAGCGTCCAGCGGCCCGTTTCCGCGCACCGAAGAAAAGGGCCCGGCGGCCTTCACCGGCCGCCGGGCCCTTCTTCATCCGACGCCGCGACGCCGCGCGGTCAGGGCTCGTACATGACCCCCGGAATTTCCTCCTCGGGCAACGGTTCGACCGGGAGGTATCCGAGGTCGATCTGGAACAGCTTCAGCGCGCGGATCTGCCCTTCGCGGATCTCGTCCGGGGCGATCGACTGCTGCGATATCGGGGGCGGCGCCGCCTGCTCGATCTTCAGCGGCGTGCCGACGGGAAGGCGGATCGTCATCGGGTCGGGCGGCGGCTCCCCGGGCCTGGCCGCTTTCCGCGGGCCTCCGCATCCGCCGAGGAGCAGCGCCCCCAGCAGGGCCGAAACCACCGCGGCCCGTACGGCGGCCGCGGCCGCATGGGACCTTCCGCCGCGCGTCTTCATAGCACCATTATAGACTTTTTCGCGACCGCGATGACGCAACCTGCACGTTTTCAAACCTGTATCCGGCGATTACATTTCTGGCATGCGAAAACGTTCAGCCCCGGCTTTCACTATCAGGGACTATTTTGCTTTAAACGAACAAGTAATTGATGGGAAACGGCAAAAAGGATCGCCGGTCCGCCGCGTCGCAAGAGGCACGGAACATGCTAAATAAATTGCCAGCATAAGACCCGGGAGGGGCGAAACGATGAGAACGCGGAAGGGAACCTGGCTGGTCATCCTGGTCGCGGGGGTCGTTTTCCTCCTTTCGGGCGCTGTCGCGGCATCGGCTTACGACGGGTTCAAGGCGAAGCCGATGGACGACGGCTACGGCGATTTCCACAAGCTCTTCATCCGGCCGGCCGGCGCGGCCGACGATCGCGACCTGATGAGCTCCCCCGCGTACGACCTGCGCGACCGGGGCGTCGAGCCGCTCGCCTACGCGATCCCCGAGCCGCACCTCCCGTACAACTTCGCCTGGCTGCCGCTCGCCCTCGACAAGGGGAGCCGCATCGTGCTGAGCCAGGTGTCCGCCCTCGTGGTCACGACCCCGGTTTCCGGCGCCGCACTCCTCCTCGGCTCCGGAATCATCTGCCTGATCGGCCTGCGGAGACGGGACCGCCATCAGGCATAGCCGTCCGTCAACCCGAGACCAACGCTCACCCCTTGAAAGGCAGGGACTCGAAATCCCTGCCTTTCGTATTTTCCCCTTCCGCGCATCCGGGTATCATGTCCCTGCAAAGGGGGGAACCGCGATGAACCGTCCGTGGACGCGCCTCGCCGCCGCAGCCCTCGCGATCGCGATCCTTTCGCCGCCCGCGCCGCCGGCCGCCGCGGCCCCCCTGTACGACTGGGACAAGGCGGGCGTCCCGACGTACGAGGACCCCGCCGGCGACACGCGCCACGACCGGGGCCCCTACATCGCCTGCCTCGACATCGTCTCCGCGCGCCACGCCTTCGACGGCGCGTACCATTACTTCCGGGTCGACCTGGCGGTCGAGCCGTCGATGGCCGACATCCCGGAAGAGATGAAGCGGCAGTACTACGACGCGCGGTACGGCATCTACGTCAACTCGGGCCCGGGCGGGGCGAGAGACACCGACCGCTACGTGCCGCGGATCCCGTGGGTCGACCTGCGCGAGAACCGGATCGACGTCATCCTCGACGCCAAGCTCGGCGACTGGAACCACAAGCTCCGCTACTGGAACGGCACCGACTTCACCGGCACGACGGACCTCGAGTTCCGGCGGACCGGCGCGACGCTCGAATGGAAGGTGAAGGCGGACTTCGGGGCGGACTTCGCCTGGCACGCGGCGACGATGCTGCCCGGCCAGGGGCCCCACAAAAAGACCTTCGACCACGCGTACGGGAACCAGCCGCCGACTCCCGCGCCGGGCGCCGTTCGCCTCCCCGGCCGGTAGCGGCCTTTTCCCTGATTGGGTAAATTTGTACCGGCTCCTCGCCCGAAACGGGTTTCGATAAACCGTATTATTAACTCAATTAACCGAATAAACGGGGTTTTCCCGATTTTGTATTAGGGTATGAAAAATGCATTGTTTTCTTCAGATTTAAAGCAAACAATTGGTCACGTTTCTCAATAATTTTCCGGGCGCGGAAAGAGGGGGAGCGTAAGCAATGAGACACCGGATGCGGTTCGTGCTGGCGGTCATGGTCGGGTGTCTGCTGTTCGCGCCGTCGGTCGCGGGGGCGGCGCTCATCTACACCGGCGCATGGGATAAGACCATTGCCGACCCGACAGGCGATGCCACGTCGGGGATGGACATTTCCAGCGTCAGCATCGCAAACCAGGACGGCGGCCTTTACTTCCAGATGACCCTGCAGGCCTCGGCCTCCGGTTCGAACTACTACCGGATCTACTATTATCCGGACACGACGGGTGGATATCCCTGGCCGACGCAATATTTCGTCGGATACAACGGCGATCTGACTGCGACGGAAACCGGGGGCGGCGTTTCGATCATCGATGCCGGCTTCAACGATGCCCGCACCACATTGCAATGGAAGGTCAGCGGTATTCCCGCAAACGCCACCGGATACTTTTCCTGGTGGGGGTTCACGTATAACGATACCACCTCGTGGGAAATCGATTTTACACCGAAGAGCATCGGCACACCCATCCCCAACTCCGTCTGGCTGCTCGGCTCCGGCCTGATCGGCCTGATCGGCCTGCGCAGAAGGATGCGCAAGTAAGCGGGCAAACGCAAGTCGGCCCAACCTCCACACCCCCGAAACGGCAGGGTCGGAAACGATCCTGCCGTTTTTCTTTCGGGCATGGCGCTTTTATGATTTTTTCCCATTGTGGGCAAATTAATGCCCAGTTTGTGTCGAATCCGTGATGCGAGAACCATTCCTGAAACCGCATATATCCGATATTCAAATTTAAATGGGGCTTCATTCATTCGGAATGTTAAATGCAGGTATTTCTGCGGAAAATATCTCGAGGAGGAGGCAAATCCGTTGGCGGGTAAAGGAAGGGTCTGGCTCGTCGTTCTCTTCGCGGCGTCGATCGTCCTTCTTCCAATGCGACAGTCCGGGGCCGCCTACCTGTACAACTGGGACGCCGGGCAGAAATTCACCGACGCCGTGGGCGATGCGGTGGAAACGTCCAACATCGGGCGAGACATCGTCGCGGCCTGGATCGCCGTCTCCGGCGACTACACCTACTTCCGGGTCGACCTGGCCTCCGCCCCCGTGGAGGATTACAACTGGGGCACCAAGTTCGGCGTCTACATCGACGCCGTGCCGGGCTACGGGGCGCCCGCGTCGAACTATTACGTGCCGCAGATCCCGGGCATCGACGGCAGGATCGATTCCACCATCTACGCCTGGCCCAACCAGTGGCAGGGGAAATACAAGTTCTGGACGGGGTCGGATTTCTCGGGGTCGGTCTCCACGGCGGGGTTCCAGCATTCGGAAAACGGCGGGAAGACCCTCGAATGGAAATACAGGGGCAACTTCGGCAACAGCTTCACCTGGTACGCCGCCTCGATGTACGAAGGGTACGCCGACAGCGTCAAGTGCACCTACGACTACCTCGCCACCCCCATCCCCAGCGGCGCCTGGCTGCTCGGCTCCGGGTTGCTCGGGCTGATCGGTCTTGCCCGGAGGAAGCGCCGGAAGAAGTAGCCGCAGGGTGCGCATGCTTCGCGCTCCTCGGATCGGGTTTTTCTCTTTCGGGTAAATTTTTACCCAATCCTGCCGTCGGATTTGCCCAAGAAGCCATATTGATGCCGTAACCATTAGTTTCATAAAGAGTATTTCCTGTTCGACCCGCGGCACGGTTGATGCTTTGTATGTAGGAAGATACTTTGTTCCCAACCCGACGGGAGCCGCAGGTGGGACGATATCGGGAATACGTTGTAAAAACCCTGAAATAAATAGTAATTTGATGGACAACGACGTCCGATGAGGATGGCGTGCGCAGCAGATCTTTGCCTTGAGGTGTCGTGAGGGGTTGCTCGCCAGCGGTTTTTCGGCACGGCCTACGGCTTCGACGCCGCATGGGCGGTAGCTCGTCCGCATCCCGATCCGATCCCCATCCACGCATGACGAGGAGGCAGCGTTGACGGCGAAAGCGTCCGCAGGCGTGTCGGTCAGCCCGTACGGAGACAAGTTCCCGATCCCCGCGCCGGGCAACTACCCGGCGGAATTCGCGCGGGTCGGAAAGCTCGTGAAGAAGGCGCGCGCCGAGGGGAAGGAGATCGTCGTCGTCATGGGGGTGGGGTTCGTGGGCGCCGTGATGGCCGCGATCGTCGCCGACACGAAGGGCAAGGACGGCAGGCCGTCGAAGTTCGTCGTCGGCTGCCAGCGCCCCAGCCCGCGCAGCTACTGGAAGATCCCGCTGCTCAACAAGGGCGTCTCGCCGGTGAAGGCCGAGGACCCCGAGGTGGACCGGATGATCGGCCGCTGCGTGAAGGAGAAGAAGACGCTGATCGCCACGTACAACAGCGAGGTCCTTTCGCTCGCCGACGTCGTCGTGGTGGACGTGCAGTGCGACTACTCCAAGAGCGAGCTGGGCAACATGCGCACCGGCGAGGCCGACATGGCGGCGCTCGAGGCCACCATGAAGACGATCGGGGAGAAGATCCCCGCGCATTGCCTCGTGCTGATCGAGACGACCGTCGCCCCGGGGACGACGGAGTTCGTCGCGATGCCGATCCTCAAGAAAGCGTTCGAGAAGCGGAAGATCGCGTCGGAGCCGGTGCTGGCGCACAGCTTCGAGCGGGTGATGCCGGGGCGCGAATACGTCGCCAGCATCCGCGACTTCTGGCGGGTGTGCGCGGGGTGCAACGCGGAGGCGCGCGGCCGCGTCGAGAAGTTCCTGCACGAGGTGCTGAACACCAAGGATTTCCCGCTTACGGTCATGGACCGGCCGATCGAGTCGGAGACGACGAAGATCGTGGAGAACTCCTACCGGGCGGCGATCCTTGCGTTCCTGAACGAGTGGTCGCTCTTCGCCGAGCGCAACGGCGTGGACCTGATCAAGGTGATCAAGGCCATCAAGATGCGGCCGACCCACAGCAACATCATCTTCCCCGGCCCCGGCATCGGCGGCTACTGCCTGCCCAAGGACGGCGGGCTGGGGTATTGGGCCTACAAGCACATCCTCGGCTTCGAGGACGGCGACCAGCTCTTCAAGATCACCCCCACGGCGATCGACACGAACGACACCCGCGGCCTGCACGTGGCGGAGCTCACCCGCGACGCCCTGCGGAACATGGGGCACTACATCGCGGGCGCCGAGGTGCTGATCTGCGGCGCGAGCTACCGGCAGGACGTCGGCGACACCCGCTACAGCGGCTCGGAGATGGTCCTGCGCAAGCTGGCCGAGATGGGCGCGGAGATGCGGGTGCACGACCCCTACGTCGACCACTGGTACGAGCTGGAGAACCAGGAGAGCTACCCGGCGCCGGGGCACTCCTGGAGCCGCTTCTTCCGCAACCAGGGCGAGCTCTCGCACATCCGGGTGCAGAAGGACCTCGCGAAGGCGTTCGCCGGCGTCGAGGCGGCCGTCCTCGCGGTGCCGCACGCGGAGTACCTTACCCTGAAGCCCGAGGATGTCGTAAAGTGGGCGGGAGGCCCGATCGCCGTGATCGACTGCTTCGGCATCCTCCCCGACGCCGCCATCCGGCGCTACTTCGAGCTGGGGTGCGAGGTGAAGGCGCTGGGGCGCGGGCACATCCAGCGGATCAAGGAAGAAGTGCGAAAGAAAAGGAAGTGACCGGGAAGGGACGCGCGTGAAGATCCTGGTTCTCGGCGGGACGGGGATGCTGGGGCACAAGGTGTTCCAGGCGGCGCTGTCCCGCGGCTTCGAGGTCGCCTGCACGGTTTCCCGGTCCCCGGAGGACCCGCTGATCCGGCGCGTCGGCCTGTTCCGCCAGGGGCGCGTCATCGGCGGGGTCGACGCCATGGACTTCCCGCGGCTCCGGGCGCTGCTGATCGCGGAGCGGCCCGACGTCGTCGTCAACTGCGTCGGCGTCATCAAGCAGCGCGACGCGGCGAAGCAGCCGATCCCGAGCATCACGCTGAACGCCCTCCTGCCGCACAGGCTCGCGGAGTGGGCGGGCGGCTTCGGCGGGCGGCTGATCCATTTCAGCACGGACTGCGTCTTCAGCGGGAAGGGCGGCGGCTACACGGAAGAGTCCCCCTCGGACGCGGAGGACCTCTACGGGAAGAGCAAGTACCTGGGCGAGGTCGCAACCGGCAACGCCCTCACGCTGCGCACCTCCATCATCGGGCGGGAGCTCGCGAACTTCCGCTCCCTGCTGGAGTGGTTCCTTTCGCAGAAGGGGCAGCGGGTGCGCGGGTTCACCCGGGTCATCTATTCCGGCGTGACGACGAACCACTTGGCGGAGCTGGTCTGCGGGATCGCCGCCGACCGCCGGGGATTGACCGGCCTCTACCAGGTGGCCGCCCCGCCGATCTCCAAGCACGACCTGCTTTGCATGATCCGGGAAGCGTACCGGCTGGACGTCGAGATCGTCCCGGACGACGCGGAGGTGTCCGACCGCAGCATGGCCGGCGAGGCGTTCCTGCGGGCCACCGGCTACCCGGAGCCCGACTGGCCGGGCCTCATCAACCTGCTTGCCGAAGACCCGACCCCCTACGGGGAGTGGAGATGACGATGGCGGAGAAACCGTTCGAGGGAAAAAGGATCCTGATCACCGGCGGGACAGGGTCGCTCGGCAAGGTGCTGATCAACCGGCTCTTAAGCGGCGAGATGGGCGACCCGGCCAACGTCATCGTCTTTTCCCGGGACGAGGCGAAGCAGTTCTTCATGCGGGTGGGGTACGAGCAGCGGACCGCCGCCACCGACGAGGTGATCTACCGGAACTTCCAGCGCAAGCTGCAGTTCTGGATCGGCGACGTGCGCGACCTGGACAGCGTCACCTCCGCCCTGCGCGACGTGGACGTCGTCGTGAACGCCGCCGCCATGAAGCAGGTGCCGACCTGCGAGTACTACCCCTACGAGGCGGTGCGGACGAACATCGAGGGGGCCGAGAACATCGTCTGCGCCATCCAGAAGCACAACCTCAAAGTCGAGACGGTGGTGGGCGTGAGCACGGACAAGGCGTGCAAGCCGGTCAACGCGATGGGGATGACCAAGGCGATCCAGGAGCGGATCTTCATCCAGGGGAACATGCGCTGCCGGGGGACGCGCTTCGTCTGCGTGCGGTACGGCAACGTGCTGGCCTCCCGCGGCTCGGTGATCCCGCTCTTCCACCAGCAGATCCGCAACGGCGGCCCGGTCACGATCACCACGACCGACATGACCCGGTTCCTCCTTTCGCTGCACGACGCGGTGGACACGATCTTCGCGGCCGTCACCGGCGGCCTGCCGGGGGAGACCTACGTTCCTCGCGCCCCCGCGTCGAAGATGGTGGACGTCGCCGCCGCGCTGATCGGCGACCGCCCGGTGAAGACGGTCGTGACCGGCATCCGCCCGGGGGAGAAGATCCACGAGATCATGGTGAGCGACGAGGAGGCGCACCGCACCGTCGACCGCGGGAAGTGGTACGCGATCCTCCCGATGCTCCCGGAGGTCCGCGGCGAGCGGGAGGGCGACGGGTCGCTGAAGAAGGAATACGGCTCCAGCGACAAGCTGCTCGACCTGGAAGGGACGCGCGAGCTGCTGCGGAAGAGGAAGCTGATGCTGGAAGACGTCGACTCGTTCGAAAAGGAGCTGCTCCGATGAAGGTGATGACCGTCCTGGGCACGCGCCCCGAGATCATCCGGCTCTCCGGGGTGATCCGGCTCCTCGACCAGCACGCGGAGCACGTCCTGGTGCACACCGGGCAGAACTACGACGAGCGGCTGAGCGGGATCTTCTTCGACGACCTGGGGGTGCGCCGCCCCGACGAGCGGATGGAGGTGCGGGCCGACGGCTTCGGCGCCCAGATCGGGCGGATCCTCGAGGGGAGCGAGAAGCTGTTCCTGAAATACCGCCCCGACCGGCTGCTGGTGCTGGGCGACACCAACAGCGGCATGTCGGCCGTCGTCGCGAGGAGGCTGGGGATCCCCGTGTACCACATGGAGGCGGGGAACCGCTGCCACGACGACCGGGTGCCGGAAGAGGTCAACCGCCGCGTCATCGACCACTCCAGCACCGTGCTGATGCCGTACACGCAGCGCAGCCGGGAGAACCTGCTGCGGGAGGGGATCCCGGGGGAGCGGATCTTCGTCACGGGGAACCCGATCAAGGAGGTGATCGACGCCCACGCGGAGCGCATCTCCGCCAGCCGAGCGCTGGAGCGGCTCGGCCTGCGCAAGGGGCAGTACATCCTGGTCACGATGCACCGGGCCGAAAACGTGGACGTCGAGGAGCGGCTGCGCGCCCTGGTGGACGCGATGGCGCTGCTGCACAAGGAGTTCCGCTTCCCCGTCATCTGCTCGTTCCACCCGCGGACGCGGTCGAAGGTGGAGTCGTTCGGGGTGAACATCCGCCGGGCGGGTTTAAGGTTCGTGGAGCCCTTCGGCTTCTTCGACTTCATCCGGCTCGAAAAATCGGCGTTCTGCCTCCTTTCCGACAGCGGCACGGTGCAGGAGGAGGCGTGCATCTTCGGCGTCCCGAACGTGACGATCCGCGACGTGACCGAGCGCCCGGAGACCGTCGAGTGCGGCAGCAATATCCTTTCCGGGGCGGACCCGGAGGCCGTCCTGCGGTTCGTGCGCCTGGTGGCCGGAAGGAAGGGGAAGTGGCAGCCGCCGCCGGAATACCTGGCCGACGGGGTGGCCGACACGGTCTGCCGGATCGTGCTGGGCTACCGCGTGCCGGACCTGGCGGAGCGGGAGTGGCTGGCCGGGGGAAGGAATTGACGCGCCCGTACCACATCATGCTGGTGGCCGGCGCCCGGCCGAACTTCATGAAGGTGGCGCCGATCGCCCGCGCCCTCGACGCGCGGAAGGAGGAGGCCGCGAGGGGCGGCGTCGCCCTGCGCGTCTCGATCGTCCACACCGGGCAGCACTACGACGGGAACATGTCGGAGGTGTTCTTCCGGGAGCTCGAGATCCCCAAACCCGATCATCACCTGGAGGTCGGCTCGGGGAGCCACGCGGAGCAGACCGCGAGGATCATGATCGCGTTCGAGCAGGTGCTCCTGAAAGACCGCCCCGACTGGGTCGTCGTCGTGGGCGACGTCAACTCCACGATCGCCTGCGCGCTCACCGCGAAGAAGCTGGGCGTGAAGGTGGCGCACGTGGAGGCGGGGCTGCGCTCCTTCGACGAGACGATGCCCGAGGAGATCAACCGGAAGCTCACCGACTGCATCTGCGACCTGCTGTTCGTCACGGAGGAGTCGGGCTTAAGGAACCTGCGGGCCGAGGGGGTGGCGCAGGAGAAGATCCACCGGGTCGGCAACGTGATGATCGACACGCTCCGGACCAACCTGGCGAAGATCGACCGGGGGGAGTTCTCGCCGTCGGAAGCCGTTCGGGCTTTCTGCGACGGCCGCCGCTACGCCGTGCTCACTTTGCATCGCCCGTCGAACGTCGACCGCCGGGAGACGCTGGAGCCGATCTGGGGGGCGCTCTCGGAGATCGCCCGCACGCTCCCGATCCTTTTCCCCGTGCACCCGAGGACCCGGGCGAAGATAGCAACGTTCGGCCTGGACGGCGCCGGCATCACGATGATCGACCCGATCGGGCACATGGACATGCTGTACGCCGTGCGGAAGGCGGCGATGGTGCTGACCGATTCCGGGGGGCTGCAGGAGGAGACGACGGTCCTGGGCGTGCCGTGCGTCACCATCCGGGAGAACACGGAGAGGCCGGTGACGGTCGACATCGGGACGAATTACATGGTCGGGACGGACCCGGGGAAGATCCGGGAGGCGGCTTCCGTCATCCTGGCGGGGAAGGGGAAGAAGGGGAAAGTTCCGGAGATGTGGGATGGGGAGGCGGCCGACAGGATCGCAGGCTGTTTCTTGTGAATTCTTCGTTTTTAACCATTGGGTCAATGTGATCCAGTTTCACGGCCCCGGCATCGGCGGCTACTGCCTGCCGAAGGACGGAGGCCTTGGGTACCGGGCCTACAAGCATATCTTCGGATTCGAGCACGGCGACTAGCTCATCGATATCACTCCCACGGCGATAAACACGAACGACACCCGCGGCCTGCACGTGGCGTAGCTCCATAGCGACGCCCTGCGGAACAAGGGACACTACATCGCGGGCGCCGAGGTGCTGATCTGCGGTGCTAGCTACCGGCAGGACATCGACAAGGCGAACGCCTACGTGGACGAGGTGATCGAGGAGAGCCCGCGGAACCTCGACGCCCACCTGCTCAAAGGGAACCTCTACCTGCTGCGCGGCGACGGGGCGGGGGCGGTGGCGCGCTTCCGCACGGTGGTCGACGAGAAGCCGCGCTTCCTCCCCGGCTACATGTTCCTGGCCGAGGCGCACCTGCTCAACAAGGAGCAGGGGCTGGCGCTCGAGACGCTGCACCGGGCATTGAAGATCGACCCCGCCTCGCGCGACACGCGCCGGGCGCTGGCCAAGGTGCACGCGATGGAGGGGGAGTATCCCAAGGCCGAGGAGTATCTGCGGCAGAACCTGGCCGAGCAGCCGGGCAACCTCGCTGCGATGGCGGACCTGGGCGACCTGTTCCTGTCGGCCAAGGACTGGAAGCGGGCGCAGGAAGCCTACGACGACATCCGGAAAAAAGCGCCGCAGAACGCGCTGGGGTACATGCGGATGGGCGAGTACCACAAGGCGCTCAAAGATTGGGACGCGGCGCAGAAAGAGTACGAGGAAGCGCTGAGGCGCGACCCGGACCAGAACGTCCTGCTCGCGTCGCTGGTGCAGCTCTACGCGCAGCAAAAGAAATTCGCCCCGGCGGCCGCGGCGTGCGAGGACCGGGTGCGGCGCCACCCGAAGGACCCCTTCGCGTGGCACCTGCTCGGCGAGCTGCGCGCGGCGGAAGGCGACCGAAAAAAAGCGGAAGAGGCGTTCAACCGGTCGATCGAGGCCGACCCGAAGAACCTGCTGAACTACCGCTCGCTGGCCCGGATGTACGCTTCCGGGAAGGAATACGGAAAGGCGATCGGCGTCTACGAGCGGGCGCTGTCGAAGCGGCCGGATTTCTGGCAGGGCGCCAACGACCTGGCGGCGCTCCTTTCCGACTTCGGGAGGAAGGAAGACCTGGCCCGAGCGATGGATCTGGCGCAGGCCGCCCTGAAGCGGCGCCCGGACGAGCCGGTCGTCCTCGACACGGTGGGCTGGGTTTACTTCCGGCAGGGCGACCCGAAGCGGGCGCTCGATTACCTGCGGACCGCGCAGGCGCGGCTTCCCGAAAATCCGGAGATCAACTACCACTACGGGATGGCGCTGGCCGCGACGGGAAAGAAGGACGAGGCGAGGGGGTTCCTGGAGAAGGCGGCGTCGTCCGAGGGCGACTTCCTCGGCAAGGCCGAAGCGGCCGAGGCGCTGAAAGGGATTTGACTTTCCACGGGGGGGACCGTGTGATGAAATGGCGCGTGAGCGAGGTGCCCGCATGAAAAGAATCCTGATAACGGTCGCGGTTTTATGTGTCGTGGCGGCGTCTCCGTGCGCGGCGATTGCGGCGGAGGCGAAGGGGCCCGTCCCGGCGGCGGGGGACGCGGATTACCGGATCGGCCCCGGGGACGTGCTCAACATCGACGTCTGGAAGGACCAGGCGCTGACCCGCCTGCTGACCGTCCTGCCGGACGGGAAGATCTCCTATCCGCTGGTCGGGGAGCTTTCGGCCGCGGGGAAGTCGGTCGCGCAGCTGAAAAAAGAGATCGAGGGGAAGCTCGTCCGCTACATGACCGACCCCGTGATCACCGTGGAAGTGCGGCAGATGAACAGCTACCACATCTACGTGCTCGGGCGGGTCAACGCCCCCGGGCGGTCGATCCTCGTCTCGAACGTGAACGTGCTGCAGGCGCTGGCGATCGCGGGGGGGCCCAACGCCTTCGCCAACCGGACGAGGATCCGGATCTTCCGCCAGGAAGGGGACCGGACGGTCATCATCCCGTTCGATTACGACGACGTGACCTCCGGGAAGAACCTCGAGTCGAACATCCTGCTGAAGAGGGGAGACCTGGTCTATGTGCCGTGACCGAGTCCTGCTGTCGGCCGGGGCGGCGGCGGTCGCGCTGGCGCTCCTGCTCCCCGCGGCGGCGGGCGCGTACGACTTCCGCCTGACCCCTTCCGTCGGGGTGAGGGAGGAGTACAACAACAACCTGTTCTTCTCGGAAACGGGCCGGGAGGAGGATTGGCTGCTGACGGTGTCCCCGGGGGTCGATGCGTCGTGGAAGACGGAACGGACCGAGGCGGGCTTCGGGGCGAGGCTCGAATGGCAGGACTACCAGGACAACTCGGATCTCGACGCCACGGACTATTCCCTGTCGGGGCGCTTCTCCCACCGGCTGTCCACGGAGTTTCTTCTCTCCGGCACGGGGTCGTTCCGCAAGGAGTCGCGGCCCGACCGGCATTTCGAGGAGGCGGGGCAGGTCGATTTCTCGGAGAACGACCGCTACGATTTCGGAACCGCGCTGGAGTGGATCCTCTCGGAGAAGACGACCGCCAGCGCGTCGTACTCGTTCGAATATCTCGACTACCCGGAAGAGCTGGGGCGCGACTCCAGGCTGCACACCGCGGGGCTCGGGATCACGCGCTCGCTGCCGGTGTCCACCGGCACGACGAAGGCCCGGATGAACATTTCGTACAGCCGCGGCGACTATGAAAACGAGACGACGGACAACTACATCCTGACCGTCGGCCTGTTCCGTTCGCTGCACGAGCTGTGGAGCGTGCAGGCGAACGCGGGCGTGATGCACACCCGGACCGATTTCGAGGAGGGGACGGGGCTCGAATCCTCCAGCGGCACGGGGTTCGCCGGCGACGCCTCCGTGAATTACACGGGCGAGCGGACCACGGCCACCTTCATGTTCTCCCACGGCCTGTCGCCGGCGTTCGGGTACTCGGGCGCCTCGCTGCGGACCTCGGCGACGCTGGGCGTTGAGCGTCGCTTCCTGTACGACATCTCCGCGAACTTCTCCGCGGGGTATTTCAGGAACAGCTCCGATCCCGGGGAATATTCCACGGACGAGATCGACGAGCGGTCGTACCGCCTGCGCCCCGGGATCCGCTGGAAGCAGTCGAAGTACCTGACGGTCGACGCCTCGTATCAATACTCCCGGGTGGATTACAAACTCACCGGGGGCCGCGCGGAGCAGAGCGTAGTCTACGCCGGCGTGACCCTTTCGTATCCCCTCTTCGACGAGTAGGAGGCAGGCGGAATGACCGACTTTCAGCCGCACGATTCCGACGTCAAGTCGGTGGGCGACATCCTGGCGATCCTGCGCCGCAGGAAATGGGACGTCGTCCTCCCGGCGCTCCTGGTCTTCGGGACGGCGCTTGCGCTGGCGCTGCTGCTTCCGAGGGCCTACACCTCCGCGACGACGATCCTGATCGAGGAGCAGGAGATCCCGAAGGAGTACGTGGCGACGAACATCACGAGCTTCGCGGACCAGCGCCTGCAGTCGATCAACCAGAGGATCATGAGCACGCCGAAGCTGATCGAGGTGATCAACCGCTTCCGGCTGTACGAGGAGCTGAAGGATCGCAAGACGGTCGACGAGATCGTCGGGAAGATACGCGAGGACATCAAGTTCAACACGATCAGCGCGGACGTGATCGACCCGCGCTCCGGGCGCCCCGCGCAGGCGACCATCGCCTTCAGCATCGCGTACGAGGGGCGGAATCCCGAGACGGTGCAGAAGGTCGCCGCGGAGCTGGCCTCGCTCTACCTCGAGGAGAACATCCGCTCCCGCGAGCGGCAGTCGTCCGAGACCTCCAAGTTCCTCGAGGACGAGATGAAGGACGTGAAGGCGAAGATGGAGGGGCTCGACGGCCGGATCGCAGCCTACAAGCAGCGCAACCTCGAGTCGCTCCCCGAGCTGGCGCAGCTCAACCAGCAGGCGGTGGACCAGGTGGGGCGCGACCTCGACCGGGCGAACGAGCAGCTCCGGGCCTTGAAAGAGCGGGAGAGCTACCTGGCGCAGCAGCTCGCGAGCGTGCCGCCGGACACGGCGAACCAGGAGAAGGAGACGCTCAAAAGCCTTAAAAGCCAGCTCGTGGAGCTGAAAAGCCGCTACTCCGACGAGTACCCGGACGTCGTCCGGACGAAGGCCGCCATCGCGGACCTCGAGGGGCGGCTCCGGAAGGGCGGCTTCACCGTCGACGGGACCCGGCCCGACAACCCGGCCTACATCCAGCTCTCTTCGGAGCTGGCGGGCGTCCGTTCGGAGATCGGCTCGGTGAGGCGGCAGATCGAGGCGCTGCAGCAGAAGCGGGGGCAGTTCCGGCAGCGGATCGAGGCGTCGCCGCGCGTCGAGGAGGGGTACCGGACGCTGGTAGTCGAGCGCAACAACCTGCAGGCGAAGTACGACGAGCTGACGCGGAAATCGATGGACGCGCAGGTCGCCCACGGGCTCGAGAGGGAGCAGCTCGGCGAGCGGTTCACCATCGTCGAGGCGGCGCGGCTGCCCGAGCGCCCCTCCAGCCCGAACGTCCCGGCGATCCTGCTGATCGGCCTGGTGCTGGGGCTGGGGAGCGGGGTGGGGTACGCGGCGCTCAAGGAAGCCTCCGACCAGACCGCGCACACGCTGGAGGGGCTGGCGGCGGCATTGCCGTACCCCGCGCTGGTCGCGATCCCGGAGATCCTCACCCCTTCGGACGTGGCGCGGGAGAAGCAGCGCCGCAAAGTGGTGGCGGGTGCGGCGGTCGCCGCCGTCTTCGTCGGCATCCTGCTGTTCCATTTCTTCGTGATGGACCTGGACGTCTTCCTGGCCAGGCTGTCGAGGAGGTTGGCGCTGTGAGAATCCATTGCGGGAGCTGCCGCGGCGATTTCGAGATCGAGGAGCGCCTGGTGGCGGAGGCCAGGGACGGCAGGGTGGAGTGCCGCCACTGCGGCGCGCCGGTGGACGTCAAGGCGGAAGCTTCGGCCGGGGCGGCCGCGAAGGAGGCGGAGTCCAAGCCGGAAAACGCGGAAGGAGGCGCGGGCGATTTCGAAGCGCTGGTCGCCGACATCTGCGAGCCCGGGGGCGGCCTCCTGCCGCCGCTGCCGGAGCGGCTGTCGGTCCGGCGCGAGCCGTTGAAGAAGGTCGCCCGGACGGTCGCGCCGATGCGGCCGCCGGAGACGCGCAGGGAGGTCGATGCGCCCGAAGAAGCCGCGCCGGCGCCGCCGCCGAAGCCGCCCGCGCCGGAAAAGCCGAAGGAGCCGGTGCGTCCCGCCCGCACGCTTCCCAGCTACACCGTCTCCCGGTCGGTCGTCCTCGACCCGGAAAAGCTCACGGAGAACCGGGTCGTCGCCTTCTTCCCCGACGCCCCGGAGCTGGAGGCGTACCGGGTGCTCCGGACGCGGATCCTGCAGGCCGCCGCGGAGAAGGGCGGCAATGCCGTGATGATCACCAGCGCCCTGCCGCTGGAGGGGAAGACGCTCACCGCCGTCAACCTGGCGCTCACCTTCTCCAAGACCTACCTCGAGACGGCGCTCCTGGTGGACTGCGACCTGCGGCAGCAGAAGGTCCACGAGAAGCTCGGCTACGAAAGCGACAAGGGGCTGGGCGACTACGTCGCCGGGGGGTGCCCCGTCTCCGACATGATCGTGTGGCCGGGCGTCGACAAGCTCACGGTGATCTCCGGCGGCCGGACGGTTTCCGAGAGCAGCGCGTTCCTCGGCTCGCCGCTGCTGAAAGAGCTGGTGGAGGACATGAAGGGGCGGTACGAGAACCGGTACGTGTTCTTTGACGTGCCCTCGGTGCTGTCCGGCGCGGACGCGCTGGCGTTCGCCCCCCTGGTGGACCACATCCTCTTCGTCGTCCGGGCCGGCGCGACCCCGCTCCCGGAGGTCCGGCGGGCGCTGGGCATGCTCCCGCGGGAAAAGGTGATCGGCCTGGTGCTGAACCGGCAGGCGGAGGCATAAGCGGCAGCCCCGCTTCGCCACGCCTTTTCCTCCGGGCGGCCCGGGAACTCGCCCGCGCCGCCCGGTCTTTTTCCGGCGCGCCGCACGGGGCTCTTTTCTTTTCCGTCGCATCGCCTGATAATGTGAGGTCAACGACACCGGGAGAACCCTTCGTAATGTCGATGATCGTCAATTGCGGATCGTGCGGTTCGCGTTTCCGGCTGGACGAGGCGCTGTTGAAGGGCGCGAAGGGTGCGCGGATCCGTTGCCGAAGCTGCGGAAGCGGGATCGTCCTGTTGAAGGATCCGGGCGGCCCCGGCGATGCGGCG
>CAZTFC010000031.1:0-29118 GCA_964612075.1 uncultured bacterium
CGGCACCCATTTCGATCCGGGCTGCGTCGACGCCTTCCTCAAGGACATGCCGAGGGTCCTGGAGATCCGGGGGGTCTTCCAGGACTAGCCGGGAAGTCCGCCCCCCCCCGCCGGTCACCTCGGGTTGGGCGGCACGTATCCGTCGGTCAGCGTCCCCATGAAGGCGACGATGTCATCCTCTTCCTGGCCGGTCAGCCCCAGGTTCCCCATCTCTTCCGTATTGACGTTCTCGGGTACTTCCGGCGGGGGCCATTTCTCGACGTCACGGGTGTTGTAGAACTGAACGATCTCCTTCAGTGTCTTGAAGTAGCCGTTGTGCCCGTAGGACGGGGCGACCGCGACGTTGCGCAGGGTCGGCACCTTGAACTTCCCGTTCTCCCGCCCGCCTTTCACCACCTCCCCCAGCCCCAGGTCGACTCCCTTCGCGCCCGGATTCCTCGGTATCCCCAGGTTGTCGTAGGTGTAATCGGTGAACAGGGGGCGCTTGTCGTACGGGCCGGGCGTGCTCGGGTGGCACTCGGCGCATTTCCCCTTCCCGTTGAACAGCTCCAGCCCCCGAAGCTCCTGCGCGGTGAGCGGGTGGCGCGCCTTGTCCTTCAGGTACCAGTCGTACCGGGAGCTGAATCGGTTCACCTCGTGGGAGCTCTGGTACGCCGCGAGGGCGTCGGCGATGCGATCGTAGGCCTTGTCCGCGTTCTTGAAGGCGTCGGGCCCGTAAACCTGGCGGAACAGACCCGCGTACCCGGAACGCCGAACCTTCTCGACGACGGCCCTTCCGGAGGGATTGTTCATTTCGTTCGTGTCCAGGAAGGGCATCTTCGCCTGGTCGGCCAGGGTCGCCGCCCGTCCGTCCCAGAACTGGCCGCCGACGTACATCTCCTCTTTCTTGTCGTAGTGGAACTTCGGGCTGAACGACGCGTAGGCCGCCGCGGTCGGGCTGCGCCGGCCGAACCGGCCCATGACCGCCCCTTCGTAGGCGGTGAACCTCGCGTCCCCGATGCCGTTGAAGCCGCTTCCCGGGGAATGACAGTCCGCGCACGCCTGCCCCTCCGGGCGGGAAAGGCGGTTGTCGAAGAAAAGGTTCTTGCCGAGCTTTTCTTTCGGCGTCAGCCTCTGCTCCGCCCGCCCGGTTCCCCCGGACAGGGCGACGAGCGCCGCCGCGGTCAAAATGAAGCCGATGTACCGTGTCCGCATAACATCATCTCCTTTTCCGCTCATCCGGTTGCCGAAGGGAGGCGGACCGTGAACCGGGACCCTTTCCCCGGCTCGCTTTCCACGGACACCGTGCCCCCCAGCCTTTGCACCATCCGCGAGACGATGGACAGCCCGAGCCCCGTCCCCACCGCCCCGGAGTCTTTGGCGGCCTGCGTCCTGTAGAACGCCTCGAAAACCCGGTCCAGATCCTCCCGCCCGATGCCGATCCCCGTGTCCTCGACCCACGCCTCGACCCAGCCGTCCGCGCAGCGCGCACCGAATACGATCCCGCCCGAGGACGTGTAGTTCACCGCGTTGGTCAGGAGGTTGGAGAAGATCTTCTCCAGGTCCGCGGGGTCCGCCCGGGCGACGCAGCGCTCCCATTCCGTCTTCTCTTCGAAAGTCAACCCCTTGGAGGCGGCCTGCTCCCGCGCCGTGTCCAGCGCGCGGCGGAGCGCCTCGTCCAGTCGGACGGGCTCCGCCGCTTCCTCCTCCCGGAACCGCTGCGCCGCCGCGGAGTCGAGAAGGTCCCGGATGGTGTCGAAGGAATCCCGGATCCGTCGCCCCGCCCTCTCCACGAGGTCCTTCTGAGCGTCGTTCAGCGGCCCCGCGTAGGGCAGCGCGTCGATCGCCCCCTGGGCCGCCGCAAGGGGGGAACGGAGCTGATGGTGGGTCATCCGGGCGAACCAGATCCGTTCCCTGTCCAGCGCCTGCAGATCGCCGAAGCTGCGGGCGTTCTGGAGGGCCAGCGCACCGAGGTTCGCGAGGTTCAGCAGAAGCTTCTCCTCCTGCGCGCCGAATACGCGCGGTTGCGCCGTGTAGATCCGCAGGACCCCCAGCGTCCGATCCTTCGCCCGCATCGGGCACGAAAGCATGGAGCGAAGCCCTTCGCGCCGGGCCTCTTCGCGGTACTGGAACCGGAGGTCCTCGGTCACGTCCGCCACCTGGATCGTCCTCCCTTTGAGCACCTCGAAGTCGACCCAGCTCTTCCCCACCTCCACCGGCCCCTTGTCGATGTACTCCCGGCTGAGGCCGTAGGACCCTCCTATGGACAGCGTCTTCCCGTCCCGGTCGAAGATGCGGACGAAGCACGCCTTCACGCCGAACAGCCGGGTCGTGTGCTCGGCCAGCAGCCGGAGGACCTCGTCGAGGTCGAGGGTGGAGTTCACGAGCTGCCCGATGTTGTACAGCGACTCCATCTCCTGGAAGGACCGGTCCAGCGCGAGCGTCGTCCGGGAGAGGGCGTCCTCCTTCTGCCGGAGCCGGGCCGTAATCGAGGTGGCCAGCCAGGTCGTAACGAGGAAAAAGAGCGTAAGGATCGCCCAGGTCCGAAGCGACCCGTCCGGCGTAAGCCACGCGAGGACCCCGAGGAGGACGCCGACGCCGCACGCCAGGAGGTAGCAGGCGGCCCGGGAAAGCAGGATGGCGCCGATGATCAGGTGGAAGGCGTACGCGAGGCAGGCGGGGCTCGAGATGCCGCCGGTCAGGTACACCGTGGCCGTCAGGGCCGCCCAGTCGAGCCCGATCTGGAGGTAGGCCGTGTTCCTCGCGCGTTCCGGGGTGGCGGCGAACCATTCCCGCTTCAGATGCAGCACCAGGTTGTAGGAGAGCAGCGTGAGCGCGACGGCCATCAGGGGGACTACCGGGAGAGGCATCCCCAGGACCCCGGGGCCCATGGCGATCCCCGCCAGGATCGCGAAGCCCGCGATCCATCGCAGGCCGGTGAGCCAGTGCAGGCGTTCCTGGAGCTCCTTGTCCAGCGGGAGCTGGACGGGCTCCTGGCTCACCTCAGCCCTTCCCCGCCCCGTCCGCGGGCGGCCGCCCCAGTTTCGCCCTCAGGAGCCGGAGCAGGATCTTCGGGTCGATCGGCTTCTGGAACACCCCGTGGAACCCCAGTTCGCTGGTGTCGACCGACCTGTGCAGGTAATCGCCCGTGGAGCTGAGCAGGAAGACGGGGACGTGCGGGTGGTATTCCTTCAGCTCCCGCACGAGACGCGTCCCGGCGTCGACGTCCTCCATCATGAGGTCCAGGATGACCAGGTCGGGCTTCTTCCGTTCGAACTCGGAGAGTCCTTCCTTCCCGCTGCGAGCCGTCTCCACGACGTACCCGTCGGACTCCAGCACCACCCGCAGCGAGGCCAGGACGTCGGGATCGTCGTCGACGCAGAGGATGACGTGTTTATCCTTCAGCATGTGGCGCCTCCGGAGCCTGCGGCGTTCGGTTGCCTCCGCATCTCCTCGATGAACCGCGGCAGAAATTCCAGCGCTGCCTCCAGCCCTTCGCTCGCCGCGGAGCTCAATCCCTCGGTGAACGGCTCGAACACCTCGCCCCGGATGCCCAGCAGGTACCCCGACGGCGAGGCGTCGAAGCAGGAACGGGCGATGTGCAGTATGCCCCCGGGCGCCACGCTGTGCGACGTGAAGCTGCCGGGAGGCTCCTCCTCCACCGGACTGAGGAAGAACGGCTCCGTCCCCGCCGAGCCGTCGGCGTCCGCGAACACCACGATGTCGTGCTCGGCCGCCATCGCCGCGTGCTCGATCGAGAGCTGGTAGTCGCTCTCCACGGTGAGACCCGGGATGTTCATGGCCTCCAGCCGCTCCGCGAGCGCCGGGCCGAGGCCGTCGTCCGCCCGCGCGGGATTCCCGTACCCGATGACCAGGACCCGTTTCCCCCTCATCGCGGCGACGTCCGCCCGGCGTCCCGGACCCGCCGGTCCACGAGCCGCCCTTCCGCGTCGTACAGCTCCACGGCCAGCGGCATGCCGCCGAGCGCGTGCGTGGCGCAGGAGAGGCACGGGTCGTATGCGCGGATGGCCACCTCGATGTAGTTCAACAGCTTCTCCGGGATCTCCCGGCGGCCGCTGAAATGGTCCTTCGCCACCTTGGTAACGGCGCGGTTCATCGGCTCGTTGTTGTTGGTGGTGGACACGATGAGGTTGCACATCGTCACCTCGTCGTTCCGGCTGACGCGGTAATGGTGGAAGAGGGTGCCCCGCGGCGCCTCGATGATCGCTACCGCCTCCTCCCGCCGCGGCCCGGAAGCGAGCAGCTCCTTCCCCTGCAGGTCCGGGTCGAGCAGCAGCTCCCGGATCTTCTCGATGGAATGGAGCAGTTCGATCATCCGCGCCCAGTGGTAGCACATGGTGATGTTGTTCGAGCGGTCCTTCTGCAGCTCCCGGAACTCCTTGTGCGCGGCGAAGGCCTCGTCCGTGTCGATGAAGGTGGCGGTGTTGAGGCGTGCCAGCGGCCCGACCCGGTACCAGCCGTGGTCCGGGCCCAGCTCCTTCAGGAAGGGGAACTTCATGTAGGACCAGGGGCGCACCTCCTCCATCAGCACGTCGAGGTAGCGCTGGCAGTTCACGTCGACGAGGATCATGTTGCGGTCCTTGTCGACGGCCCGGAGCACGCCGTCGTACAGGTCGAGCGCGCCGTCGGACTCGCGCACGAGCGACAGGTGGTTGGAGTCGAACGACCCGAACGGGATGAGCTCCGGCAGGTGCTCCAGGGTGTAGTCCCGGGCGATGGTGACCGCGCTGCGCGCCCACGCCGTCATCTGTTCGACGTCTTTCAGGAGGGCGTCCCTCTCCGCGATGGAGAGGTTCTTGTTCACGCCGCCGGGAACGGCGCCGGTCCCGTGGATCTTCTTCCCCGCCGTCGCCAGGATGACCTCCTGGCCGTACTTCCGCATCATCACACCCTGGACCGCGAGCTTCGGGAACTCCCGGGCCACGGCGAGGATGTTGCGCTTCTCCGGGGGCGCGGCGAAACCGCTCTCGGCCGTCCCGTCGGTGCCGAAGAGGAAGTCGGGGGAGGACAGGTGGAAGAAATGCAGCGCGTGGCTCTGGAACATCTGGCCGTAGTGCATGAGCCGGCGCATCTTCTCCGCCGTGGGGGTAAGCTGCTCCCCCCCCACGATCCGGTCCATCGCCTTGGCCGCCGCCAGGTGGTGGCTCACCGGGCAGATACCGCACAGCCGCTGCACCATGACCGGGACTTCCCAGAAGGGCCGCCCGAGAATGAACCGCTCGAAGCCGCGGAACTCGACGATGTGGAGCCGGGCGTATTCCACCACGCCCGCGTCGTTCATGTGGATCGTCACCTTCCCGTGCCCCTCGACGCGGGTCACCGGAAGGATCGTGTACGTCTTCCCCTTGCTCCCCTTGGTCGCCATTGGAATGCCCTTCTAGTCGTACTTCAGGTTTTTGTAGTCCGGCTCCACGGGCTTGCCGGACAGCAGGGCCAACAGGTGGGCCCAGATGGCGTCCGCGGGGGGTGGGCAGCCCGGGATGAACAGGTCGATCTTCACCACCTCGTGGCACGGGTAGACCCGGTTCAGCAGGAGCGGGATCTCCTTGTCGTTCGGGATGACGTTCAGGGGGTTGTACACGCCGGGGCTCCGGAGATAGGCCTCCTCGAGGCATTCCCTCAGCGGGATGTTGTTCCGCATCGCGGGAATCCCGCCGTTGATGGCGCAGTCCCCCAGGGAGATCAGGATGTCGCAATGCTTCCGGAACTGCTCGAGCACCTCCACGTTCTCCTCGTTGCAGCAGCCGCCCTCGACGATTCCGACGGCGCACCGGTCCTGGAACTCCTTGTAGTCGTTGATCGGGGAGCGGTCGAACTCGACCAGCTCGGCGAGCTCGAGGATCCGCTCGTCGATGTCGAGCACGGACATGTGGCAGCCGAAGCAGCCCGCCAGGCTGACCGTGGCGATGCGCGGCTTTGCGCCCATCCTACCTCTCCCCCTTTATCTCGATGTCGTCGCCGATGGGGCGCTCGTCGTACCTGCGCCTGCCCACGGGGACCTCGTATCCGACCCGCTTCTTCATCAGGGCGCCGACCGGGCAGACGGAGACCGCCTCGTCCGTGGCCTTCAGGTCGGTTTCGGAGAGCGAGTCGCCGTTGACCTGCAGACGTTTCCTTCCCCCCCGCTCGACGAACTGGAAGACGTTCCTGCCGTCCATGTCCTGGGACGCCCGGACGCATCTCCCGCACAGGATGCATCGGTTGTGGTCGAGGTAGACGTGCGGGTGGGACATGTCGAGGTCGCGCTTCGGGTAGAGGAACGGGTACCTGGGCGCCTTGATGCCGAAGCGGTAGGCCAGCGCCTGCAGCTCGCACAAGCCGCTCTTCTCGCAGAACATGCAGAAGTGGTTCCCCTCCACGAAGAGCATGTCGACGATGTTCCTTCGGTACTCGAGGAGCTCCGGGGTGTCGTTCTCCACGATCGCCCCCTCCGCGACGGTCTGGACGCACGCCGCCTGGATGCGCCCGTTCACCCGCACGGAGCACACCCTGCAGCTCCCGTTGGGGGTCAGGTCCCGGTAGGCGCACAGCCTGGGGATGTAGATCCCCGCGGCGTCCGCGGCCTTCAGGATGGTCTGCCCGCGGATCGCCTTGACTTCCTTCCCGTCGATCGTGAACGTGACGCGGTTCATCTGGTTTCCCCCGGTCCCCTAGACGTATTTCGACTGGCGGCCGACCCGCAGCTCGGCGTCGATGACCGCCTTGGACAGGTCGAACCCGGGAAGCAGCCCCGGCTTGCGCTCCGCGACGAACCCCGCGGAGAGGTCGCCGATCTCGAGGGCCCCCAGCACGGGGTTGGGGGCGGCCTGCCCGAGCCCGCACCGGCTCGTGTTGATGATGAAGTTCGACAGGTTCCGCATCTCCACCAGGTCGGACGGCTCGCCCGCGCCGTCGATCACCTTGTGGACCAGGTTCTTCAAAAGGGTCAGCCCCACCCGGCAGGGGGTGCAGTACCCGCAGCTTTCCTCGATGAAGAAATCGAGGTAATGCTCCGCGATCTCCAGGCGGTTGCGGGCGCGATTGAAGATGATGATCGCCCCGCCGGTGGCGAGGTCGTCGTAGCAGATCCTCCCTTCAAGCCGGTCCGGCCCGATCATCTGCCGGCAGGGCCCCCCGATCAGCATGGTGCCGGCGTTCTCCGCCTCGGTCATCTCGATCAGCTCCCCGGCAGTGATCCCGAACGGCACCTCGTACACCCCGGGCTTCCTGCAGTCCCCGGAGATGCTCAAGACCTTGGTCCCCGTCGTCCGGGAGGAGCCCATGGAGGCGAACCAGTCGGCCCCCTCGAGCAGGATGCGCGATACGCAGCAGAGGGTCTCGACGTTGTTCACGATCGTGGGGCAGCTCAGGTATCCTTCCTGCGGCGGGAACGGCGGGCGGTTCTTCGGGTCGCCCCGAAGCCCCTCGCAGGAGCTGATCAGGGCCGTCTCCTCACCGCAGATGTAGGCCCCGGCGCCCAACTGGACCCGGACATCGAAATGGAACCCCTTCCGGCCGAGGATGTCGCGACCCAGGAATCCCTGCCTGCGCCGCCCCTCGATCACGCTCTGGAGGTACGGCAGGAGGTAGCGGTATTCCCCGCGAAGGTAGATGATCCCCGTGTCGCTCCCCACCGCGTAGCCGGCGATCGCCATGCCTTCCAGCAGCTGGTCGGCGCACTCGGTCAGCAGGACCCGATCCTTGAACGTCCCGGGCTCCCCTTCGTCGGCGTTGCAGAGCACGTAGCGCTTCTCTCCGGGAGCGTTCGCCGCCATCTCCCACTTCAGCCCCGCGGGGAAGCCCGCGCCCCCGCGCCCCCGCAGCCTCGAGTCCTTGACCTGCTTGATCACCTCCGCGGGCGCGAGCTCGACGGCCTTCCGGAGAGCGCTTCCCGGCTCGAAGTCGGCGAAGTGGACCGGCCCGCGCATCCGGATGTTGTTGCGGACCATCGCGCGCACCAGCGGGTGCTCGTTGTTTCCGTCCCCCACCATCGTCACCAGCTGCTGCGGGTCGAGGTGCCTGCGCAGGTCGCGCACCAGCTGGCGCCCGCGCTCGGGCGTCAGGTGCGTCACCACCACAGAGTTGACAAGCGCCGCGGGCGCCTGGTCGCTCATCCCGATGCAGGGGGTGTGGGTGAGGGTGATGGCGCCGTCGGGCGTCGTTTCCCCCATCGTGATGCCGAGCTCCCTGGCCATGGCCTCCGCGACGGCCTGGTAGCCCTTCATCCAGTCGACGATGTCGCTGCAGAGGCGTATGACGACCTTGCCCTGGGGCTTGACGGAAAGGAACGCGTAGAACGTCACGAGGCTTTCGACCTCCACGCGGTGGGACTTCACCGCCCGCGCGATCTCCTCCATCGCCTCGTGCGACACGCAGCCGAACCGGTCCTGCACCGCGATGGCGATGTCCATCAGGCGGGTCCGGTCGTTTCCGAACTTCCTGCAGATCTCGGCAGTTACCTGAGCCGTTCCCTGTTTCAATCCTGCCTCCCCGGGCGGGGCGTTCGCCCCATCCGTCTCGCTGGCGGCAAAGCTCTCCTGATTTTATCCCGAACGCTGCCGGATTACTTGTCCGCCCTGATCACCACGAAGCAGCCGTCGCCGTGCCCTTCCTTCACTGGATCGGGTTCCGCCATCTCTCCATGCTTCCCGAAGATCGTCTGGCGCTCGGAAAACGACCGGAAGCCGGCTTCCGAAAGGAGGCGCTTCACCTCCGCGGCCGAGCGGAACGTGGCGTTGGCATAGTATATCGTTTCCTTCTTCCGTTCATCGTATTTCCGCCCGAGCGGGCTCTCCCGGTCGATGAACGCGACCACAAGCGACCCCGACGGTTTCAAAACGCGGTATGCTTCCCGGAAGGCCCGCCCCACGTCGTCGAAGAAGCAGATGACCGTGACCATGAGCGCGTAATCGAGCCGGGCGTCCCGCAAGGGGAGCTCCTCGGCCTTGCCGCAGACCACCGCGATCCCCCTTTGCCGGGCGAGGTTCCTCATCGACCTCGACGGCTCGACCCCGAGCGGCACGCCGAGCTCTCCGGCGAACCTGCCGGTGCCGACCCCGATCTCGACGCCGGCTCCCCGCGACGGAAGCAGTTCCCTCACCGCGCGTATCTCCGACTCGTAGGCGAAGCGGTTCTTCGAGAACCAGTCGTCGTAATCGGCAGCGTGCTTGTCGTACTGGGTGATCTTCATTCGCCCCCCCGCGCCCCTCCCCAGGGGACCAACGCTTGCCTTCCGCCGGGATGCCGTACATGCACCCCCCGTCCGGCGTTTATCCGGTTATTATACATGCGCTTGGACCCCGCAAAATAATAAAATAGTGTTTCGGCATGAAATCGAAGTCAGGGGGCCGCGCGATGCGTTCACAGGTCGCCCAGATCGGCGACGGGGAGGTCCCGTCGATCCCGCGCCTGATGGCGGACCTTCACCGGGCCGGCCGTGAATCCCCGGAGGAATCCGGGGAGCGCGTGCGGTCGCGCCTCGCCCGGCTGGTCGATTTCGCCAGGACCCGCTCCCCTTTCTATAGGAAAAGGTACGCCGGCCTTCCGCAAGACATCCGGGACGTCCGGTGCCTGCCGCCGGTATCCAAATGCGAACTGTCCGCGAATTTCGATGCCTGGGCGACCGACCGGGCGGTCCGCAGGGAAACGGTCGAGCCGTTCCTCGCGGACCCCCGCCGCCTCGGCCGGCTGTACCTGGACCGGTACGTCGCGTTCTCGACTTCGGGAACGACCGGTACGCCGGCCGCCCTGCTGCAGGACCGTGGCGCGATGGCCGTGTACCAGGCCCTTTTGCTCGCGCGGCGCGTCCCCTCCCTGGCATCCGCCGGAGCGCTGCCCGCTTTCCTGCGGAACCGCGCGCGGACCGCCACGGTCATCGCGACCGGGGGACATTTCGCCAGCGTGGTCGTGGACGCGCTCGTCCGGTCCCTGCACCCCCGGCTCTACGGGTTCAACCGTACGTTCTCGCTGATGGGTCCGCTCCCCGCCCTTGTGGAGGAGCTGAACGGGTTCCGGCCCGCCGTCCTGGGGAGCTACGCCACCGCGCTGGCCGCGCTCGCGGGGGAACAGGAGGCCAGGCGTCTCCGGATCGCCCCCGCCCTCGTGCTCTCCGGGGCGGAGCTGCTGTCGCCGCCTCTTCGGGAGAGGATCTCCACGGCGTTCCGGTGCCCCGTGCGGGACACGTACGCCGCCTCCGAGTTCATGGGCATCGCCTTCGACTGCCGGCACGGCCGCCTCCACGTCAACACCGACTGGGTGATATTGGAGCCGGTGGACGCTTCGGGCGAGCCGGTTCCTCCGGGCGAGCCTTCCCGCACGACCCTCCTGACGAACCTGGCCAACCGCCTCCAGCCGCTCATCCGGTACGACCTCGGCGACAGCGTGACGAGGATCCCCGGGCCGTGCCCCTGCGGCAACCCCCTCCCCTGCGTCCGGCCGGAAGGTCGCCGCGACGATATCCTGTACGTCGAGCCGGAGGAAGGGGCGACGCCCAGGCCGCTGATCCCCCTCGTGCTGGCGACGGTCATCGAGGAAACCCGGGGCATCCGGAGGTACCAGGTGATCCGCACGGGCCCGCGCTCCCTTTCGATGCGCGTCGAGGAAGCACCGGGGCGCGACCGCGCGGCGGTTCGCGCCGAAGCCCGGCGCCGCCTCGAGGAATACCTGTCCTCCCAGGGACTCGGCCGGGTATCCGTCCTGCCGGACGACGAACCGCCGCAGGCCGCGACCGAAGGGGGAAAGCCCAGGCAATTCCTCGCCGTTTAGCCCTTCTTAGCGATCTTCAGCATCTTTTCGGTCGCCTTGAGCCCGTGCCCCGTCAGCGGCGCGACTACGGTCCCGCCCCTCAACGAGGGGTGCGACAGGAACGCCGCGACCGGCAGGGCGGACGTAGGCTCCACGTAGAGCCCCCTCCTTCCCAGCAGCCGCAGCGCCTCCTCCACCTCGCCGTCGTCCGCCGCGACCACCTCTCCACCGGTGCGCCGGACGACCTCCATGATCTCCGCCCACCGGACCGGGGCCGCGATCGCGACCCCCTCGGCGATCGTCTCCCCGCTCCGGACCGCCGGCGGGGAGTCCAGCCCGTCTCGGAACATCTCGTAAAGGGGAGCGCACCGTTTCGCCTGGACCGCGACGTGACGGGGGACCCGGTCGATCAGCCCGGCCTCCGCGAGCTCCGAGAAGCCGATGAAGGAGCCGATCAGCAGGGTCCCGTTGCCCGTCGGCAGCAGGAGCGTGTCGGGCGCCCGGAAGCCCATCTGCTCCCAGACCTCGAACGCGAACGTCTTCGTCCCCTGGAAGAAGAACGGGTTCCAGGAATGGCTTGCGTAATAGGCGGTCGAGGCCGCCGCCATGGCCGCCTCGGCCGTGTCTTCCCGGGTCCCCGGCACCCGGGTCAGCTCCGCGCCGTACATCAGGATCTGGGCCAGCTTCCCCGGCGACGTGGATTCCGGCACAAGGATTTCGCAACGGATCCCCGCCTTCGCGGCGTAGGCGGCGATCGCGCAGCCGGCGTTCCCCGAAGAGTCCTCCACGATCCGCCCGATCCCCAGCTCGCGGGCCTTGCTGACGAGGACCGAGGCGCCGCGGTCCTTGTACGATCCCGTGGGGAAGAGCTGCTCGAGCTTCAGAAGCATCCCCCCTGGGCCGAGGTCCACCGGGACAAGCGGCGTCATCCCCTCGTCGAAGGATACGATGGCCGCGTCGCTCCCGATCGGGAGCGCTTCCCTGTACCGCCACATCGTGGGCTTCCTGCGCGCGATCCTCTCCGGGTCGAACCGGGCGGTGAACCGGATGTCGAGAAGCCCCCCGCAGTCGCAGCGCCACCTCGGGTCGTCCATCGGCCAGAACGCCCCGCACGAGCCGCATCGAAGACCGTCCATCGGAACCTCCGCCGTTATTTTCGGGATCGTATCCCCTTAAATTTCATTGAAAAAAACCCCCGGAAGCTTCGCGGCCTCCGGGGGTTCCCGTTGTGCGATGGAGCGGGCGACGAGATTTGAACTCGCGACTTCGACCTTGGCAAGGTCGCACTCTACCACTGAGTTACGCCCGCACGGCAAGTGACGATTCTATGCGACCCCCCGACGGCTTGTCAAGGACACAAAGCCCCCCGGGATCAATGCTTGAACAATTCCCCCACGAACCGGAAAAAGTAGTCCAGCCCCGACCAGGTGGTCAGGACCAGGCCGACGGCGAGGACGCCGATCCCGAGCTGGTGCACGGGGATGGGAAGGCCGAAGGGCGGGTAATGCAGGATGAGCGTCGCCACCCCGATGTTCAGGAGCAGGGTCTTCCATTTCCCGAGCGCCGACGCCGCGATGACCATTCCTTCCGTGGAAGCCAATCCCCGCAGGGCCGTGACGCCGATCTCCCGGGCGACGACGATGACCGCCATCCAGGCCGGGACCCGCGCGGGAGGGATGAGCATGATCATGGCGGCGCACACCAGCAGCTTGTCGGCGAGAGGGTCGAGCAGCTTCCCCATGTCGGTGATCATGTGGTACCGGCGCGCGATGTAGCCGTCGAACAGGTCCGTGACGGCGGCGGACACGAAGATCAGGAAGGCGGCCAGCGAGCGGTTCGGGGGAATCGACCGGTCGGCGTCCGGCAGCAGCAGGAGCACCACCGCCGGGATGGCGACCATCCGCGCGAGCGTCAGGACGTTCGGCAGATTCAGCCGGGAATCGCCGGTCATTCGATGGAGGAATATCTGCGGTACAGGCCAAGGACGCGCTGGACGTAAAGGCGGGTCTCCTTGTAGGGCGGAACGCCCCCGTACTTCCTGACCGCAGCCGGACCGGCGTTGTATGCCGCGACGGCATGCGTCACGTTGCCGTCGAACGTCTCCAGAAGCTCCTTGAGGTACTTGATCCCCCCCTCGACGTTCTCGATCGGGTCGAACGGGTCGTTCACGTTCATCTGCCGGGAGGTGAAGGGCATGAGCTGCATGACCCCCTTCGCCCCCTTGGTGGACACGGCCGTCCGGCGCCCGTCGGATTCCGCCTTGATGATGGCGTGCACCAGCGCCGGGGACATGTTCTGCGCCTTGCAGTACCGGGTGACGTAGTCCCCCATCCAGCCGCTCCCGTCGTACCCCGCGGTCCTGCCCGGGGACCGGGCCCCGAGCGCGGCCGGCGCCTCCTTCATATAAAGGCTATAATTGACGTTGTGCCGGACGTTCGAAAAATGAACGACGCCTTCCCCGTCGACGTACTTATAGATGTCCGCGCGACCCGACAACGGCCAGAGGATCAGGGAAACGATGAAAAGGCATCGTAAATAAACCATAATTCGTAATATTCTATTCAAAACGGATATTCAAGTCAAACCGGCGGCCGGCGCCTTTTGTCCCGGTCGGGGGGCTCCCATGGACAGGGTTTCGAAGTTCCTGATAATCGGCAGCGGAATCGCGGGGTTGAGCTTCGCGTTGCGGGCGGCGAAGAAAGGCACGGTCAACATCCTCACGAAGAAGGAGGCGGCCGAGTCCAGCACCAATTACGCCCAGGGCGGCATCGCCACCGTCTGGAGCGGCGAGGATTCGTTCGAATCGCATATAGAAGACACGCACCGCGCGGGAGCGGGGCTGTGCCATCCCGACACGGTGGACCTGGTGGTGCGCGACGCGCCGGCGAAGATCCGGGAGTTGATCGACTGGGGAGTCCGGTTCACGCGGCGCACCGGGAAAAGGGAATACGACCTCCACCGCGAGGGCGGACACTCGAAGCGCCGGATCTTCCACGCGGAGGACCTGACGGGGCGCGAGGTCGAACGGGCGCTGCTCGAACGGGTGCGGGAAAACCCGAAGATCCGCCTGTTCGAGCATCACGCGGCGGTCAACCTCATCACCCGCCAGAAGATCGCCTTCGACCGGCGCCAGCCCGACGAGGTGCTCGGGGCGTACGTCCTGGACCAGAGGACGGGGGCGATCCAAACGTTCGTGGCCGACGCGACGGTCCTCGCCACCGGGGGCTCCGGCAAGGTGTATCTCTACACGAGCAACCCCGACATCGCCACGGGGGACGGGATCGCCATGGCGTATCGCGCCGGCGCCACGATCGCGAACATGGAGTTCGTCCAGTTCCACCCCACCTGCCTTTTCCACCCCCACGCCAAGTCCTTCCTCATCTCGGAAGCGGTGCGCGGAGAGGGGGCGGTGCTGGTGAACCGCGCCGGGAAGCGGTTCATGGAGGAGATCCACCCGATGAAGGAGCTCGCCCCCAGGGACATCGTCGCCCGGGCGATCGACGCCGAGCTCAAGCGGACCGGCGAGGACTGCGTCTACCTCGACATCCGGCACAAGGGGAAGGCGTTCATCCGCAAGCATTTCCCGAACATCCACAAGACGTGCCTGTCGTTCGGCATCGACATGACGAAGGAGCCGCTGCCGGTGGTCCCGGCCGCCCATTACCAGTGCGGGGGGGTGCTCACGGACCTGCACGGGGAAACCGACATCCCGCGGCTGTTCGCCGTCGGGGAGTGCGCCTGCACGGGGCTCCACGGGGCCAACCGGCTCGCGTCCAACTCGCTCCTTGAGGCGCTGGTCTTCTCCGATCGGGCCTTCCGGCGGGCCTCGGAGGCTTACGCCGGAAAGTCCCGTCCCCGGATCGGGATCCCGAAATGGGAGATCGGGGAGGCGCAGGAACCGGACGAGGCGGTCGTCGTCACCCACAACTGGGACGAGATCCGGCGCGTCATGTGGAACTACGTGGGGATCGTCCGGTCGAACAAGCGGCTGTTCCGGGCCCTCGACCGGATCGAGATGCTGAGGCGCGAGATCTCGGAGTATTACTGGAACTTCCGTGTGACGGGCGACCTGCTGGAGCTGCGCAACATCTGCACGGTGGCGGAACTGATCGTCCGGTGCGCCCTCCAGAGGAAGGAGAGCCGGGGGCTCCACACCACGATCGATTACCCGTACCAGGACGACGAGCACGGCAGGAAGGACACGCTGGTCCGCCGCTACCCGGCGTGAGCGGGAAGCGCTACCTCCAGGCCAGGACGGCGCGCCCCTGCACCCCGGCCAGCACGAGTTTCAGGCGGGGACTCCCCTCCTTCGGGGGCTCCGGCGGCGATTCCGCCTCTTTCGGGAACGCGACCTCGTAGGCCCTGAACCACGTCCCGGAGTGCGGGAAGAACCGGGAGACCTCCTCGGGCCGCAGGGATGTCGCCCGGATATAGGCCGGCTCGAAATCCTTTTCGTCCGACCGCACCAGTCGAAGGCTCCAGGCCGAGCCGGGCTTATCCAGGTCGTTGCCCCGATCGTCCGGCACCCACAGCGCCACGAAGAACCGCACGTACCGCTCGGACTCGCCGCGCCACCGGGCGATCACGCTCCCGCTCCGGGCGGAATCCAGGTAGTAGATGCTGGAATACTCCTCCGCGAACGCCTCCACCCACGCCCCGGAGAGCCATGTCGCGGAGAAGACGAACCGCGTGTCCAGCCCGTCGTGCACCTCCCGGGTTCGCGTGTGGCTTTCCGTCGCCCGGCCGTACGAAGGCGAACCGGCGACCTTCTCGTACAGGGCGACCGACCGGGGGCCGCACCCCGCTCCGGACGTCGCCGCCAGCAGGAAGGCCAGTGCGGCGGCGAACCTGCGGAGGTCAGGCATTCTCCACGTCCTCCTTCAGGAACATCGGCTCGACCCGGTACCCCGCCGCGGCGATGGCCTCCGCGCCCCCCTCGTTCCGGTCGACGAGGCACAGGACCCGAGCCACGACCAGGCCGCAAAGCTTCGCGCGCTCGACGGCTTTGAGGGTCGACGCGCCCGTGGTGACCACGTCCTCGAGGATCGCAACGCGCATCCCTTCCCGCAGGTTCTTCGTCCCCTCGATCCATTGGGCCGTCCCGTGTTTTTTCGGCTCCTTCCGGATGATGAAGGCAGGCACCGGCCACCCCCGGAGCGCGCTGGTGAGCGAAACGGCGGTGACGATCGGGTCCGCCCCGAGGGTGATGCCGCCCACCGCCTCCGGCCTCTCCCCCTCCTCGAGCATCGCGCAGAAGAGCCGCCCGGTGAGCAGCGCCCCCTCCGCGTGGAGCGTGGACTGCCGGCAGTCGATGTAGAAGTCGGACTCGCGACCCGAGGTCAGGACGACCTTCCGCTTCTCGTAGCTTTTTTCCTTCAGGATGGAAAGGAGACGGCGGCGGTCCCCGGCGAGCTCGGCCGGGAACACGGCGGGGCCCCTGGCGTCGGTCTTCATGCGCTCCCCCGGTGTCGGATCGGTGTTCGCCCCGGCGGTCAGACGCAGACCGACCCCCGGAACAGGTTGAGCTGCTCCCCGGATTCCTCCGTTTCCAGCGGGATCGTGTAGTTCCCGGTGAAGCACGCGTCGCAGTAGGTCGCCTTCCCGGCCGGCACGCACGCGTGGAGCCCCTGGATGCTGAGGTACCCGAGGGTGTCGGAGGTGAGGTACGTGTTGATCTCCTCCAGCGTGTGCGTCGCGGAGATCAGGTCGCGCCGAAGCGGGGTGTCGATCCCGTAAAAGCACGGATAGCTGGTGGGCGGGGAGCTGATGCGCACGTGGATCTCCTTCGCCCCCGCGGCCCGGATCATCTTGATGATCTTGCGCCCCGTCGTCCCCCGGACGATGGAGTCGTCCACGACCACGACCCGCTTCCCGTTCACGACGTCCCGGACGGCGTTCAGCTTGACCTTCACGCCGAAGTGCCGGATCGACTGCTGGGGCTCGATGAAGGTGCGTCCGACATAGTGGTTCCGGATCAGCCCCATCTCGAACGGGATCCTCGCCGCCTCCGAATATCCCAGGGCCGCCGGCACTCCGGAGTCGGGGATGGGGATGACGATGTCGGCCTCGACGGGATGCTCCCGGGCGAGCTGGCGCCCCAGCTCCTTCCGGACCTCGTAGACGCTCCTGCCGCCGATGATCGAGTCGGGCCGGGCGAAATAGACGTGCTCGAAGATGCAGAAGCGCTCCACGGCGGGCAGGAACGGCCGGTACGACTCGATCCCGCGCGCGTCCACGACGATCATCTCGCCGGGCTCCACCTCCCGGACGACCTCCGCCTCGATCAGGTCGAGCGCGCACGTCTCGGAGCAGATCACGGTCCCGCCCCCGGTCCCTTTCAGCCTCCCCAGCACCATGGGGCGGATGCCGTGCGGGTCGCGGACGGCGATCAGCTTGTCGCGGGTCAGGAAAAGGAGCGAGTAGGCGCCCCGGACCTGCATCAGGGCGTCCGCGATCCGGTCCTCGATCCGTTCCTTGCGCGACCGCGCGATGAGGTGGATGATGACCTCGGTGTCCATCGAGGACTGGAACACGGAACCGGAGGTTTCCAGCTCCCTCTTGATCTCGTGCCCGTTGACGAGGTTCCCGTTGTGGGCGACGGCGATGGACCGGGACTCGAAATCGACCACCAGCGGCTGGGCGTTCTTCAGCTCGGAAGTGCCCGCGGTCGAGTAGCGCACGTGGCCGATGGAGCTGCTGCCGGGGAGACGGCAGAGGATCTCCTCGGAGAAGATGTCGGCGACCAGCCCCATCTCCTTGTGGAAGGTGATCACCTCGCCGTCGGAGCAGGCGATCCCGGCGCTCTCCTGCCCCCGGTGCTGCAGGGCGTACAGGCCGAGGTAGGTCAGGTTCGCCGCCTCGGGATGGCCGTAGACCCCGAAGATCCCGCATTCCTCGTGCCAACCGTCCAGCATGGCCACCCCTCTACCCTTCCAGTCCCAGCGCCTTCGCGAACCCTTCCCGCCAGCCCTTGTGCAGGTCTGCCGCGCGGACCGTTGCGACGCCCTCGATGTCGATATGCTCCCCGCCGACGTTCCCCAGCTCCACCATTTTAATACGGAACCGGTGCGCCGCGTCCACAAGAGCGCCCTTCCCTCCGGGGGGACAGGAAAGAAGCACCGCTCCCTGGGATTCCGCGAACAGGACGAAATCCGGCCGTACGGACGGAGGGAACGGGTTGGCGACCTTCGCGCCGATCGGGCCGTCCGGGCGGGTGACGCAGCACTCCGCCAGGGCGCAGGCGAAGCCGCCCTCCGCCAGGTCGTGCGCGGAGGACAGGAGCTTCCCCGCGGCGGCGGCGGCCAGGAACCGCTGCAGCCGCTTCTCGTGGTCGAGGTCGACCGGCGGCGGGGTGCCCGCCACCTTCCCGTGGACCTCTTTCAGGTACAGCGAGCCGCCGACGCACTCCCCAAGCCGGTCCGCGCCGGCGAGGTACACCGCGTCGCCAGGCGCGTCGAACCACTGGACCAGCCGGTCCCCCGCGTCCCCGATCAGGCCGACCATCCCCACCGTCGGGGTCGGGTGGATCCCTTTCCCCATCGTCTCGTTGTAGAAGGAGACGTTGCCGGACACCACCGGGACCTCGAGCGCCTCGCACGCCTTCGCCATCCCCTCGATGGCGCTGCGGAACTGCCACATGATCTCGGGCTTCTCGGGGTTGCCGAAATTGAGGCAGTCGGTCAGGCCGATCGGCTCCGCCCCGGAGCAGGCGACGTTCCGGGCCGACTCGCACACGGCGATCATCCCGCCGACGTACGGGTCGAGGTAACAGTATCGGCTGTTGCAGTCGACCGACAGGGCGATCCCCTTGCGCGTCCCCTTGACCCGGAGCACGGATGCGTCGGAGCCGGGCAGCACGAGGGTGTTGGTCCGGATCATGTGGTCGTACTGCCGGAAGACCCACTTCTTGTCCGCCATCTCCGGGCAGCTCATCAGGCGCAGCCACGTACCCGCCAGGTCCGCGGGCACGGGAAGCGACGCGGGATCCGGGCTTTCCTGCAGCGCGTCCTGCCATTCCGGGCGCGCCGCGGGCCGGTCGTAGAGCGGCGCCTGGTCCGTGACGGGTGCCACCGGGATCTCGGCCACCGTCTTCCCTCGCCAGCGGATCCGCGCGACGCCGTCCCCGGTCACCTCGCCGATGACGCTGGCGTCCAGTTCCCACTTGTCGAAGATCTCCCGGACCTCCCCCTCCCTGCCCTTCTTCGCCACCATGAGCATCCGCTCCTGGGACTCGGAGAGCATCAGCTCATAGGGAATCATCCCCTCCTCCCGCTGCGGGACGAGGTCGAGGTCCATCGTGAAGCCGGTTCCGGCGCGCGAGGCCATCTCGAAGGAGGAGGAGGTGAGCCCCGCCGCTCCCATGTCCTGTATCCCGACGATCGCGTCGGTCTTCATCAGCTCGAGGCACGCCTCCAGCAGGAGCTTCTCCGTGAACGGGTCCCCCACCTGCACTGTGGGGCGCTTCTCCTCGGATTTCTCGTCGAACTCGCCCGAGGCCATCGTGGCGCCGTGGATGCCGTCGCGCCCCGTCTTCGAGCCGACGTAGATGATGGGGTTGCCGACGCCCGACGCGAAGCCGCGCCAGATGCCTTCCCTCTTCACGACGCCGAGGGTGAACGCGTTGACCAGGATGTTCCCGTCGTAGCACTCGTCGAAGTAGACCTCCCCTCCGACGGTGGGCACGCCGATGCAGTTCCCGTACCCCGCGATGCCGGCGACGACGCCGGTGACGAGGTACCGGGTCCGCGGGTGGTCCGGCCGGCCGAACCGCAGGGAATCGAGCGACGCGATGGGGCGGGCGCCCATGGTGAAGACGTCGCGCAGGATCCCCCCCACGCCCGTCGCCGCACCCTGGTACGGCTCGATGAACGACGGGTGGTTGTGGCTCTCCATCTTGAAGGAGACCGCCAGGCCGTCGCCGATGTCGACGACCCCCGCGTTCTCCCCCGGGCCCTGAAGGACACGGGGGCCCTTCGTGGGGAACTTCTTCAGGTGGATCCGGGAGCTCTTGTAGGAGCAGTGCTCGCTCCACATGACGGAAAAGATGCCGAGCTCGGTGAAGTTCGGGTCGCGGCCCAGGATGGCGCGCACCCGCTCGAACTCCTCCCCGGAGAGTCCGTGCTCCCTGGCCAGGTCGAGGGTTACCGGCTTCTCCTTCATTTCCCTTTCTCCTTGAGCCAGGCGACCATGGAATCGAACAGGCGCCGGCCGTCGGCGCTCCCCAGCTCCTCTTCCGAGCAGCGCTCGGGGTGCGGCATCATGCCGAGGACGTTCCCCCGCTCGTTGCAGATCCCCGCGATGTTCCGGGCGGAGCCGTTCGGGTTGGATCCGGCGGTCGGGTTCCCCGCCGGGTCGCAATACCGGAACACCACCTGCCGCCTCTCCTCGAGCGCGGCCAGCGCCGCGTCGTCGGCGAAGTAGTTCCCCTGGTAGTGCGCGACGGGGATCCTCAGCACCGTCCCCGGGGCGATCCCCCCCGTAAAGGGCGTGCGGTCGGTTTCCGTCCTCAAGTGGACGTAGTCGCAGACGAACCGGAGCGACTCGTTCACCATCATGGCCCCCGGCAGCAACCCCGATTCGAGGAGGATCTGGAACCCGTTGCAGATGCCGATCACCGGCCCGCCGCCCTCGGCGAACCGGCGGACCGCGTCCATCACGGGGGAGAGCTTCGCCATCGCCCCGCAGCGGAGGTAGTCCCCGTAGGTGAAGCCGCCCGGTATCACCACGGCGTCGAACCCCTCGAGGGACGACCGCTTGTGCCAGAGGAAGGCGGCGTCCACCCCGACGACGTGCTTCAGCGCGTGGTAGGCGTCGTGATCGCAGTTGGAGCCCGGGAACACCGGGACGGCAATCCTCATCGCGGTCCCCTTCACTCGATCTCGATCCGGTACTCCTCGATGACCGTGTTGGCGAGGAGCCGCCGGCACGCGTCGTCGAGCAGCCGCCGCGCATCTTCCGGGGCGGCGTCCTCGAGCCGGACCTCCATGTATTTCCCGACGCGGACGTCCTCCACCCCGGCGATCCCCAAGTGGGACAGCGAGGAGAGGATCGCCCTCCCCTGCGGGTCGAGGACCCCTTTCTTGAGAGTGACGTAGATCTTCGCCTTCACGCCTTCGCCCTCCTGGCTCCCGCCGCGAACACCCGGTCGATGATCCCGTCGATGTTCTTGACGTAGTAGCCGATGTCGAACAGCTCGTCGAACTCCTCTTTCGTCAGCGCCGACCGCACTTCACGGTCCTTCCACAGGAGCGTCCGGAGCTGCCGCCCCGTCTTCCAGGACTTCATCGCCGAGCGCTGCACGACCTCGTACGCCTTCTCCCTGGAGAACCCCTTCGCCGCCAGCGCCAGCAGGACCCTCTGGGAAAAGAGCAGCCCGTTGGTGCTGCGGAGGTTCCTCATCATGCGGTCGGGATAGACGACGAGCTTCTCCATCATCCCACGGAACCGCCCGAGGGCGAAATGGAGGACGATGGTGGCGTCGGGAGCGATCACGCGCTCCGCGGAGGAATGGCTGATGTCCCTCTCGTGCCACAGGGCGACGTTCTCCATCGCCGTGACGGCGTACCCGCGCAGAAGCCTCGAGAGCCCCGAGAGGTTCTCGGACAGGACCGGGTTGCGCTTGTGGGGCATCGCCGAGGAGCCTTTCTGCCCCTCGGAGAAGAACTCCTCCGCCTCGAGCACCTCGGTCCGCTGGAGGTGCCGGATCTCCGTCGCGAACTTGTCGAGGGAGGACCCGACGATCGCAAGCGTGGCGAACACCTCGGCGTGGCGGTCGCGCTGGATCACCTGGGTGGACGCCGGCGCCGGGGTCAGCCCCAGCTTCCTGCAGACGTGCTCCTCGACGAACGGTTCGATGTTGGCGAAGGTCCCCACCGCCCCGGAGATCTTGCCGACGGAGATGACGTCCCGGGCCCGTTCCAGGCGCGCGATGTCGCGCCGGACCTCGTCGGCCCACAGCGCCATCTTCCACCCGAACGTGACCGGCTCCGCGTGGATCCCGTGCGTCCGCCCGATCATCACCGTCGCCCGGTGCTCGATCGCCCGGCGCTTGAGGACCTCGAAGACCCCCCGGGCCTCTCCGATCAGCAGCGTGAGCGCCTGGCGCATCTGGACCGCGAACGAGGTGTCCAGGACGTCGGAGCTGGTCATCCCGACATGCAGGAAGCGGGAGTCCTCCCCGATATGCTCCGCCACCGAGGTGAGGAAGGCGATCACGTCGTGCTTTACCTTCCTCTCGATCTCGTCGATGCGGGCCTTGTCGAAGGCCGCCTTGCGGCGGACCCGCGCGAGGGCCTCCTTCGGGATCAGCCCTTTGCGGACCATCGCCTCCATCGCCAGGATCTCGATGTCGAGCCAGATCCGGAACCGGTTCTCGTCCTGCCATATGGCCGCCATTTCGGGCCGCGTGTACCGTTCGATCATGGCGCCCCCCTCACATTCCCGTGTGTCCGAAACCGCCCGTCCCGCGCGCGGTGCCGTCGAGCTCCGGAACGACCGCGAGGCGCGCCGACAGCACCGGGCAAAACACGATCTGTGCGATCCGGTCGCCTCTGCGGACGAGGAACGGCTCCTCCCCCAGGTTCGCCAGGATCACCTGGACCTCCCCCCGGTAGTCCGCGTCGATCGTGCCGGGGCTGTTCAGGCACGTCACCCCGTGCCGGATCGCGAGCCCGCTCCGGGGACGGACCTGCCCTTCCACCCCCGGCGGGATCGACAGCGCCACCCCCGTGGGGATCAGCGCCCTTCCCTTCGGGGGGATGACCACCTCCCCGTCGACCGCGGCCCTCAAGTCCATCCCCGCCGACCCTTCGGTCTGGTACGCCGGCAGGAGCTCCTCGCCCCCCCGCACCAGCGAGACCCGCACGTGGCACTCGCCGCGGCTCAAAACCCGAGCTCCCCTTCGGGAAGGTCTCCCACGGCGGCCAGCGTGAAACGGTCCCTCCGGAGCACTTCCGCGGCCAGCTCCCGCACCTGCGCGGGCGTCACCGCCTCGACGCGCGAGAGAACCTCCTCGGGCGGCTCCAGGCGGTCGAGGAACATCTCGTTCATCGCGAGGTGCGACATCCGGTACATCGTGTTCTCGAGCGACAGGAGGGTGTTCCCCTTGATCAGCTCCTTGGCGAACGCGACATCGTCGTCGGTGATCCCGCCGTCCCCGAGGGAATCGACCACCGCCCCCGCGACCTCGAGCACCTCCTCGACGTGCTCCTTCCCGGTCCCGGCGTAGATCTCCAGGATCCCCGCGTCGGCGTAGACGGACACCGTCGAGCCGACGGAATACGCCAGCCCCCTCTCCTCGCGCACCTGCTGGAAGAGCCGGCTGGAGGTGCTGCCGCCGAGCACGGCGTTCACGACGTCCATGGCGAAGACCCGCTCGTCCCCGCGGGACACGGCCGGCGCCCCGACGCACAGGTGGGCCTGCTCGAGCTCCTTCCGCTTCAGGAACTTGCCGCGCGTGGGCGGCGGCGGCGGGCGGACGCCCAGCGGCTCCCCCAGGTCGAGCGGCCCCAGCGCCTCCCGGACCGCGGCGACCGCCGTATCGTGCGGGAGGTTGCCGACGACGGTGACGACGATTCCCCGCCGGCGGAACCGGTCCGCGAAATACTCCACGACCGTGCGCCGGTCGAACCGCCCGACGCTCTCCGCCGTCCCCTGGACGGGGTAGCCCAGCGGGTGCCCCCCCCAGTAGGACAGGTTGAAGAAATCGCTCAGGAACTCCTCGGGGGTGTCGTCCACCATGAGGATCTCCTGGAGGATGACGCCCTTTTCCCGGGCGAGCTCCGCCTCCTCGAAGACGGAATTCCGGTAGATGTCCGACAGGAGATCGACCAGGAGCGGGAAGTCCTTTTCCATGGCCTTCGCGTAGAAATAGGTGAACTCGCGGGACGTGTAGGCGTTCATCGTCCCTCCGACCGACTCGATGGCCCGGGAGATGTCGACGGCCTTGCGCCGCGCGGTCCCCTTGAACAGCATGTGCTCGATGAAATGGGCGATGCCGCTGTCGGCCGGCCCTTCCGCCCGGGAACCGACCGGGACCCAGATCCCGGCGGTGGCCGACCGCAGGTACGGCACCCGCTCCGTGACTATCGCAACCCCGTTTTCGAGTACGGACCTCGCGACCGGCATCCGGCTTTCCGCCGACTACCTTCTTCCTCTCGGTCCCCCGCGGCCCCGGTCGCGGTCCCGTTCTCGCTCCCTGCCGGAGCCCGGCTCCTTTTCGGAGCCCGGCGCGGGGCCCGTCGCGGGCTTGAAGCGCCCCTCCTCCTCGAACTCCTTGTGGGAGAGCCGGATCTTGCCGTCCCGGTCGACCTCGAGGACGCGGACGGTGACCTCGTCCCCTTCCTTGAAGCACTCGGACGCGTTGACGCGGTGCTTCGAGATCTGGGAGACGTGGAGCAGCCCGTCGGTCCCGGGGAAGATCTCCACGAACGCCCCGAACTCCATGATCTTGCGGACCCGGCCCTGGTAGACCTTCCCGACCTCGGGGACCTGCGCGATCCCCTCGATGATGGTGATGGCCGCCCGCGCGGAGTCGGCGTCCACCGCCGCGATCTTCACGGTGCCGTCGTCCTCGATGTCGATCTTGACGCCGGTCTGCTCCTGGATGCCGCGGATGACCTTGCCTCCCGGGCCGATGATCTCGCGGATCTTGTCAGGCTTTACCATCATCACGTAGATGCGGGGTGCGAACGGGGAGAGCTCGGCACGGTGCTCCGAGAGGACCTCGTTCATGCGGTCGAGGATGAAGAGCCGCCCCTCGCGCGCCTGCCTCAGGGCGGTGAGCATGATGTCCCGGTCGACGCCGCCGATCTTGATGTCCATCTGGATGGCCGTGACGCCGTTCTTCGTTCCGGCCACCTTGAAATCCATGTCGCCCAGGTGATCCTCGTCCCCAAGGATGTCGGAGAGGACGGCGACCCCGGAGCCTTCCTTGATCAGCCCCATGGCGATCCCCGAGACGGCGCCGGAGGTGGGGATCCCGGCGTCCATCATCGCGAGGGAGGAGCCGCACACGGTGGCCATGGAGGAGGAGCCGTTCGACTCGAGCACCTCCGAGACCACGCGGACCGTGTAGGGGAAGTCGGCGCTCTGCGGGAGCACCTTCGACACCGCGCGCTCGGCCAGCGCCCCGTGACCCACCTCGCGGCGGCCCGGCGAGCGGAGCATCTTCACCTCGCCGACGCTGAACGGCGGGAAGTTGTAGTGGAGCATGAACGCCTTGGTCGTGTCCCCCAGCAGCGAGTCGATCCGCTGCTCGTCCTGCTTCGTCCCCAGCGTGGCGGTGGCCAGGACCTGCGTCTCGCCTCGGGTGAACACGGCGGATCCGTGGGTCCTCGGAAGGATCCCGACCTCGCAGGAGATCTTCCGGATGTCCTCGAGCCCCCGGCCGTCGATGCGCTTCCGGTCGCGCAGGATCTTGCCCCGGACGATCTTCTTCTCGAGATCCTTGAAGGCCCCGGAGATCAGCGGCGCCTTCTCCAGCCGCTCCTCCTCGGCGAAGGAGGACCGGACCGCCTCCGCGACCTCCTCGATCTTCCTGTGCCGCTCCTGCTTCGCGATGATCGAGTACGCCCCGGCCAGCGCGTCGGAGGCGATCCCGGCGATGCGGGCCGTTTCCTCGGCGGAGAGCTCCTTCTTCTCGAACGCCCGCTTCTCCTTGCCGATCTCCCGCGCCATCCGCTCCTGGAGCTCCAGCACGGGGGCGAGCGACCGGTGCGCGAAGAAGATCGCGTCGAGCACCTCCTCCTCGGGAACCTCGCCGGCCTCCCCCTCGACCATCAGGATCGCGTCGCGGCTGCCGGCGACAAAGATGTTCATGTCGCTGCGCTCGAAGTCCTGCAGGAGCGGGTTGATGACGAGCTGGCCGTCGATCCGGCCGACCCGGGCGCCGGCGATGGGCCCGTCGAAGGGGATGTCCGAGATGGTGAGGGCCGCCGAGGCGCCGATCATGGCGAGGATCGCCGTGTCGTTCTGCTTGTCCGCCGAGAGCACGGTGGCGATCACCTGGATCTCGTTGTAGAAGCCTTTCGGGAAGAGCGGGCGGAGGGGACGGTCGATCAGGCGGGAGGTGAGCACCTCGAACTCGGAGAGCTTCCCCTCCCTCTTGAAGAACCCGCCCGGGATCTTCCCCACAGCGAAGGTCTTCTCCACGTAATCGACCACCAGCGGGAGGAAATCGATGCCCGGGCGCGGCGTTTCCGTCACGCATGCGGTGACCAGGACCACGGACCCCCCGTAGGTGACGACCGCGGCGCCGCCCGCCTGCTTGGCCCAACGACCCGATTCCACGGATAATGTCCGACCGGAGATTTCCGCTTCGTACACGTTTCCCACTGTGTTTTATTCCCTTCTGGTGACGGCCTCCGGGATCGGAGGCCGCGTCTTGTGGTTGTCGGAGGGTACGAAAACGTACGGGGCTACTTGCGCAGTCCGAGGGACTCGACCACCGTCTTGTACCGCAGGGACTCCTTGGCCTTCAGGTAATCCAGAAGGCGCCTGCGCTGCCCTACCAGCTTCAGCAATCCCCTTCGGGAGCCGAAATCCTTGGTGTGGGTCTTGAGATGGTCCGTGATCATGTTGATCCGCTCGGTCAGGAGCGCGATCTGGACCTCCGGGGAACCGGTGTCGGTCTCGTGTACGCGGAATTTCCCGATGATGTCCTTCTTCTTTTCCGTGACCAGGCTCATTGTCTTGCGCCCTTCCCCTTTCGCCGAGATATTCCCGGTTTTATTGAAGATTTCTTTATATCACATCCCTTGCGGGATGTAAATCAGATGCCCCGGAGGATCCTCCACAGCCCCGACGGGTCACGACCGGCGATCGCCAGCGGCTCGCGTCGTTCCGTGACCAGCAGCGCGGTCCCGCCGCGCTCCCCGGCGACGCGCGCCGCGAGCCAGGGGCCCGCAAGGCGGCCGTTCCGGACGGCGGCCACCGCGTCGGGCGGCACCACCCAGGCCGGCATCCGCGAAAGCGCGTCGGCGATAGGGATGACGCGCCCGCCGGCGCCGCCGGCTTCGGCAAGCTCCCGAAGGGCGTCGAGGGTCACCGCCCCCTCGATCCGGAAATCCCCCACCCGGAGCCGCCGCAGGGCCGAAACCGTCATCGGGACCCCGAGCCGCGCGCCCAGGTCGCGTGACAGGGCCCGGATGTAGAACCCCTTCGAGCAGGTGACGGCCGCGCGGAAGCCGGCCGGGTCCCACGACAGCAGGCGCGCCTCGAACACCGTGACCTTCCGGGGGGCCAGCGGGACCTCCTTCCCCTTCCGGGCGAGGGCGTAGGAGCGAACGCCCCCGACTTTCACGGCGGAGAACGACGGGGGGACCTGAAGGAAGGTGCCCATCAGCTCCGACAGGGCGGCGGCCACTTCCCCCTCCCCCGCCGCGGCCCCGGGGAGCGTCTCCACCGGCTTCCCCGCGGCGTCCCCCGTGTCCGTGGAGACCCCGAAGGCGAACGCCGCCTCGTACTCCTTCTCGTCCTCGGAGAGGTACCCGGCGATCTTCGTGGCGGCGCCGACGCAGATCGGGAGCACCCCGGTCGCCATCGGGTCGAGCGTCCCCGCGTGGCCGCACTTCCTCTCCCGGAGGATCCTTCCGACCGCGCGGACGGCGTCGAAGGAGGTGATCCCACCGGGTTTGTCGAGGACGACCACGCCCCCCGTCACGAAAGCGCGGCCTCCAGCGCCCCGAACACCTTCCGCTTCACCTCGGCGAGGGTGCCCGGGACCGAGCATCCCGCCGCGTTCCGGTGGCCGCCCCCGCCGAACCTCGCCGCCACCTCGGAGACGTCCACGCGCCCCTTGGACCGGAAGCTCACCCGGAAGAAACCGCCCTCCTCTTCACGGAAGGAGACCGCCACTTCCGTCCCGATGATCGAGCGAGGATAGTTGATGAAGCCTTCCAGGTCGTCCTTCCCCGCGCCGAACTCGGCGAGGTCGGCGCGCATCGCGGTGATCGAGGCCACCCGCCCCCCCACGGCCGTCTCCAGGGAGGAAAGGACCCGCCCGAGGAGGCGGATCCGGGAGAAGCTCTGCGTTTCGTAGACCTGCTCGGCGACCGCCCAGGGGTCGACCCCCCGTCGGACCATCTCCCCCGCCACCTGGAACGCGTCGGGGGAGGAGTTCCCGTAGTGGAACGACCCCGTGTCGGTGAGGACGGCGACGTAGATGTTCTCCGCGATGTCCCGGTCGATCTCCACGCCCAGCGCGTCGAGGACCTTGTAGACCAGGAGTCCCGTGGCCGCCGCGTCGGGGTCCACGAGGGCCAGCTTCCCGCGGTCGCCGTTGGTCCGGTGATGGTCGATGTTGATCATGACGGGCGGCTTCAGGAGCTCCGCCGCCACCCTGCCGGTGCGCTCGGGGGAACCGCAGTCGACCACGATCGCGACGTCGTACCCGGCGCCGTCCTCCTCGAAAACCACCGTGTCGGCGCCGGAGAGAAACAGCAGGTTCCGGGGGACGGGATCGGCGTTCAGTACCGTCGCGGTCTTCCCCATCTTGCGCAAGGCGAGCGCCAGCGCCAGCTCCGACCCGATGGCGTCGCCTTCGGGGTTCTCGTGGCAGGCGATCAGGAACCGGCCCTTCTCCCGGAGCACGCCGCAGATGGCGGTAAGGTCGCCCCTCACTCCCGGGGCTCCTTGCCGTCCGAGATCCCTTTCAGGAGCGCGTCGATGCGGGCCCCCCGGTCGTACGAGTCGTCGTAGTGAAAGTAGAGCTCGGGAGCGCTGCGCAACCCCAACGCCGCCCCCACCTCCCGGCGCAGGAACCCCTCCGCCCGGCGCAGCGCCTGCGCGACGGCCTTGCGTCCCGACGGTTCGACGAGCGCGGTGTAGTTCACGTGGGATATCTTCAGGTCCGGGGTGACGGTGACGTCGGTGATGGTGACGGAGGACAGGCCGGGATCGTTCACCTTCCTCTGCAGGAGAACGGAGAGCTCCTCCCGGATCCGTTCGGCGACGCGTGCGGGACGGTCTCCGCGACCTTTCATTCCGTGTCGCTCCCTTCGGGGCGGAAGAACTCGACGCTCCTCGACAGGAGCTCCACTTCGCCGTCCCGGCCGATGTTGTCGGTGATCCGGTCGAACATCGACTGCGCGAGCCGCGTTTCCGTGGTGACGAGGGCCACGCCGATCGTCCCCCTTTGCCACAGCTCGTGGTGCCCCACCTCCGCGACGGAAACCGGATAACCCGCCCGGATTTTCCCCATCAGCCCCGCGATGCGCCGCCGCTTGTCCTTCAGCGACTGCGCCCCGGGAAAGAGAAGGCACGCGGTGAGCACCGCCACCACCAAGGGGCGCCGCCCCTACGCCAGGGTCCCGGCGATCTTCTCTATCGTGTAGGCCTCTACATGATCGCCGACCTGGATGTCGTTGTAGTTCTCGATCCCCAGGCCGCACTCGAACC
>CAZTFC010000032.1:0-28501 GCA_964612075.1 uncultured bacterium
GAACGAGGAATTCGAAACCCTGCCGCGGGAGGCGCTCGAGGCGCTCCAGCTCAAGCGGCTGCGCAGCCTGGTGGACCGGGTCTACGGGACGGTCCCGTTCTACCGGAAGAAGCTCGAGGAGGCCGGGTACCGGCCCGGGGACGTCCACTCCCTGAAAGACCTCTCCCGCCTTCCCTTCACCACGAAGATCGACCTGCGGGACACCTATCCCTTCGGCCTGTTCGCCGTGCCGATGGAGCGGGTGGTGCGCATCCACGCCTCCTCGGGGACCACGGGGAAGCCGGTCGTCGTCGGGTACACCCGCAGGGACATCGACACGTGGGCCGAGCTGATGGCCCGGACGCTCTCCTGCGGCGGCACGACGAAGGGCGACATCGTCCAGAACGCCTACGGGTACGGGCTCTTCACGGGCGGACTGGGAGGCCATTACGGGGCGGAGAAGATCGGCGCGGCGGTCATCCCGATCTCCGGCGGGAACAGCAAACGCCAGATCATGCTGATGCAGGACTTCGGCTCCACGATCCTTCTCTCCACGCCGTCGTACGCCCTGAACCTGGCGGAGGTGATGGCGGAGGAGAAAGTCGATCCCGCGACGCTGAAGCTCAAGTGCGGCCTCTTCGGCGCCGAGCCGTGGAGCGAAGCGATGCGAAAAGAGATCGAGAGGAAGCTGCACATCAGCGCGATCGACATCTACGGGCTCTCGGAGGTGATCGGGCCGGGCGTGGCGTCGGAATGCCTCGAGGAGAAGCACGGGCTGCACGTCTTCGAGGACCACTTCATCCCCGAGATCATCGACCCCGAGACGGGCAGGGTGCTGCCGTACGGCGAGATCGGCGAGCTCGTCTTCACCACGATCACGAAGGAGGCGTTCCCGGTCATCCGGTACCGGACGCGCGACATCTCGCGCCTCGTCCTCGACCCGTGCTCCTGCGGGCGCACGCACATCCGGATGGAGCGGATCTCCGGCCGCACGGACGACATGCTCATCATCCGCGGCGTCAACGTCTTCCCGTCGCAGATCGAGACGGTGCTGATGGCGGTGGAGGGCGTGGAGCCGCACTACCAGCTCATCGTCACCCGCGAGGAGTCGCTCGACGTCCTCGAGGTGCAGGTCGAGGTGAACGAGTCGGTCTTCACCGACGCCGTGAAGGGGCTCGAGGGGCTCGCCCGCAAGGTGGAGCGCGAGATCAAGGACGTGCTGGGCGTCTCCTGCAAGGTCAAGCTCGTGGAGCCCAAGACGATCCAGCGCAGCGAGGGGAAGGCCAAGCGGATCATCGACAAGCGGAAAATCTAGACAGGGGGGGTTCCCATGAAGGTTGAGCAGATATCGATCTTCCTCGAGAACAAGTCGGGGCGGCTCGCCGAGGTCACCGGGACCCTGGCGAAGGCGGGGGTCAACATCCGGGCGCTGTCGCTGGCCGACACGGCGGATTTCGGGATCCTGCGCCTCATCGTGAACGACACCGAGAAGGCCAACCGGGTCATGAAGGAGAACGGCTTCACGGTGGCCAAGACCGAGGTGGTCGCCCTCGAGGTCCCGGACTCCCCCGGGGGGCTTTCGGGGATCCTCACCATCCTGGACAAGGCGGGGATCAACGTGGAGTACATGTACGCGTTCGTCCAGCATTCCGGGGCCAACGCGATCATCATCTTCCGGTTCGACGAGCTGGACAAGGCGGCGCGGGTCCTGGTCGACGCGGGGGTCCGCGTCCTCAAGGCCGACGAGGTGTACGCGCTGTAGGTGTCACGCGCCCGGCGGGGACGCGGCAGGGGCGCGTCCCCGCCCGGGCTCCGGTTTCTTCAGGAACGCCGTCAGGACGATCGCGAGCCCGGCGAACGCCGCCGCCATGTAGAAGCTGACCGAGAACCCGCCCGCCCTCTGCGCCAGCATGCCCGCGATCGCGGGCCCCGACATCTGCCCCAGACCGAAGATGAACGTGACCAGCCCCAGCGCCTCCGCGGCCCTGCCGGCGCCGACGTAGTCGCCCATCGCCGCCGCCATGATGGACGGGATGCTCCACGCGACCACCCCGAAGAAGCCGATGGACAGGTACAGGCCGGCGCCCGGCAGCCGCGCGGCGACGAGCAGGTAGGAGGCGGCCTGCAGGGAGAAGACGACGATCAGCCCCGCCTTCCGGCCGAGCCGGTCGGAAAGCGTCCCGAAGACGGGCCCGGAGAAAAGACTCAAGAAACCGATCCACATCCAGAACGTCCCCGCCACGCTCTCCGCGAACCCCCACTCGCGCACCAGGACCGTGACGATGAACATGGTGTAGATCGGGTAGGTGAAGCCGAACAGGAAGTAGATGATCCCCAGGTAGTAGATGACCCCCCTGCGGTAGATGCTCGTCTCCTTCCCTCCCGGGCCGGGAGGGGGCCCGGGGGGCGCCTCGCCCTCCCCCAGGGGGGAGAGCCCCCGCTCCTGCGGGCGGTTCCTCAAGAGAGCGTGGCCGACGCAGGCGACCAGCACCGTGATCCCGCCCAGGATCAGCCAGGAGATCCGCCATCCTTCCGCGCCGACCCGCCGGTTGACGTACGGGATCAGGAGCCCCGTGATCATGATGGCGAGCCCGCTCCCGATGACGATGAAGCCCGCCGCGCGCCCCCGCAGGCGGCTGCCGAACCAGGCGGAAACCAGCCCCATGATCGGGATGTTGGCGCCGGCGCTCCCGATCCCGGCGGCCATGTACAGGAGGAGGGCCGTCTGGAACCCGCCCGCGGCGCTCATGGCGGACAGCGAAATTCCCACCGACAGCAGGGCGAAAAAGATGAACTTTCTCGGCCCGGTCCGTCCGCTAAGCCGTGCGCTCAGCAGCGCGGAGACGAGGTAGCCGAGGAAATTGGCCGTGCCGATGAAGCCCATCTGGGAATAGGAGAGCTTGAGCGTCGCGGCCATCGCGGGGAGCTGCATCCCGAGCGCGAAGCGGCCGAAGCCCAGGGCGGCCATGACGCAGAGCATGCCCGCCGAGACGACGACCCAGCCGTAATGGACCCGGCACCCGCCGGAAGGGGAAGGCGGCATCGAGGAAGAAATATAACATTGTTTAAAGATGTGCGACATCCGGCGGTCAGGCGCCGAACCGGGCGAGAACCCCTTCCAGCCGCTTGCGGCCCGTGGCCGTCTCCTCGAACGGGTCTTCCTTCAGGCGGTGCGGGAGGGCCATGCGGAACGCATCGGAGAGGCATTCGGTGTCCGGAACCGGAATCCCTTTCAGCGCCGCGAGCGCCTTCGCCGCCTTCAGCACGGTGATATCGCCCCTGTGCCCGGCCACGCCCAGCTCCGCCACCACGGCCACCACCGAGTCGAGGACCGCCTCCGGGAGGTCGATCGACGGGAGCGCGATGCGCGCGGCGAGCAACCGCTCCCTCAGCGCCCTGTCTTCCCGGCCCCAGGCTTCGAGGAACGCGGGGTCCTCCTTCTCGAAGAGCAGGACCCGCTCCACGATCGTCTTCCGCGCCGCCGCGTCCCGCTCCCCCGAAATCTCCACGCACAGCCCGAACCGGTCCAGCAGCTGCGGCCGCAGCTCCCCCTCCTCCGGGTTCATCGTCCCCACCAGCAGGAAGCGCGACGGGTGCCGGCAGCTCACCCCCTCCCGCATCACCACGTTCACCCCCGAGACCGAGACGTCCAGCAGCACGTCCACCACGTGGTCGTCCAGGAGGTTCACCTCGTCGATGTACAGGACGTTCCCGTTGGCCCGCCCGAGGACCCCCATCTCGAACTTCCGGCTCCCTTCCCGAAGGGCCGCCTCCAGGTCCAGGCTCCCCACCACCCGGTCCTCCGACGCGTTCAGCGGCAGGTCCACCACCTCCATGGGACGCTCCTCGTACGCGAGAACCTCCCCGGACGCTTCCCGCGCCAGGCACTCCCCGCACGGCGGCGTCCCCTTCAGGCAGCCGAAGCGGCAGCCGGCCGCCGCCTCCTTCGGCGGCAGCACCGCCGCGAACGACCGCACCGCCGTCGTCTTCCCCGTCCCTTTCTCCCCGCGGAGCAGCACCCCCCCGATCGACGGGTCCACCGCGTTCGCCAGGAGCCCCTTCTTCAACAGGTCCTGGCCCACGAGGGCGCTGAACGGAAAGAAACGTCTCATCGCCGTTCTCCTCTCCCGCTCTGGTCGGCGCCCAGCCATTCCTCGCCGCCCGCAGGGCAGAACACCCGCCACCGTATCCTGAAATAATCGTCCCCGAGCCAGTCCATGACGTCCGCCCCCTGCTCCCCGGTGAAGCCGTACTCCCGGTCGAATTCGACCACCATCACCTTCCGCTGCTCGTTGTCGTAGAAGCGGAGCCAGAACGTCCCGTCCGGCAGCTCCCCGGCGTCGATCGGGACGAGGTCGGAGTACCGGAGCGCCAGCCGTTGCGACAAGGTGGACAACCCCATCGGGACGCCGTCCACGAAAAGGATCTTCTTCCCGTCGCCGATTTTCCCGTATCGTTCCTCGATCCGGCGGCGGGCGATCGAGATCTTGCTCCCCTCCATCGCACCCTCCCCGTTCACAGCGCCATCCTGCTCCGTATCGCCTTGAGAATCGCGGACCGGCTTATCTCCGCGAGCGACCAGTACTTCGCGCCCATGGCGTCGGCCACCGTCCTGGCGGGCCCGTCGGAAAAGATCCCCCGGGTCCCGGCCGATTTCTGGACGGCTTCCATCGCGGACCGGAGCGCCGCCGGCCCGGCCGTCATCCGGTCGGTGTCCACGACGAGCGAGGTGGCCCGCGTTTTCCGGATCGCCTTCGCGATCCTGACCGCTTCCTCCATCGGCTGGCCGCCGAAGTACGAAACGTTCGCCCGGCCGTCGGTGATGACGGCGAGGACCGGCCTGCGGGACGGGTCGCGCCTCCGCTCCGTCTCCAGTGTCTTCAGGGCCGCGAACAGCCCGATGGACAGGGGAGTGGTCCCACCGGAAGCGAGCCAGGCGAGCCGCGCCGCGGCCAGCGAAACGCTCCCCGTGGGCGGCACGACCACCTCCGCCACCGTGTCGCGGAAGGAGATCAGCCCCACCCGGTCGCGCTTGACGTACGCGTCCCGGAGGAGGGAGAGTACCGCGCCCTTGGTCGCCGCCATGCGCTGCTGCGTCTCCATCGACGCGGAGGCGTCCAGGACGACGAGCACGAGGTTTCCCGCCTTACGTTCCCGCCGCTTGCCGCGCAGGTCGCCAGCGGAAATGCGGATGCCCCCCGCAGGGCGCACCGCATGCCGCCCGGCGGCCGCGGCGAGCAGGGTGGCGTCGATGGCGACGTCCCTGCCTTTCTCCCATGGGACGCTGCGCACGTATCGGCCGCGGGATCCTTTGGTCAGCGACTTGCTCCGCTTCCCCGGCGCCTCCGATGGCCTGCGTTCCTTCGGCGCGGCGATCTTGCGGATCTCGTAGGGGTCCGCTGGGGCGGCGATCGTCGCTTCCGCGTATCCCTGGCAATAGTCGCAGTCGGGATCCCCGCATGTCGTGGGCGCGTCGCCGCGCGCGGCTTCCGCCGAATCGTACCGGTGCCGCGCGGACGCCGCCCGGGCGAAAGCCTCCCGCTCCCGTACCCGCGCCGCGGCCGACATCGACCGGAAGACCACGCCGCCCCGCTTCGCGCCGTGCGCGGTGCCGGGGAGGGGCACGACCGGCCCGCGGTCCTCCTCCTCGACGTTTTCCCCGGGGAACGCCTGCGACAACAGCTGCTCCACCCGGTATGCCTGGGCGGCGTATATGCCGGCCGGCGGGACCCGGTGGGGGAGCGCCAGCCGGATCGCGTCGCGGAGGTCCGCGGCGGCGGGCTCTTCGCCGCCCCGCAGCGCCGCCAGCGCGCGGGCGGTTTTCAGGATCGCAAGGTCCCCCCGGTGGCCGGGGATCTCGAGGGTGTTGTTCACCTCCGCCACGGCGTCCACGAGGCGTTCCCGCAGGCGGACCCGCCGCAGCCGGCGCCGCGCGCCGAGGACGGCGCTCCTCAGCGCCCTGTCTTCCCGGCCCCAGGCTTCGAGGAACGCGGGGTCCTCCTTCTCGAAGAGCAGGACCCGCTCCACGATCGTCTTCCGCGCCGCCGCGTCCCGCTCCCCCGAAATCTCCACGCACAGCCCGAACCGGTCCAGCAGCTGCGGCCGCAGCTCCCCCTCCTCCGGGTTCATCGTCCCCACCAGCAGGAAGCGCGACGGGTGCCGGCAGCTCACCCCCTCCCGCATCACCACGTTCACCCCCGAGACCGAGACGTCCAGCAGCACGTCCACCACGTGGTCGTCCAGGAGGTTCACCTCGTCGATGTACAGGACGTTCCCGTTGGCCCGCCCGAGGACCCCCATCTCGAACTTCCGGCTCCCTTCCCGAAGGGCCGCCTCCAGGTCCAGGCTCCCCACCACCCGGTCCTCCGACGCGTTCAGCGGCAGGTCCACCACCTCCATGGGACGCTCCTCGTACGCGAGAACCTCCCCGGACGCTTCCCGCGCCAGGCACTCCCCGCACGGCGGCGTCCCCTTCAGGCAGCCGAAGCGGCAGCCGGCCGCCGCCTCCTTCGGCGGCAGCACCGCCGCGAACGACCGCACCGCCGTCGTCTTCCCCGTCCCTTTCTCCCCGCGGAGCAGCACCCCCCCGATCGACGGGTCCACCGCGTTCGCCAGGAGCCCCTTCTTCAACAGGTCCTGGCCCACGAGGGCGCTGAACGGAAAGAAACGTCTCATGGAACGGCCCACCTCCGGCTTCGCGATGACGGAATGCTTATTATAACAAATATAAAACAGTGGTTTGAAAATAAGCGGACAGAAGGGTCTCAGGCGATTTTGAACCATATTCATCATGGTCCGGTTGCGGGTGCCGGAAGAGATTCCGTGCGACGGCCGTCGCTCCCGCGAAAGGGCGGTTCCGCCTTTTCCAAACGAGAAAACCGGCGGTGCCCTTTTCGAGGCGTGCCCGGAGAATATCCCCATCTTTCGGTAAAAACGATATCTGTTGTGGACTCCATGGGAATCCTGTTTTAAGATACGGTGCGAAACCGCCATACCGGAAACCAATCCACGGGAGGAACGGGCAATGAGAAGGACGGGACTCGTTTTCGTATTTATTTTGGTTCTGCTGTCGGGGGCGGTTGCCTGGGCGGCGGAACCGATAAGGATCGGAGCGATTTTCTCGGTGACGGGTCCGGCGTCCTTCCTCGGCGAACCGGAGCGCAACACCGTCAAGATGCTCGAGGAGGACATCAACCGGTCCGGGGGTGTCCTCGGACGTCCCGTCGAGTTCATCGTCTACGACGACGAGACGGATGCCACGAAGGCGGTCACGGCCGTTGACCGCCTGATCAAGAAGGACCGCGTGGTCGCCGTCATCGGCCCGTCGACTTCCGGGAACACGCTCGCGATCATCCCCAAGATCGAGGAGGGGAAGATCCCGCTGATCTCCTGCGCCGCGGCGAAGAAGATCACCTCTCCGCCCCGCCCCTACATCTTCAAGGTGGCGCCAAGCGACCTGCTGGCCGCCAAGAAGATCTTCCACGACCTCAACAGGCACAAGCTGACGAAGATCGCGATCATCACGGCGTCCGACGGGTACGGCTCCGGCGGGCGAGAGGACATGAAGGAGCTCGCCCCGAAGATGGGGATCGCCATCGTCGCGGACGAGGTGTACGGGCCCAAGGACACGGACATGACGGCCCAGCTGACGAAGATCAAGGGGACCGACGCGCAGGCGATCGTGTGCTGGGGGACCAACCCCGGCCCGGCGGTGATCGCGCGGAACCGGGTGCAGCTCGGCATCAAGACCCCTCTCTACATGAGCTCCGGCGTGGCCTCGAAGAAGTTCATCGAGCTGGCGGGGCCCGAGAACGCGGAGGGGATCCTGCTGCCGGCGGCCCGGCTCATCGTGGAGCCGCAGGTGCCGGCGAACCACCCGCAGAAGAAGGTCATCTCGAAATACATCAAGGAGTACGAAGGGAAGTACAAGCAGGCGGTCTCCACCTTCGGGGGGCACGCCCACGACGCGGTATGGGTTCTTGTCCAGGCGATCAGGAACGCCCGGTCCACGGAGCCGGCGGCCATCCGGGACGCCCTGGAGAACGTGAAGGGTTTCCAGGGGACCTGGGGGGAGTTCAACTTCTCCCCGGAGGAGCACACCGGCCTGACGGAAGAGGCGTTCGTGATGGTGAAGATCGTCAAGGGCGACTGGGAGATGCAGAAATAAAAAACACGACCTGTGTATAAATGGAGGAATAAATGATGAAGAAAGCGACCGCCTGCCTGCTCGCACTGGCCGGCCTCATCGGCCTGGCGGCGACATCGGGCGCGGCGGAACCGATCCGGGTGGGGGCCATCTTCTCCGTGACCGGTCCCGCGTCGTTCCTCGGGGAACCGGAACGCAACACCGTGAAAATGCTGGAGGAATCCATCAACAAGTCCGGGGGAGTCCTCGGACGCCCCCTGGAGATCATCGTATACGACGACGAGTCCGACGCCACGAAGGCGGTCACGGCCGTCGACCGGCTGATCAAGAAGGACCGGGTCGTCGCGGTCGTGGGCCCCAGCATCACGGGGAGCACCCTCGCGATCATCCCGAAGGTCGAGGAGGCGAAGATCCCGCTCGTGTCGTGCGCGGCGGCGAAGAAGATCGTCGAGCCGGTGAAGAAGTGGGTCTTCAAGACGCCCCAGAGCGACGCCCTGGCGGTCAGGAAGATCTACCAGCACGCGAAGAAGGCGGGGATCGCGAAGATCGCGATCATCACGGCTTCCGACGGGTACGGTGCGGCGGGGCGCGAGGAGCTGAAGGGCATGGCGGCGGGCTCCGGGATCACCGTCGTCGCGGACGAGGTGTACGGGCCCAAGGACACGGACATGACGGCCCAGCTGACGAAGATCAAGGGGACCGACGCGCAGGCGATCGTGTGCTGGGGGACCAACCCCGGCCCGGCGGTGATCGCGCGGAACCGGGTGCAGCTCGGCATCAAGACCCCCCTCTACATGAGCCACGGCGTCGCCTCGCCGAAGTTCATCGAGCTGGCGGGGGAGGCCAACGCCGAGGGGATCCTGCTCCCGGCGGGGCGGCTGACGTGCGAGCCGCAGGTTCCGGCGAACCACCCGCAGAAGAAAATCCTGTCGACCTACATAAAGGACTACGAGGCGAAGTTCAGGCAGCCGATCTCCACCTTCGGCGGGTACGCGTACGACGCGGTCCTGCTGCTCGTGCAGGCGATGAAGAACGCCAACTCCGCCGAGCCGGCGGCGGTGCGGGACGCCCTCGAGAAAATCAAGGGGTTCCACGCGACCACGGGGGAGTACAATTTCTCCGAGAAGGACCATAACGGCCTGACGGAAGAGGCGTTCGTGATGGTGCGCATCACCAAGGGCGACTGGGAGCTGCTCAAGTAGGGATGACCGCGGCCTCATCGCTTCTGCAATACGTGATCTCGGGGGCGACGGTCGGCTCGACGTACGGGCTGGCCGCCCTCGGGTTCACGGTCATCTACAACACCACGGAAATCATCAACTTCGCCCAGGGCGAGTTCGTGATGCTGGGGGGGATGCTGGCGGTGTTCGCCCTGCGGTGGGGGGGCGTGCCGCTCCCGCTGGCGGTCCCGCTGGCCGTGCTCATCGTCACCGCCGTGGGCGTGCTGGTCAACCGGCTCACCATCCGGCCCGTCCAGGGGCGCTCCCCGCTCACGCTGATCATCATCACCATCGGCGTGTCGATCCTGCTGCGGGGCGGCGCGATGCTGATCTTCGGCAAGGACACCTTCTCCCTCCCGGCGTTCTCCCACGGCGGCCCGATCGACCTCGGGGGGGCCACGCTCCTGCCGCAGTCGCTGTGGGTCTTCGCGATCACGCTGCTCACCGTGCTGGGGATGAAGTTCTTCTTCGACCGGACGCTGACGGGAAAGGCGATGCTCGCCTGCGCCTGCGACCGGAAGGCGGCGTCGCTGATGGGGATCCACGTCGACTCCATGGTGACGCTCTCCTTCGCCTTCTCCGCCCTGGTCGGGGCGCTGGGCGGGGTGATCCTGGCGCCGATCACGCTGACGGCCTACGACGTCGGGATCCTCCTGGGGGTGAAGGGGTTCGCGGCGTGCATCCTCGGGGGGCTGGGGAACCCGTTCGGGGCGGTCGTGGGCGGGATCCTCCTGGGGATCCTCGAGTCGCTCGGCGCGGGGCTTATCTCCTCCGGGTACAAGGACGCGGTGGCGTTCGTCATCATGCTCGCGCTGCTGTTCTGGCGCCCGTCGGGGCTGTTCGGGTCGACCCGGGCGGAGCGGGTCTAGAAAACGCCGTGAAGCTCCCGATGGACGGGCATAACGCGGGGCTCCTCGCCTTCGCGGCGGCGTCGGCGGTCGTGCCGTTTTTCCTCCCCAACGACTACTACCTCACGGTCCTGATCTTCGGCGGCCTCTACACGATCCTCGCGGTCGGCCTGAACCTGCTGATGGGGTACGCCGGGCAGGCCTCCCTCGGGCACGCGGCCTTCTACGGGCTGTCGGCCTACACGACCGGCATCCTCACCGGAACGCACGGCTGGCCGGTATGGGCGGGATTCGCGGCGGGGCTCGCGGTGTCCACCGCGGTCGCTTACCTCATCGCGGTGCCGACGCTCAAACTTCGCGGGAACTACCTCGCCATGGGGACGCTCGGGTTCGGGATCATCGTCTACATCGTCTTCAACGAGGCGACGGGGCTGACCGGCGGCCCCTCGGGCTTCACCGGCATCCCCAAGCTCAACGCGGCCGGGAAGGTTTTCTCCTCCGACCGGGAGTACTACTACGTGGTCTGGGGGGCGGCGATCCTGCTGTTCCTCCTGGCGCAGAACCTCGTCCGGTCGCGCATGGGGCGCGCGCTGCGGGCGATCCACACCAGCGAGACCGCCGCCTCGGTGCTGGGGGTCGACACGCAGCGGCACAAGATCTTCGTCTTCGTCCTGTCCGCCTTCTACGCCGCGATCGCGGGGGCGCTCTACGCCCACTACGTCACGTTCGTCTCCCCGAGCTCCTTCTCCTTCGGCACCTCCGTCCTGCTGGTCACGATGGTGGTCCTCGGGGGGATGGCGTCGCTGTGGGGGGCGGTCCTCGGGGCGCTCTTCCTGACGTTCCTCCCGGAGTGGCTGCGCGCCATCGAGAACTTCGACATCCTGGTCTACGGGGCGATCCTCATCCTGTGCATGATGTTCCTGCCGGGGGGGCTCGCGGAGGGAGTGGAGCGGCTCTGGGGCGCGGCAACGTCGCTGCTGCGGCGCGCGGGGGCGTCGGGGGGCCCCGCGGCGGGCGGGGGAGGCGGCACGGCTTGAGCGGGCAGGCCCACAAGGAGATGTACTTCCACGGGGACGGCATCTCCCTGCGCTTCGGCGGGGTGACCGCGCTCTCCGGCGTGGGGTTCCACGTCCGGCGCAACTCCCTGCAGGCCATCATCGGCCCGAACGGGGCGGGGAAGACCTCCCTGTTCAACGTGATCACCGGCTTCTACCGGATGGACGCGGGGGAGATCCACCTCGACGGGAACCGGATCTCCGGGCTCGCGCCGCACCTGGTCTCCCGGCTCGGGATCGTGCGGACCTTCCAGAACCTGGAGATCTTCACCAACATGACGGTGCTCGAGAACGTCCTGACCGGGAGCCACCTGCTCGCCGGGTACGGGCCGCTCGACTTCTTCCTGCGCACCCGCCGGTTCTTCCGCGAAGAGCGCGAGCTGCGGGAGCGGGCGGAGGGGTGCCTCGACTTCGTGGGGCTTTCGGCGCACCGCGACCTGCCGGCGGGGCAGCTTCCCTTCGGGTCGCAGCGGCTGCTCGAGATCGCGCGGGCGCTGGCGGCCGAGCCGAAGGTCCTCCTGCTGGACGAGCCCGCGGCCGGGTTGAACATGAAGGAGACCTCGGCCCTGGGGGTGCTGATCCGGCGGATCGTCGACCGGGGGATCACGGTGGTCATGGTGGAGCACGACATGGACCTCGTGATGCGGATCTCCGACCGGATCCTCGTGCTGAACTACGGCGAGGTCATCGCCGGCGGGACCCCCGCGGAGGTCCAGAAGGACCCGTCCGTCGTCGCCGCCTACCTGGGGGAGGAGTAGCGTGCTGAAGGTCAAGAACCTCCAGGTCTACTACGGGATGATCCACGCGCTTCGGTCGGTTTCGCTCCACGTGAAGGAGAAGGAGATCGTGGCGCTCATCGGCGCCAACGGCGCGGGGAAGACGACGCTTCTGGCCGCCGTCTCCGGCGTGGTCCGGGCCGCGTCGGGCGAGGTGGTGCTCGACGGGAAGGGGATCACGAAGGAGCGCCCCGACCGGATCGTCCGGGAAGGGATCGCGCACGTTCCGGAGGGGCGGCACATCTTCAAGCCGCTGTCGGTCGAGGACAACCTGCTGCTGGGGTCGTACCACCGGTACTCCCTCGGGAAACGGGCCGCCATCCGGCAGGAGATCGACGGGATCTTCTCCCTCTTCCCGGTACTGGCCGAGCGGCGGAAGCAGGTGGCGGGGACGCTCTCCGGCGGGGAGCAGCAGATGCTGGCGATCGGGCGGGCGCTCCTCTCCTCCCCGAAGGTGCTGCTGCTGGACGAGCCGTCGATGGGGCTGGCGCCCAAGGTCGTGAAGGAGATCTTCGGCCACATCTCGACGCTGCGGGCGGAGCGGGGGATGACGATCCTGCTCGTCGAGCAGAACGCCCGGGGGGCCCTGGCGATCGCCGACCGGGGCTACGTCCTGGAGACGGGAAGGGTGGTGCTGCAGGGGCCGTCGGAGGACCTCCTGGCGAACCGGGACGTCCAGCGGGCCTACCTGGGACGCGAACGGGAAGACTGAAGGAGGGAACGCGATGTACTGGGAGCCCGACAAGGAGTGCATGGACCGCGAGGAGCTGGAGCAGCTCCAGCTCGAGCGGCTGCAGTCCACGCTCAACCGGGTCTACGCGCACGTGCCGTTCTATCAAAAGAAGTTCGACGAGCTCGGGATCGTCCCCGAGGACGTCCAGTCGCTCTCCGACGCGGCGCGCCTGCCCTTCACGATGAAGTCCGACCTGCGGGACAACTACCCGTACGGGATGTTCGCGGTCCCGCTGCGGGAGGTGGTGCGCGTCCACGCCTCGTCCGGCACCACGGGCATCGCCACGGTGGTGGGGTACACGCGCAACGACCTGAAGAACTGGAGCAACCTCGTGGCGCGGATCATCACCATGGCGGGGGTGACCAAGGACGACGTCATCCAGGTCTCCTTCGGGTACGGCATGTTCACGGGCGCCCTGGGGCTCCATTACGGCGCGGAGCGGGTCGGGGCGTCGGTGATCCCGGCCTCCAGCGGGAACACCGCGCGCCAGATCCAGTTCATGAGGGATTTCAAGTCGACCGCCCTGGTCGCGACGCCCTCCTACGCCCTGCTGCTCGGCGACACGCTGCGCGAGATGGGGATCCCCGTCTCCGCCCTGTCGCTCAAGTGGGGGCTGTTCGGCTCGGAGCCTTGGTCCGAGGCGATGCGCAAGGAGATCGAGTCGAAGCTCGGGATCGTCGCCACCGACAACTACGGGCTCTCCGAGGTGATGGGTCCCGGCATTTCCGGGGAGTGCCTCGAGCGCAACGGCCTCCACTTCAACGAGGACCATTTCCTCGTCGAGGTGGTCGACCCGGAGACCTTGAAGCCCGTGCCGGACGGGGAGGTCGGGGAGCTGGTCCTCACCTCGCTGACCAAGGAGGCGTTCCCGGTGATCCGGTACCGGACCCGGGACCTGGTCCGGATGCTTTCGGGGGAATGCCCGTGCGGGCGCACGGGGCGGCGGATGAGCCGCGTGCTGGGGCGCACCGACGACATGCTCATCATCCGCGGGGTCAACGTCTACCCGCTCCAGATCGAGCACGTCCTGATGGAGATCGAGGGGACGGAACCGTACTACCAGATCGTCATCGACCGGAAGGGGGCGATGGACGAGGCGACGGTGCTGGTGGCCGCCGGCGAGTCGATCTTCTTCGACACGATGCGCAAGCAGAAGGAGATGGTGGACCGGATCAAGGCCAGGCTCCGGCAGGAGCTCGGGATCACCGTCGAGGTCAAGCTCGTCGAGCGGAAAAGCCTCCAGCAGTTCGAGGGGAAGGCCAGGCGCGTAGTAGACAACAGGAAGTTGTGACGGCGGGCCGCCCATGAGCGCCGGGACGCTGTACATCGTGGCGACGCCGCTGGGGAACCTCGAGGACGTCACCCTCCGCGCGCTGCGCGTCCTGCGCGAGGTCCCGCTGATCGCCTGCGAGGACACCCGCCGCACCGTCAAGCTGCTCAACCGCTACGAGATCCGCACGCCGATGACGCCCTTCCACGACCACAACAAGCTGCAGGCGGGGGCCACGCTGCTGCGCCGCCTGAAAGACGGGCAGAGCGTCGCTCTGGTGTCCGACGCCGGGACGCCCGGGGTCTCCGACCCGGGGTACGAGCTGGTCCGCGACGCCGTCGCCGCGGGGGTCCCGGTCGAGGCGGTCCCCGGGCCGTCGGCGCTCATCTCCGCCCTCGTCGTCTCCGGGCTGCCCACGGACCGCTTCGCCTTCGAGGGGTTCCTGCCGAGCCGCGCGGAAGCCCGCCGGAAGGCGCTCTCGGTGCTTTCGAACGAGCCGCGGACGATGATCTTCTACGAGTCGCCGCAGCGGATCGCCGCGTTCCTGGCCGACGCCTGCGAGGCGTTCGGCGCCCGGCGCGCCTGCGTCGTTCGGGAGCTGACGAAGGTGCACGAGGAGGTCCTCCGGGGGACGCTGCCGGAGCTTTCCGCGGAGATCTCCGGGCGGGAGAGCGTTCCCGGGGAGATCACCGTGGTGGTCGCGGGGGCCCCGAAGCGCGCCGCCGTGTCCGTGGCGGACGCCGTGGCGGAGGCGCTTGCGGAAGCTCCGGAAGGCGCGTCGTCGCGGGACCTGGCGCGGGAGGTCTCCGGGCGGACGGGGCTGTCGAAGAAGGAGGTCTACGAAGAGATCCTCCGGAGGCGCCGCGGGAAGGAAGGCTGACCGCGGCGCCTCCGGAAGGGAAACGGTGTGCCCCGCTCAGACGCCGGTGGAGACGAGCAGGGAGTCGGACACGTTGGTCACCAGGCCGTGGAACTTGCTCCTCGCCCTCAGGAAGTCCGGGTTGGTCAGGATCTTCTCGAGGGCGGCCAGCGACTCGATGTCCACCTGGACGATCCGCTGCGGGGTCTCGCCGCCCAGCATGCTCTTGAACTTCCGGACCGCCTTGACCCCTTTCTGTTTCGCCCAGACGTTCTTCCCCAGCCCCTTCACGTACCGCTCGTACTCTGCCTGCTTCCCCGGCAGGACGTCGAACCGGTATTCGAACGTGATCATCTCGCTTCCTCCTTTTCCGTTGGTTGTCCCCTTCAGTCGACGCGAAGGACGATCTTTCCGAACTGCCTCTTCTCCTCGAGGATCTCCATTGCCTCCCGGACGCGGGAAAGGGGATACGCCGCGTCCACCACGGGCTTGAGCTTCCCTTCCCCCACTACCTTTAGCATCGCGGCGAACTCGCCGTGGGTCCCCATCGTCGAGCCGTAGACGGTCAACTGGTTCCAGAAGATGCGCGCCAGGTCGGTCTGCGGGTCGGGGCCCGTCGTGGCCCCGCAGGTGACCAGGCGCCCGCCCCGGGCCGCCGCAGCGATCGACTTTCTCCACGTGGCCTTGCCCACGGAGTCGAGGACCACGTCGACGCCCCGCTTCCCCGTGAGCGCCCGGACTTCCCTTGCGAAGTCGGCCTTCGAGTGGTCGATCCCCGCCTCGGCCCCCAGCATCCTCGCGCGGGCCAGCTTTTCGGGACTGCCGGAGGTGACGAACACCGTCATGCCCAGCAGCCGGGCGATCTGGAGGGCGGCCGTCGCCACGCCGCCGCCGATGCCGACGATGAGCAGCGTCTCGCCCGGCAGGACGCGCGCCCGGGTGACCAGCATCCGCCACGCGGTGAGGAACGTCAGCGGAAAGGCCGCCGCCTCTTCCCACGAAAGCCCCGGGGGCTTCGGGAAGGCGTTCTCCGCCGGGACGACGACGTGCTGCGCGAACGTGCCGGGGAGGTGCTCCCCGATCAGCCGGAAGGAGACGCACAGGGAGTGCTCCCCCTTGCGGCAGAATTCGCAGCCCCCGCAGCTGACCCCGGGGTTCAGCACGACCTCGTCGCCGCTTTGGAGACCGGTCACCCCCGGCCCCCTCGCGTCGACCACGCCCGCTCCGTCGGAGCCCATGACGTGCGGAAGGGCGGGTGCGATCCCCGGGATGCCGTTCCGGACGAAGATGTCGAGGCGGTTGAGGGCGGCGGCCTTGAGTCTCACCCGGACCGTGCCGGGCGCGGGAACGGGATCGGGAAGCTCCCCGACCTCGATCTTCTCCGGGCCTCCGTGCTCTCGGAAGAAAGCCGCCTTCACCGCAACCTCCCTGACCTACGATTCCTGCTCGTGCGGTTCCTTCTTGCGGAGCTGCCGGTAGACGATCTCCGGGGGGATGTCGGAGGCGTCGATCATCGTCCCCTGCTTCTTCTTCGCGGAGACGCCGCGGACGAGGTGGGCCAGCTCGCGGACGTTCCCCGGCCAGTCGTAGGGCTCGAGGATGGAGAGCGCGGCGGGGGTGAACCCTTTGAGCGGCTTCTTGCGGTCCTGGTTCACTTCCTCGAGGAAGTGGTGCAGCAGGAGGGGGACGTCCTCCCTGCGTTCCCGGAGCGGGGGGACGCGGACGGTCCCGGCCTCCAGCATGGAGGCGAGCCGGGAGGGGACGATCCCGCGGCTGCGCAGCTCGTCGAGCGGGAGCGTGGAAGAGGCGATGAAGCGGATGTTCAGCGGGACTTCCCTCCCCCCCTCGGCCGCCGGCAGGCTCTTCGTGTCGAGGAAATTGGCCAGCCGCTCGAGCGCCTCGCGCCCCGCCTCCTCGAGGTCGGAGACGAAGAGCGTCCCGTGGTTCGCCATCTCGATCCTGCCGGCCCGGAACGCCGCGGAACGGTCCGCGGCGGGGGGGACGTGTCCGAAAAGGTCCGCCGCGAGCCGCTCCGGAGGCACGCCGGAGCAATGCACCGGGACGAACAGCCCCGCCGCGCGGGGGCTGCAGAAGTGGACGAACCGGGCGAAGAAGCTGCGGCCGGACCCGCGCTCGCCGACCAGCAGCACGGGGTCGCCGGTGGGGGCGATCGCCTGCAGCGAGGCGATGACCCGCTCGATCACCCCGCTGTCGCCGACGACGGACTGGATCTGGTATCCCGCCCGGACCTCGGATTTCAGGAACTGGTTTTCCCGCAGGAGCTGCCGCTGGATATAGGCCTTCTCGGTGAGGTTGAGCACTTCCTCGATCTTCAAGGGCTTGACGAGGTAATGGAACGCGCCGTTGCGCATCGCCTCGATGGCGGTGTCGGCGGTGGCGTACCCGGTCATCAGGATGACCTCGACGTCGGGCCGGATCTCCTTGGAGGCGCGCAAAAGGTCGATCCCGCTTTCGCCCGGCATCATGAGATCGGTGAGGATGACATCGAATTGCCCGCGCTCGAGCTTCTCGATGCCGTCCGACCCGGAGGAGGCCCCGGTCACTTCCCAGCCGTTCTCGCCGAGGACGGTGGTGAGCAGGCCGACGATCGAGGACTCGTCGTCGACCACGAGGATGCGCTTCAGCGGAGTGCTCGTCATCGCGTTTTTACGGTTTCCTCCTTCGAACCGCCCACCAGGCGGCGCCCGCCCCGGCGGCGAAAATGATGATCAGCGACGCGACTTCCAGCTTCCTGTAGCGGGAACGGCTCATCTTCTCCGCCGCCGCGCGGTCCTCGAAGGTGATCTCCCCGCCGTCGTCCGCCGCGGCGGGGAAGGGGGAAGCAAGCAGCAGGAACAGGGCGAAGAACGCGGCGGCGAGGAACCAGGCCGCCCGCGCTCCAAAACCGTGTTCGCGGCGGTCGATCCGACGGGCAGGTGCCATCAAAATTTGTATACCACGTTTCCTCACGGCTTTGATGCGGAAAAGACGAAGCGCAGGCGCGCGCCGCAGGAGGCGCACCGGTCGCCGGACAGCCCCACGGGGTCCGCGTCGAACCCGACCCTGCGGACCACCGTGGCGCGGCAGCTTGGGCAGACGGTGTCTTCCGCCCCCGGGAGGCGGATGTTCCCGACGTAGACGTAGGGGAGCCGCGACTTCGCCGCGCGCCAGGCCGCCTCGAGGCGCGCGGGCGGGGTGGGGGGCGCCGTGGCGCGGTGCTGGGGGAAGTAGCGGGAGATGTGGAGCGGGATCTCCGGGTCCGTCGCCTCGACGAAGTCGATCACCGCGCGCACCTGGGCGTCCGTGTCGTTGCGCCCCGTGTACAGGAGCGTGGTGAGCTCGACGTGCGTCCTCTTCGAAGCCGTCCGGATCGTGTCGAGGACGGGGGAGAGCTCCCCGCGGCAGACCTCGCGGTAGAAGGCCGGGTCCATCGATTTCAGGTCGATGTTCATCGCGTCCACGAAGGGGAGAAGCTCCTCCAGCGGTCCGGGGTTGACGAACCCGTTCGTCACCAGCACGTTCTTCATCCCCGCCGCTCGGAACGCCTTCGAGCAGTCCAGCACGAACTCGAACTGGATGAGCGGCTCGTTGTAGGTGTAGGCGATGCCGATCGACCGCTGCCGCCTCGCGGTCCCGACCAGCTCGTCGATCGTCACGTCCTCGACGGGCGACTTCCCCTGGACCAGGTGCCAGTTCTGGCAGAACTCGCAGCGGAAGTTGCAGCCGACCGACCCGACGGAAAGGATGGAGGCGCCGGGGTGGAAGTGGAACAGCGGTTTTTTTTCGATCGGGTCCATCGCGACGGCCGCCGCCTTGCCGTACGTCGCGGCGATCAGCGTCCCGCCGCGGTTCTCCCGGACGCCGCAGATCCCCGACTTCCCCCGGGGGATGCGGCATCGGTGGGGGCACAGCCCGCACCGCAGCGCGTCCCCTTCGGGCTCCCAGTGCGAGGCGACTTTCGCGTCAGTACCGGACGTCGAATCCACGATAGGCCTCCCCCGGCGTCTTCCAGGAAACGGCCACGTCGGTCACGTTCGCCCTCGGCGGGCCCACCCGGAGGAACTCGAGGACCTTCTCGACCGCCGCGCGCTCGCCCTGCAGCACCGCCTCCACCCGCCGCCCCGGGAGGTTTCGCACCCAGCCGCGCACCCCCGCGTCCATCGCGGCCTCCTGCGTCGCGGCGCGGAAGCAGACCCCCTGCACCCGCCCCGAGACGATCACGTGGACCTCCGCCGTCTCCTCCATCGCTATTCCCGTCCCTTCCCTTCCAGCATCTCCATGAACCGCTCTTCCGTCAATACGGGAATGCCGAGCTGCTTCGCCCTGGCCAGCTTCGACCCGGGGTCTTCGCCCGCCACGAGATAATCCACCTTCGCGCTCATGCCGGAGGCGACGCTTCCCCCTTCCTTCCGGACCATCTCCTGGGCCCGGGCGCGCGGGATCGAGAGCGTCCCGGTGAAGAGGAACGTCTTCCCGGACATCCTTCCCGCCGGGGACCCGGGCGGCGCCGGCGCCACCTCCCGCAGCAGCCGGTCGAGCGCGGCCGATGCCTTCGGCGACCCGAAATACGACAGCAGCGACTCGGCCACCTCCGGCCCCACCTCGCGCACCTTCAAGAGCTCATCGCGCGAAGCGTTCCGCAGCGCCGGGAGCGACCCGAAATGGCGCGCCAGCACGTCGGCGAGATGCTCCCCGACGTGCTGGATCCCCAGGGCGAACAGGAAGCGGGGAAGCGGCGCGCGGCGGCTCTTTTCGATCGAGCGCACGAGGTTGTCCGCCGATTTGTCGCCCAGCCGCTCCATCGCCGCCAGCGTCTCCCGGTCGAGGCGGTACAGGTCGGAAAACTCCGCCACCAGGCCGTTCTCCACCAGGGCGGAGACGATCTTCGTCCCCATCCCCTCGATGTCCATGGCGTCCCGCGAGACGAAGTGCCGCAGGGCGCGCTTCCTCTTCCCGGCGCAGTCGTCGCCGGTGCAGCGGTGCGCCGCCTCGCCGGGGACCCGCTCCACGGGCGCGTCGCAGGCCGGGCACCGGTCGGGCATGACGAAGCGGGGACCCCGCCCGGGAGTCCCTTTCTCCGCGGAGAGCGACTCCACGACCTCGGGGATCACGTCGCCCGCGCGCTGGATGACGACCCGGTCGCCCACGCGGACGTCCTTGGCGTCGACCATGTCCTGGTTGTGCAGGGTGGCGCGGCGGACGGTCACGCCCCGGACCACCACGGGGGAGAGGACCGCGACGGGCGTGAGGATCCCCGTGCGGCCGACGAAGACGACGATGTCCTCGACCGTCGTCTCGGCCCGGTCCGGGGAGAACTTGGCGGCCACCGCCCACCGGGGCGACCGGGAGATCTCGCCCAGCTCCCGCTGCAGGGCGGCGTCGTCGACCTTCACCACGATGCCGTCGACCTCGTACGGGAGCCCCTCCTTGGCCGACTCGATCTCCCGGTAGAAATCGATCACCTCGCCGATCGTCCGGCATCGCCGGCTGGCGCGCCGGTTGACGGGGAATCCCCACTTCTCCAGCAGGTCGAGCTCCTCCCAGTGGTTCGCGAAGGAGGCCCCCTCGACCCGCCCCGTCCCGTAGACCCACAGGTGCAGCCGGCGGCTGGCCGTGACGGACGGGTCGAGCTGGCGGACCGACCCGGCGGCCGCGTTCCGGGGGTTGGCGAACGGCGGCTCCCCGGCGCGCTCCCTGCCGCGGTTGAGCGCGGCCAGGTCGGCCTTGTTCATGTACGCCTCCCCGCGGACCTCCAGCCGCGCGGGGGGGACCGGGATCCGGAGCGGGACGTCGCCGATCGTGCGCAGGTTGGCCGTGACGTCCTCACCCCGGGTGCCGTCGCCCCGGGTGGCGCCGCGGGCGTACCGCCCGCCCTCGTAGAGGAGCTCCACGGCGAGCCCGTCGATCTTCGCCTCCGCGACGTATCCCAGCGCGTCGAGGGCCTCTTCCCGGATGTCGCGGCTTTTGAGGAAGCGGCGGACGCGCCGGTCGAACTCCCGCAGCTCCTCCTCCGAGAAGGTGTTCGCGAGGGAGAGCATCGGGACGTCGCGGACGACGGTGCCGAACGAATCGACCGGCTCGGCGCCGACGCGCTGCGTGGGGGACTCGGGATCGAACGACTCGGGGTGCTGCGCCTCGAGGGCGGCGAGCTCGCGGAAGAGGGCGTCGTACTCCGCGTCGGTCACTTCCGGCGCGTCGTCACGGTAGTACCGGTCGTTGTGGTACCGGATCAGCCGCCGGAGTTCCTCGATGCGGTCCCCGGCGCCGCTTTTCATGCCTCTTCCAGCGCCGCGATGCCGGGCAGCCGCTTCCCTTCGAGCAGCTCGAGGAAGGCGCCGCCGCCCGTCGAGACGTACGACATCCGGGAGAACAGCCCCGCCTTGTGCAGGGCGGTGTCCGTGTCGCCGCCGCCGACGATCGTCGTCGCGCTGCTCTCCGCCAGCGCGCGCATCACCGCCTGCGTTCCGCCGGCGAACTGCGGCTGCTCGAAGACCCCCATCGGGCCGTTCCAGACGATCGTCTTGGCGTCGTGGAGCGTTTCCTTGAACAGGAGGCCGCTGGCGGGGCCGATGTCGAGCGCCATCATTCCTTCGGGGATCTCCTGCGCCGGCACGTTCTTGACCTGCGAGGGCGACTCGAGGCGGTCGGCCGCCACCACGTCGACCGGCAGGTAGAGCTTCACCTTCCGGGAGGCCGCCCCGGCGAGGACCTGCTTCGCCGTCTCGATCATCTCGGCCTCGTACAGCGACTTCCCGACGCCGTACCCGAGCGCCGCGAAGAAGGTGTTCGCCATCGCGCCGCCGATCAGGATCTTGTCGACCTTGCCGAGCACGTTGTTGATCGCCTCGATCTTCCCGGAGATCTTCGCGCCGCCGAAGATCGCGACCAGCGGGCGGGCGGGGGAGACCAGCGCCTTCTCGAAGTAGGCGATCTCGTCCTTCATCAGCAGCCCCGCCGCGCGCTCCTTAACGAACTTGAGGATCGCCACGTTGGAGGAGTGCCCCCGGTGGGCGGTGGCGAAGGCGTCGTTGACGTAGACGTCGCACAGGGCGGCGAGCTTCTTTCCGAACTCCTCGTCGTTCTTCTCCTCCCCGGCGTGGAAGCGGACGTTCTCGAGCAGCAGGACGTCGCCGGGCTGCATGGCCGCGACCGCCTTCTCCGCGGCCTCCCCCACGCAGTCCGCCGCGAACGCCACGGGGCTGCCGAGCAGCTTCGAAAGGGCCGGCGCGACGGGGGCCAGGCTCATCTCGGGGACCGGCTTCCCCTTGGGGCGGCCGAGGTGGGAAAGGAGGATCGTCTTCGCGCCCTTGTCCATCGCCGCCCGGATCGTGGGGACCGCCGCCTTGAGCCGGGTGTCGTCCGTGATGTTCCCGGACTTGTCGATCGGCACGTTGAAATCGACGCGGATGAGCGTTCTCTTCCCGGAGAGATCGAGCTGGTCCACGGTCCGGATCTTCATTATCGGATCTCCTTTTTCGGGTGTCGCGGTTGTCTGGGCCATCCGCTTAAAAATCTTATCAGAATCCGCGGGGCGATTCACGCCCGGCCCCGGGGGGGAATGGGGTAGAATCCCACCAGAAACCACACCCTTCCCCGGAGGCGGATCCGCATGCCAGCGTCCGTCGCGTCCCGGTTCGCCCGCCGCATCCTCGCGCTCTTCCTGCTCCTCGCCGCGGCTCCTTCCTTCGGGGGCGAGGCGCCGTCGGTCGACCTCTTCAACCCGCAGGGGACGGCGCGCAAGGTCCGGCAGGCTACGGCCCGGTTCACGGAGGCGATGGTCCCGTTCGGCGACCCGCGGCTTTCCGACCCGTTCGAGGTCTCCTGCACCGGCGGCGTCAAGGGGCGAGGGCGCTGGGCCGACGGCAGGAGCTGGGCGTACGACTTCGGCGAGGAGCTGCCGGCCGGGATCTGGTGCACCTTCACGCTGAAAGACGGGACCCGGTCGCTATCCGGTGCGCCGGTCGCGGGGGCCAGGGAGTTCTCGTTCACCACGGGCGGCCCCGCCGTCGTCCAGTCCATCCCCTACGACGGGGATCCCCGTATCGACGAGAACCAGGCCTTCTTCCTCCTGCTCGACGCGGAGCCCGACGAGAAGTCGGTGCTCGCCCACGCGTACTTCTCCGCCGCGGGAGTGAAGGAGGCGATCGGGGCGCGGATCGTCAAGGGGAAGGACCGGGAGACGCTCATCGAGGCCGGCTACGCGAAGACGTGGCGCAAGGGGAACGCGGCGGCCGACCGACGGATCCTGGTCCTCCAGCCGGCGCAGTCGTTCCCTCCCGGGGCGAAGGTCGCCCTGTGGTGGGGGGCGGGCGTGCGGACTGCGGGCGGCGTCGCCTCCGAGGAATCGCGGAAGCTGTCGTTCAAGGTGCGCCCGGCCTTCACGGTCCTTTTCCGCTGCGACCGGGAGAAAAAGGGCGGCGACTGCCTGCCCGTCCTCCCGATGCGGCTCGAATTCTCCGCCCCCGTGAACCGGTCGCTCGCCTCGAGGATCGTCCTGCGGGGTGCGGACGGGAAGACGCGCGCGCCGGTCGTTCCGGACGACATCCCCGGCGACCCGCACGTTTCGGGCGCGGTCTTCGAGGGGCCGTTCCCGGAGAATTCCCGCTTCCGCGTCGAGCTGCCGCCCGGGCTGGTCGACGACGCCGGCAGGGTGCCCGCCAACCGCGGGAAGTTCCCTCTCGCGGTCGCCACCGGGGCGTTCCCGCCGCTGGCCAAGTTCCCCGCGCCGTTCGGGATCGTCGAGTCCCGGGGCGACGCGGCGCTCCCGCTGACCGTGCGCGACATCGAGGCGAAGGCGACCGGGCGGATCTTCGAGCTGAAAGAAGGCCGGGAGGAGCGGATCGCCGAATGGATGCGCAAGGTCGACCGGGCGCAGGAGCGGAGGAAGGGCAGGAGCGTCCCCCTGCTGGCCGACATGAAGGAGGCGGCGGAGTTCGCCGTCCCGAAGCCGGGGGGCGAGAAGGCGTTCGAGGTGGTGGGGATCCCCTTTCCCCGGCCCGGGTTCTACGTCGTGGAGATCGCGAGCGAGCGGCTGGGAGGGTCGCTCCTCGAGGGCGGCGGGAAGATGTACGTCTCCGCGGCGGCGCTCGTCACGAACCTCTCCGCGCACCTGAAGCGGGGGCGCGAGTCGTCGCTGGTCTGGGTCACCTCCCTCGACCGCGGGGAGCCGGTCGAAGGGGCCGACGTCGCGGTCCGGGACCCTTCCGGCAAGGCGATCTGGGAAGGGAAGACCGACGCCGACGGGGTCGCGCGGATCGGGAAGCCGCTCCCGGACCCCGGGCAGCCGGAGCGTTGCGGGCCGTACTGCGGCCTCCACGTCACCGCGCGCAAGGGAGACGACCTGACGTTCGTCTTCTCCGAGTGGCGGGAGGGGATCGAGCCGTACCGGTTCCGGGTCCCGACGTCGTACCGGGCGGACCCGGCGATCGCCCACACCGTGTTCGACCGGTCGCTCTTCCAGGCGGGCGAGACCGTGCGCATGAAGCATTTCCTGCGGCGCCACGCGCTCGACGGCCTCTTCGCTATCGGCGAGGGCCTTCCGAAGACGGTCCTTCTGCGGCACGAGGGGAGCGGCCAGCGGTTCGAGATGCCGCTTTCCTGGTCGCCCGACGGCTCCGCCGTCTCGGAGTGGGCGATCCCGAAGGAGGCGAAGCTCGGCGTGTACGGCGTCTTCCTGCGGGAGAAGCCGCAGGGCGCAAGGGGGACGCGGACCGCAGTCGGGGGCTACGCGGAAGGGGACGAGGAGTACGCGCACATGGGTCGCGGCGACCGGTACGCCGGGTCGTTCCGCGTGGAGGAGTACCGGGTGCCGCTGATGAAGGCGTCCGTGACCCCCGCGGGGGCGCCGAGGGTCAACGCGCGGGAGGTCGTACTCGACCTGCTGGTCTCCCATCTTTCGGGGGGAGGCGCGGGCGGGGCCGCCGTCCGGCTGCGGACGGACATCTCGCCCGGGGCCGCGGCCTTCCCCGGGTACGAGGAGTACGTCTTCGCGAACGGGCGGGTCGTCGAGGGGGTTTCGCGGCGCGAGGGCGGCGGGGAAGGGGAATGGGAGGAAGGGGAGGAGGCCGGCGCCGGCGACGCGGCGGCGGCGGGGAGGCCCGCCGTCCGGACGCGGGAGCTCGTCCTGGACGCCCACGGGGCGCTCCGCACGAAAGTGGCCGGGATCGCGCGCTCGCCGGCGGCGCGGGATCTCGTCGCGGAGCTCGAGTACTCCGACCCCAACGGGGAGATCCAGGCCGTGTCGACGCGCGTCCCGCTGTGGCCGTCGCGCGTCCTGCTGGGCATCAAGCCCGACTCCTGGGCCGCCTCGAAGGAGGCGTTCAGGTTCCACGTCGCCGCGCTCGACCTTTCGGGGGCGCCGGTCGCGGGCGCGGCGGTCGCGGTCGAACTGTACCAGAGGAAGTCGTACACGCACCGGAAACGGCTGCTGGGCGGGGTGTACGCCTACGAGCACACCGAGGAGATCGTGAAAGTCGGGGCGCTCTGCAGCGGGACGACGGACAAGCTGGGCCTGCTTTCGTGCGAGACGACGTCGCCGGTATCCGGCAACGTCATCCTCCAGGCGTCGGGCGCGGACGCGGAGGGGAACGCCTCGTTCGCGCACCGGGACGTCTGGGTCGCCGGCAGGGACGACTGGTGGTTCGACGTCTCCAGCCAGGACCGGATCGACCTCCTCCCGGAGAGGAAGCGGTACGAGCCGGGGGAGACGGCCGTCTTCCAGGTCCGGATGCCGTTCCGCGAAGCGACGGCGCTCGTGACGGTGGAGCGGGAAGGGATCGCGGACGTCTTCGTGCGGAAGCTTTCGGGGAAGTCCCCGGTCGTCCTGGTGCCGATCAGGCCGCACCACGCGCCGAACGTCTACGTGTCCGTCCTCTGCGTCCGGGGGCGCGTCGGGGATGCGGCCCCCACCGCGACGGTGGACCTCGGGAAGCCGGCGTTCAAGCTCGGCATCGCCGGGATCGACGTCGGCTGGAAGGCCCACGAGATGAAGGTCGCCGTGACGCCGGAACGGGGCGTCTACCGCGTCCGCGAGAAGGCGAAGGTCACGGTCCGCGCCGCGCGGGCCGACGGCGGCCGGCTGCCGGAGGGTACGGAGGCCGTCGTGGCGGCGGTGGACGAGGGGCTGCTCGAGCTCGCCCCCAACAAGAGCTGGAACCTCCTCGAGGCGATGATGCGGCGGCGCTCCTACGAGGTGGCCACGTCGACGGCGCAGATGCAGGTGGTCGGGAAGCGGCACTTCGGCATCAAGGCGCAGCCGCAGGGGGGCGGCGGGGCGATGATGGCCCGGGCCGGCGCCGGCGGGCAGGCGGCCCGCGAGCGCTTCGACACGACGCTGTTCTGGGACGCGCGCGTGCCGCTGGACGCGAACGGCGAGGCGACGGTCGAGATCCCGCTCAACGACTCGCTCACCTCCTTCCGCATCGTCGCGGTGGCCAGCGGCGGCGCGGGGTTCTTCGGCACGGGGGAGGCGTCGATCCGGACCACGCAGGACGTCATGGCGCTTTCGGGGCTCCCCGCGATGGTCCGGGAGGGCGACGTCTTCCGCGCCTCCTTCACCGTGCGCAACGCCGCCGACCGGCCGATGAAGGTCCGCGCGGAGGCGAAGGCGACCCCGCTGCCCGGCAAGGGGCCGCTTCCGCCGATCTCGCTTTCGCTCGCGCCCGGCGAGGCGAAGGAGGCGGCGTGGACCGCGCGCGTCCCCGTCGGAACGGGAACGCTCGTCTGGGACGTGTCGGTTTCCTCGGAGGACGGCGCTCTGTTGGACCGGATCCGGGTGAAGCAGGCCGTCGCGCCCGCCGTCCCGGTGCGGGCCTTCCAGGCGACGCTCGCGCAGGCGGCGGGCGCCCTTGAGGTCCCGGCCCGCCTCCCCGCCGGCGCGCTGCCCGGGCGGGGCGGGGTGGACGTGTCGATGCGCGCGCGGCTTTCCGAAGGGCTGGGCGGCGTCACGCACGCGATGCGGGAGTACCCGTACACCTGCCTCGAGCAGAGGGTCTCGCGGGCGGTTGCGCTGCGCGAACCGGCGCTCTGGAAGGAGGTCGTGTCGAACCTGGGCGCCCACCTCGACCGCGACGGGCTGGCGAAGTATTTCCCCTCCATGACGGAGGGAAGCGACGTGCTGACGGCCTACATCCTGTCCGTGGCGGCGGAGGCCGGCCTGGAGCTTCCGGAGGGGGAGAGGAACCGGATGGCCGCGGCGCTGGTCCGGTTCGTCGAGGGGCGCGTCGTCCGGCAAGGTTCGCTGCCGACGGCGGACCTGTCGCTGCGGAAGATGGCCGCCCTGGAAGCGGTCTCCCGATACGGGGCGGGGAAGGCGTCGCACCTCGACGCGATCGCCCCGGACCCGCAGCTGTGGCCCACCTCGGGCGTCATCGACTGGCTGAACGTACTGTCCCGGCTCGACAAGGTGCCGCAGCGCGAGAAGCGGACGGCGGAGGCGGAGGGGATCCTGCGGACCCGGATGAACTTCCAGGGGACGACGATGGGGTTCTCGACCGAGCGGACCGATTTCCTCTGGTGGCTGATGGTCTCGGGCGACGTAAACGCCGTTCGCGCGATCCTCGCGCTGCAGGGGCGCCCGGCGTGGAAGGAGGACATTCCGCGGATGGTCCGCGGCGCGCTGGCCCGCCAGCGGGGGGGCAAGTGGAGCACGACGGTGGCCAACGCGTGGGGCGTGCTTGCGATGGAGAGGTTCTCGAGGGAGTACGAGGCGGAAACGCTCTCCGGGACGACCGCGGCCTTGCTCGGCGCGGCGAGCGGCTTCGTGGACTGGGAAAAGACTCCGAAGGGAGGCGACGTCCTTCTCCCGTGGCCGAAGGGGGAGGGGACGCTGCGGGTTTCCCACAAGGGGGAGGGGCGGCCGTGGGTGACCGTGCGCTCCATGGCGGCGGTCCCGCTGAAGCGGCCCTTCTCCTCGGGGTACGCGATCCGGAAGACGGTATCGGCGGTGCAGCAGAAGAAGAAGGGCGCGTGGAGCCGCGGCGACGTCGTCCGGGTGCGGCTGGCGCTCGAGGCGCAGGCGGACATGACGTGGGTGGTCGTGAACGACCCGATCCCCGCGGGCGGGACGATCCTCGGGACGGGATTGAGCCGCGACCCTCGCCTCTTGACAAAGGGCGAGAAGCGGGAAGGTTGGGCCTGGCCGGCGTTCACGGAGCGCGGGAGGGAGGCGTTCCGCTCCTACTACGCGTACGTGCCTAAGGGGAAATGGACCGTGGAGTACACCGTGCGGCTCAACAACCCGGGGACGTTCCTCCTTCCCCCCACGCGCGTGGAGGCGCTCTACTCGCCGGAGATGTTCGGGGAGAGCCCCAACGCCGCGTTCGTCGTGGCGCGATGAGCGCGGGGCCCGCGCGGCGCCCGTGGAGGACGGCCGCGGCCGCCGCGGCCGCTCTCGGGTGCGCGGCGGCGCTTGCGGCGCTCCTGCTCTGCGCGAGCCTCCGCCTGTTCCTGCGCGGCGGGGAGGCGCCGCCGCCGTTTCCGGCGGTCCGCGACGCGCACCGCCCCTCCGACGGGGTCCTCCTCGGCCGCCGCGGCGCGCCGCTCCAGGAGGTCCGGGCCGACTTCCGGGAACGGGTCCTCCCGTGGGTCCCGCTCGCGGAGGTCTCGCCGGCGCTCG
>CAZTFC010000033.1:0-28030 GCA_964612075.1 uncultured bacterium
AGCAGCACCTCCCTGCCCGCATCCCCCGAACGCAGGGAACCGCACCAGACGCGTTTCGAGAAGTCCATCGCTCCCCCCCGATTCCCTTTGAGCCCGCCGCGATTAACCCGCGCCCGGCGGGGTTTTATCGGCCCCGATGGTATCAGATATCTTCGACTTTTCCTAATGCGGGAGGATGTGAAAACCATGGTATAGATGAATCCATGGTCCGGGATGCCGATTTCCTGAGAAGATTCGAAGACGACCTTGCCCGGAAAGAGGGCCGGGTCCCCTACGACCGGGCGATGAAACTGTGCGATGCCCTCTGGCGCGAGGCGATAAACCTCGGAGTTTTCCCCGGAACGGATCCCCTTGCGGGCATCGAGGCGGACATCCGCCTGGCAAAGGTGCTGAATTCTTGTTCGAAAAAATCCTCGCGGACATAGGGAAAGCCCTACCGGCCCGTTCCATCCCGTATATGATCATTGAAGGGCAGGCCGTCCTGCTCTACGGCGAACCTCGGGTTACCCGGGATATCGATGTGACCCTCGGTGTCGATGTCGACCGCCTCGAGGATCTGCTCCGGATCGCGGAGGAATTGTCCCTTCGCGTCCTGCCGGATGAGATCAAGACCTTTGTAGACCGGACCATGGTTCTTCCCTGTCTCGACGACGCATCTGGCATCCGGGTCGATTTCATTTTTTCCTTCACGCCGTATGAGGAACAGGCGATCCATCGGTCGAACCGGGTCGGCATAAAGGGTGTGGAGGTATGTTTCGCGTCGCCCGAGGATGTCATCCTTCATAAGATCTTCGCGGGCAGGCCGCGCGACATCGAAGACGCAAGGTCGATCCTGCTGCGGAACCCGGATCTGGATATTTCCTACATGAGGGACTGGCTCGATCGGTTCGACCTTGCGTCGGAGGAAAAGGGATTCCGGGAAATCTTCGAGCGGCTCCTTGCGACCGGCTGAGGCAGCGCCGGATCGAACTGTGGATCGTCATTGAACTTTGACCCACTCCCAAAGCGCTGCCGGCTCAGATATCCAGCGCCGACACGTTCAGCGCGTTCTGCTCGATGAACTCGCGGCGCGGCTCCACCTGGTCGCCCATCAGGCGCGAGAAGATCTCGTCGGCGTCCGTTTCGTCGCCCAGCTCCACGCGCAATAGATCCCGCGTCTCCGGGTTCATCGTCGTCTCCCAGAGCTGCTCCGGGTTCATCTCGCCGAGCCCCTTGTAGCGCTGGATCGTCTGCCCCTTCTTCCCCGACTCGAGCACCTGTTCGAGCAGGCACAGCGGGCCGTCGGCCTCGGGGAAGGAGCCCTCCCCTTCCAGCCGGTACGGCGGCGGCAGCGTCTCGCGGATCTGCAGCGACAGCGCCCCCGCCTCGCGGATCTCCGCCGAGTTCATCAGGTGGAGGTCGACCGGGCAGTCCATCGGCAGCCCGCCGCGCTTCCAGTAGAGGCGCGCCCGCACCCCTTCCGTGTCGTCGCCGCTCATGTCCGGCTCGATCGTGAAGGAGGCGTGCGTCACCTCCGGCCGGGAGACCTTCCACTCCGCCAGCAGCGACTTGAAGAACTTGATCGCCGACTTCTCCCCGGAGAGCGCCGCCACGCCCTCCTGGGCGCGCGCCGCCAGCGACAGGAAGACGAAGGCGGGCCTCCCCCGCCGCTCCGCCGCCGCCGCGATCTCCTGCAGACGCGAGATCTTCGTGAGCCACGCGACGAGCTTCTGCCCCGCGATCGAGCCGTTGGCCCCCGCGGCCGCGCACGCGACCTTCTTCCCTTCCGAGCCGTGGTTGATGAGGTATTTCCGGAACGCGACGTCGTCCTTGTGGTACGTCATCTCCTTGCCGCGCCGCACGCCGTAGAGCGGCGGCTGGGCGATGTAGATGTTCCCGCGGTCGATCAGCTCCTTCATGTTGCGGAAGAAGAAGGTGAGCAGCAGCGTGCGGATGTGCGCGCCGTCGACGTCGGCGTCGGTCATCAGGATGACCTTGCCGTACCGCAGCTTTTCGGCCTCGTAGTGCTCCTTGCCGATGCCGGTCCCCAGGGCGGTGATCAGGACGCGGATCTCCTGGGACGCCAGCATCTTGTCGATGCGCGCCTTCTCGACGTTGAGGATCTTCCCGCGCAGCGGCAGGATCGCCTGGTAGCGCCGGTCGCGCGCCTGCTTGGCGGAGCCGCCCGCCGAGTCCCCTTCCACGATGAACAGCTCGCAGCGGGCGGGGTCCCTCTCCTGGCAGTCGGCCAGCTTGCCCGGCAGCCCCGCGGAGTCCATCGGCCCCTTGCGCACCAGCTCCTTGGCCTTCCGGGCCGCCTCGCGCGCCCGCGCCGCCTCGAGCCCCTTCTCGATGATCTTCTTCGGGACGGACGGGTTCTCCTCGAAGCAGGTCATCAGCTTCTCGTAGACCAGCGAGTCGACCAGCCCCTTCACCTCGTTGTTGCCCAGCTTGTTCTTGGTCTGCCCCTCGAACTGCGGCTCGGGCACCTTCACCGAGACGACCGCCGCCAGCCCTTCGTTGAGGTCGTCGCCGCGCAGGTTCTCCTTCATCCCTTTCAGGAGGTTCGCCTGGTTGGCGTACTGGTTGATCGCCCGCGTCAGCGCCTGCCGGAAGCCGGTCAGGTGCGTGCCGCCGTCCTGCGTGTTGATGTTGTTGACGAAGGAGAAGACCGTCTCCTGGTACGAGTCGTTGTACTGCAGCGCGACCTCGATCTGGACCTGGTCCTTCTCCCCCTCGATGAACACCGGCTTGGGGTGCAGCGGCGTCTTGTTGCGGTTGAGGTGCTTCACGAACTCGACGATGCCGCCCTTGTACTGGAAGTCGTGGCTCTTCCCCGAACGCTCGTCGAGGATGGAGATTTTAAGCCCCGCGTTCAGGAACGACAGCTCCCGCAGCCGCTGGGACAGCGTGTCGAAGGAGAACTCCGTCTCGGTGAAGATCTCGGAATCGGGCCGGAAGGTGACGCGGGTGCCGGTCTTGCGCGACTTGCCCGTGACCTTCAGCGGAGAGGTCGTCAGCCCCCGGGAGAAGGAGATCTGGTGCACCGACCCGTCGCGGCGGATCTCGGCGGTCAGCGACTCGGACAGGGCGTTGACGACGGAGACGCCGACGCCGTGCAGTCCCCCCGAAACCTTGTACGTGTTCCGGTCGAACTTGCCTCCGGCGTGCAGGATGGTCAGGACCACCTCGGCGGCCGGCTTTTTTTCTTCCGGCATGACGTCCACGGGGATGCCTCGCCCGTTGTCCTCGACGGTGACCGAGTTGTCGGCGTGGATGACGACGGAGATCGCGTCGCAGTACCCCGCCATCGCCTCGTCGATGGAGTTGTCGACGACTTCGTAGACCAGGTGGTGCAGGCCGTGGGTGTCCGTGCTCCCGATGTACATCGCCGGGCGCTTCCGGACGGCTTCCAACCCTTTCAAAACCTGAATGTTTTCGCCGGTATAATCTTTACCGTTGCCGTTGACCGCACGGGTGTCCGCGCTGCTGGCCATGCTTCCCCCATCCCGTTGAGATGAACTAAACGATTATACTATTCCGGGCGGTCAAGCGGAAAGAAAAACGGGGGGCGAACGCCCCCCGCCGGCACTGCGTATGTATTCGGAAAAACTTGCGAATCCGTCTTTCTAGAAGATCCGCATCGGCATCACGACCGCAAGATAGGAGGTGTCCTTCTCCGGCTGCAGGATCACCTGCGAGACCTCGTCCTTGATCCGGAGGACCACCTTCTCCTCGGAGACGGCGGAGACCGCGTCCTGGAGGTATTTCCCGTTGAACCCGATCTTCAGCGCGGGCCCCTCGTAGTCGGCCTCGAGCAGGTCCTGCGCCTCCCCCTGGTCCGGGTTGTTCGAGGAGATCTCGACCTGCTTGCCGGAGAAAGACAGCCGCACGTTGTGGCTCTTGTCGGGCGACATGACGCCGACCCGCCGAAGGACCTCCGCGAAGGCGATCCGGTCGACCGTCACCATGTACGGGTTCTCCTTCGGGATGACCTGGCGATAGTCGGGGAACTCCGCGTCGAGCAGCCGGACCCACACCTCCGTGTCGGCCTTCGAGGCGAAGAGGAACTTTTCGGACGCGGACAGCTCGATCGACCCCGGCCCGGTTTCGGCCAGCTTGCGGATCTCCAGGATCCCCTTCTTCGGCACGAGGACCTTGCGCGAGGCGAGCAGCTCCTCGATCTTCCCCGCCTCCCCTTCGGCCATCGCCAGGCGGTGGCCGTCCGTGGCTACCATCCGCAGCATCGACCCTTCGGCCTTCTCCATCAGAACGCCGGCGAGGTTGTAGCGCGTCTCGTCGGAGGAGGCGAAATACACCACGGACTCCACCAATCTGCGGAACAGCTCGCCATCGACCGGGACCGGCTTTCCGGAGGGCTTCTCGGGCATCTCCGGGAATTCCTGGGGAGGGAGCCCCGCCAGCCGGAAATGCGACCGGCCGGAGGAGATCTCCACGTAGTTGCCGTCCTTCGAATCGACCTTCACCGGGGAATCCTTCGGCAGCACTTTCGCGATGTCGAGGAATTTCCTCGCCGGCAGGGCGATCGACCCCGGCTCCCCTCCCGTCACCGGCTGCAGGCACCGGATGACGATCTCCAGGTCGGACGAGACGACCGACAGGGTTTCCCCCGAAACGGTGAGAAGCGCATGGGAGAGAACCGGCATCGTGTGCCTGCGCTCCGCGACTCCCTGGATCCCGACGAGAACGTCGATGAGCTGGTCCCTGTCCACAGAGAAGTTCATGGTGTCCTCTTCTTGTTTTTAGATATTAAAAAAACAGCAGTGATAGAAGGGGCTGTGGAAACTGTGGAGTTCCGCCGCGGAGAGGCACCGTTCGCGGAAGGGGGCTGTGGGCGGAAGGTCGATGAACGGGATTGCGCGCGTCCCCGGACTGTGGATAACAAATACCCGGTCCTTTCTCCACAAGGTTGTCCCACAGGTTATCCCTCGAGTTTTTTCCTGAGGGCCTCCACCGTGTTTCTTAAAGATACATCTTCCGAAAGTTTCTTCTCAATTTTTTTCACCGCGTACATGACCGTCGTGTGGTCGCGGTCGCCGAACCGGTGGCCGATGTCGGGGAAGGAGCAATGGGTCAGGTCCCGCATGATGTACATGGCGATCTGGCGCGGGATCGCGATCATCTTGAACTTGCGGTCGGATTTGAGGTCGGAGACCTTGAGCCCGAAATGGTCCGCCACGGTCTTCATGACGGCTTCCGGCGAGACGTCCCTGCCGGGCGCGGAGGAGGACAGGAACGACTTGGCCAGCTCCAGGTTGATCTCCTTGTTCATCAGCGACGCGTGGGCGCCGATGCGGATGAGGCACCCCTCGAGCTCGCGGACGTTGCTTTTGACCATCGACGCGAGGTAGAGGGCGACGTCCTCCGGGATGCGGATGTTCTCGGCCTCCGCCTTGCTGTTCACGATCGCGATGCGCGTCTCGATGTCGGGCGCCTGGATGTCGGCGACGAGCCCCCACTCGAACCGGGACTGGATCCGCTCCTCGAGGTCGGGGATCTCCTTCGGGAACTTGTCGCTGGTGACCACGATCTGCTTGCGGGAGGAATAGAGGTCGTTGAAGGTGTGGAAGAACTCCTCCTGCGTCCGGGTCTTCCCGGCGATGAACTGGACGTCGTCCACGAGGAGGACGTCGGCGTTGCGGTAGCGGTCCTTGAACTCGGGCATCCGCTGCGTCCGCATGGAGGTGATCAGGTCGTTGGTGAATTTCTCCGCGGGGATGTAGCAGACCCGCAGGCGCGGATTGTGCTTGAGCGCCTCGTTCCCGATGGCGTGGAGCAGGTGGGTCTTCCCAAGGCCGACGCCGCCGTAGATGAAGAGCGGGTTGTAGCTGTTGCCCGGCGTGTTCGCCACGGCGACGGAGGCGGCGTGGGCGAACTGGTTCCCCGTGCCGATGACGAACCGGTCGAAGGTGTACCGGCTGTTGAGCGCGGCGTAGGTCCCGCGGGCGCGCACCGGCGCCTCGGCGGACGGCTCGAGGAACTGCGGCGGGGTGACCGGCGGCGGAAGCGGCTCCTCCTCCCCTCCCACCACGATGTCGATGGAGACCTCCTCGCCGAGCTCCTTGCGGGCCGACTCCTCGATCTGGTCGATGTGGTTGTCCTCGATCCACTGCTTGAAGAACTTGTGGGGGGTGGCGATGAACAGGACCGCCCCCTCCCGGGCGACGAACCGCAGCGGCCGGATCCAGGTCTGGAACACCTGCTCGGACACCGAGCCTTTCAGGTGGTCGAGGACCCTTTCCCACCCCCTGGAGGTCATCGTTTCGGAAGCCGCGCAGGGCGGCGCTTCGCGGATATGCGAGCCGGAAAAACGTTCATTTATGGACGGTTAAGCACGTGTCGAGGGCGAAAGTTGCCAACATGGTTGTCCACACCTGTGGATAAGCTTAAAAACCTTTTTAATTTTGATTAGTTAAGCTATTTTTATGGCCGGTTTTCCCCTGCGGTATTGCAGATTCCGGATCCGTTCGGTTTCCACCTCCCGGCCAGCCATGGGGACGTCAAGGAAGGAACGAAATTACCACACGAGAAAAAAGAATCAAGGATATTTTTCTCACCCCTCGCCGAGGGCGAGTTTCGTGCGGTAAAGATCCCAGTTGACAAGCACGCGAAGACCTGCCTGGGCCTTGTCCCGGGCGTCCCGGTATGCCTGGGAATGGAGGAACCGGTGCAGCGGCCCGCGCTCGGTCATCACCTGCTCCGACGCCTGCCAGGCCAGCGGCGCCAAAGTCGCGCGGTCGACGAGGCACTCCTTGCGGATCGCGTCCGAGGCCAGCGCCAGCGGCACGCCGGCGAGGTCGCGCGCGATCGCCTGGAACCTCCCCTCCACCTCCGGGTCGAGGTAGCGGAAGGAGCGGGAATAAAACAGCGCGGTGTGGTAGTGTTCCGGCACGTCGAGCATGCCGTCGACCGCAAGATCCCGGGCGAAGGTGCGCAGGAGGTGGAACGTCTCGTCCAGCAGACCCAGCCCCGGGCGCTGCTGGCCGGGAAGGCGCGGCCGGTCGACGGGGAAGTCCTTGTCGGGGTCGGAGAGGACCAGCCAGAGCATGACGAGCATCCGGAAGGAGGTGTTCTCGGTGAACGGGCCGATCGCGCGCTTCGGGTGGAAATTCGTCAACTGGAGGCGCGCCTCCAGGAGGAGCCGCTCGCGGATCTGCTCGCCCGCGTAGAAGCAGATCCGCTGCTCGGACGGGTCGGCGCAGGAGAGCGCCAGGATCGGGTCGGGGAAGCCCAGCCGGGCCATCCCGCGGATCAGCCCCGCCTTTTCGGCGATGGCGCGGACCTTTTTCTCGTCGTACCTCCCGAAGAGGCAGTTGGTGGGGTTCTCCTTCGCCAGCTCGAACATGACCTCGCTCTCGATCGTCTCGGAAGGGCGGTGGGCGTCCTCCGCCGACAGGAGAGAGAATCGGAGGAAGCGCTTCAGGTTGTACCGCAAGGTGTTCCGATCGGACATGGATTTCCCCCCGGAGCGGCGTTGCCGGCGATACCGGTTGACACGGCGTTCCCTAAAGCCATATATTACACATTTCTCAACGGTTAAGAGAGTTGCGTTTACGGAAGGAGCGAAACACGTCATGAAGCGCACATACCAGCCGCACAACCTGCGGCGTAAACGGACCCACGGTTTCCGCGAGCGCATGTCGTCCGCGGCGGGGCGCAAGGTCCTCGCCCGTCGCCGCGCCAAGGGGCGCAAACGTCTGAGCGTGACGATCGCCGGAAAGAAGTGACCGGGAACCGCCGGGCGCGACCGCAAGGCTTCCCCGCGGAGGAACGGCTTCGCACCGACCGGGAATTCCGGGAAGTGGTGCGCAAGGGGGAACGCGCGGGCACCGAGCATTATACGGTGTACCGGGACGCGCTCGGGGGGATGCGCCGGCAGGTGGGCGTCTCCGCGGGAAAGCGCGCGGGCGGGGCGGTCGAGCGGAACCGGATGAAGCGGCTCCTGCGGGAATTCTACCGGCGGAACAAGGACGTTTTCCCCACGGGGACCCGAACCGCCATCGTGGTCCGGAAAACGCCCGGGGAGGCGACGCTGGAAACGGTGAGCGGCGAGCTGCTCCCGGCGCTGCGGAAACGGTGGGGGCAGGGGTCCGGTGAGGGCTGAAAGGTCATGCGGCCTCGAGATCTCCTCATTGGCGCGTTGAGGTTCTACCAGCTCGCGATATCTCCGCACATCGGCAACTGCTGCAGGTTCCACCCGAGCTGCTCGGAGTACATGATCGGGTCGGTCCGCCTCAACGGGGCGGTCATCGGCGCGCTGGACGGCGCCTGGCGCATCCTGAGATGCCACCCGTTCCACCCGGGCGGCGTGGACGAGCCGAAGAGGATCCACATTTTCGGAAAGAGGGACCGATGGGACAAGAAAAACGGATGATGCTGGCGATCGTGCTCTCGATCGCCGTCCTGTTCCTATACCAGTACTTCATGCCTTCTCCCCCGCCGAAGCCCGCGCCTCCCGCCGGAACGGAAAACGCGGCCGTCGCGGCCCGGGCCGGGAAGGACGCCGCCGCGCCGCAGGCCGCCCTGCCGGGGCCCGCGCCGTCGGGAGCCGCGGCCGCGCCCGGCGCCGTCGCGCCGGGAGGGCTCTCGTCGGGCGCCCCCGCCGCGGAGCGTTCGATCGAGGTGAGGACGCCGCTGTTTACGGCCCGCATCTCTACCGCGGGCGGAGGGATCACGTCGTTCCTGCTCAAGTCGTACAAGGACGCCCCGGGGCCGGACGGGAAGATGCTCGACCTGGTCGGCTCGAAGTCGCTCCAGCCTCCCCCGCTTTCCTTATATATGGAAGAGAACCGGCCCCCCTTCCCTTCCCCCATGATCTTCCGCTCCGACGCGCCGGACGTGATCGAGGTCGCCGCGGGCGCGACCGGGAACGTCCTGCTCGCGTGGGAGTCCACGACCGGGGTGCGGGTGACGCGCGAATACGTGTTCCAAGGCGACCGGTACGATTTCGACGTCCGCGTCCAGGCGGCCAACGGCTCGAGGGAGCCGGTCTCCGTCCGGCCGGGGCTCGAGCTGTCCCAGATGTTCCTTGGTGAGCTCGCGGGCGATTCGTACACCTTCCACGGGCTGGTGACCGTCGACCCCAAGGGGACGATCCACCGGCACGACCTGGGTGACGTCTCCAAGGGGAAGGTCGAAAAAGGCCCGGTCCGCTGGGCCTCCGCGGACTCGAAATACTTCACCTGGGTCGCGATCCCCGAGCGGGAATGGTCCGTGGGGCGCGCGGCGCCGCTGGGCGACCGGGGCGCCCTGCTCTCGGTGGCCGACACCGCCGCCACGCTCCAGGCCGGCGAATCGGTGCGCAGCGCGGCGAAAGTGTTCGCGGGCCCCAAGCAGTCCGACCTGCTGGAGTCGACCGGCAAGGGGCTCGAGGCGCTGATCGACTACGGCTGGTTCGGGTTCCTCGCCAAGCCGCTGGTTTTCCTGATGAAGGCGAGCAACCGCGTCACGGGCAACTACGGCATCGACATCATCCTGCTCACGATCCTGATCAAGATCCTCTTCTTCCCGCTCACCCAGAAATCGATGGCCTCCATGCGGAAGATGCAGGAGCTGGCCCCCGTGCTGAACAAGCTGAAGGAGAAGTACAAGGGGGACACGACCCGGATCAACCAGGAGACGATGAACCTGTACAAGACGTACAAGATCAATCCCCTCTCCGGCTGCCTGCCGATGGTGGCCCAGATCCCGGTGTTCATCGCCCTCTACAAGGGGCTGCTCGTCACCATCGAGCTGCGGCACGCGCCGTTCTTCGCCTGGATCAACGACCTGTCCGCCCCGGAATACCTCTGGGACATCCACGTCGCCGGCTTCACCCTGCCCATCCGGCTGCTCCCCCTGCTCATGGGGGTCTCGATGCTCATCCAGCAGAAGATGACGCCGTCGGCGTCCATGGACCCGATGCAGCAGAAGCTCATGCTCCTCATGCCGGTCGTCTTCACGTTCATGTTCTGGGGCTTCCCGACCGGGCTGGTGATCTACTGGCTGGTGAACAACATCTTGAGCATCGGGCAGCAGTGGCTGTACAACCGGCAGGCCGATGCGGCCAAGGCCGCGAAAGCGTAACCCGTTCTGAAAGTTGGAATATAAAGGCGGAAGCCCTTCCCGCGAGGACGCGACGATCGTCTCCCCCGCCACGCCGGGGGGGGCGGGCGCCGTGTCGATCGTGCGGTTTTCCGGCCCCGCCGCCTTCCGCGTTCTCGCGGCCCTCACTCCCCTCTCCCCCCTAGGGTTCCCTCCGCGAACGCTGGTGCGCGCCGAAATCCGCGACGCGGGCGGCACGGCGCTCGACGACGCCCTGATCGCCTGCTTCCCCGCGCCGCGCAGCTTCACGGGCGAAGATGTCGCGGAGCTGCATCTCCACGGCAGCCCGACCGTCGTGGACGCGGTCGTGCGGGCGGCCTGCGCGGCGGGCGCCGTCCCGGCGGAGCCGGGCGAGTTCTCGCGCCGCGCGTTCCATCATGGGAAGATGGACCTCACCCAGGCGGAGGGGCTGGCGGACCTCATCGCCGCGCGGACCGAAGCGGCCGCGGCGGCCGCCCTGCGGCAGATGCGGGGAGGCATCGGGAGCGAGGTCGGGCCTTTGAGGGAGCGGCTCCTCTCGCTGCTGACCGCCCTGGAGGCGGCCATCGACTTCGGCGACGAGGACGACGTCCCCGAGGCAAAACCGGAACAAGTATCAGAACGGGTAGATGAAATAGTCTCGAAGCTGGAAGGCCTCCTGCGGTCTTTCGAGACGGGACGCCGCTTCCGGGACGGCGCGACCGTGGCGATCGCCGGCGTTGCGAACGTGGGGAAGTCCCGCCTGCTGAACCGTTTGGCGGGGGAGGAGCGGGCCATCGTCGACGAGACGCCGGGAACGACGCGGGACTACCTGCAGGCGGAGGTTTCCGTCGGGGGGGTTCCCGCGCTGCTCGTCGACACGGCGGGGCTGCGGCGGACCGAGGACCCCGTGGAGCGCAAGGGGGTTTTGCGAAGCCGCGACGTGATCTCGCGAGCGGACCTCGTCCTGTTCGTCCTGGACGGCGGGCGGGCCGTGGGGGAGGGCGACCGCGAGGCGTTCCGCGAGGCGGCGGGGCGGCCGCACCTGCTGGTGGTGAACAAGTCCGACCTCCCCGCCGTCGCGACGGGGGAGGAGCTCTCGGGGGAGAAGGAGGGGAGGGGGATCGTCCGCGTCTCGGCGAAGACGGGGGAGGGGATCGGGTCGCTCGTAGCGGCCGTGGCCCGCGAGCTGGCCCCTTCCGAAGGCGCCGTCCGGGCGCAGGTTCCCCTGACCCGCGAGCGGCACCGCTCCGCGGTGGAGAGGGCGATCTCGGCCCTGCGCCGGGCGAAAGCGTCGGCGGCGGTGGGACTTTCGCCGGAGTTCCCGGCCGCGGACGTCCGGGAGGCGTCGCGCGCCCTTTCGGAGCTGCTGGGCGAGGTGGCCCCCGAGGAGGTGCTCGACGAGGTGTTCCGCCGTTTTTGCATCGGCAAGTAGTCGATGGTAAAAAGAAAGATGCAGATGTTCCACGTGGAACCTTTTTCGCGGGAAGGGCGATGAGCGGTCCTCCGTACGAATATCCGAAGGAATACGACGTCATCGTGGTCGGCGGCGGGCATGCCGGCTGCGAGGCGGCGCTGGCCGCGGCCCGCATGGGCTGCGCGACCCTCCTGCTCACCATCAACGCCGACGCCATCGGCCTCATGTCGTGCAACCCTGCGATCGGCGGGCTGGCCAAGGGGCACCTCGTCCGGGAGATCGACGCCCTCGGGGGCGAGATGGCCCGGAACATCGACGCGACGGGCATCCAGTTCCGGCAGCTCAACACGAGCAAGGGGCCGGCGGTGCGCTCCTCCCGGGCCCAGGCCGACAAGCAGTCGTACCGCCTCCGGCTGAAGAAGGTGCTGGAAGGCACGTTCGGCCTGGACGTGAAGCAGGCCATCGTGGACGGCGTCGTGGAGGAAGGGGGTGCCGCCGCGGGCGTCGACACGGACATCGGCGTCCGGTACCGCGGGAAGACGGTCGTCCTTTCCACGGGGACCTTCCTTAAAGGGCTGGTCCACGTCGGGCTGGTGAACTACCCGGCGGGAAGGGCGGGCGATTTCGCGGCGATGCGGCTGTCGGACTCCCTCCGGCGCCTGGGATTCGCGGTGGGGCGGCTCAAGACCGGCACCACCCCGCGCATCGACGGGAAGACCATCGATTTCTCGCGGACGACCCGCCAGGACGGCGACGAGCGCCCGGTTCCTTTCTCCTTCGATACAGAGGAGATACGCCGGCCGCAGCTCCCGTGCTGGCTGACGTACACCAACGAGGCGACGCACGAGGCGATCCGCTCCGGCCTCGCCCGGTCGCCGCTGTACACGGGCGTCATCCGGGGGGTCGGCCCCCGGTACTGCCCGTCGATCGAGGACAAGGTCATGCGCTTCCCGGAGAAGGGGAGGCACCAGGTCTTCCTCGAGCCCGAGGGGCTGCGGACCGCGGAGTACTACCCGAACGGGATCCCGACGAGCCTGCCCTACGACGTCCAGGTGAGGATGGTGCGCACCATCCCCGGCCTGGAGAAGGCGGAGATCGTGCGACCGGGGTATGCGATCGAGTACGATTTCGTCGACCCGGTCCAGCTCTACCCCTCCCTGGAGACGAAGGTCCTGAAAAACCTCTTCCATGCCGGGCAGATCAACGGGACGAGCGGGTACGAGGAGGCGGCGGCGCAGGGGCTTCTGGCGGGGATCAACGCGGCCCGCAGGGTCCGCGGGGAGGCGCCGGTCGTGCTTTCCAGGGCGGACGCCTATATCGGCGTGCTGATCGACGACCTGACGACGAAGGGGGCGCAGGAGCCGTACCGGATGTTCACCTCCCGGGCGGAATACCGCCTTCTCCTGCGGGAGGACAACGCCGACCTTCGGCTGTCCGGGACGGGCCGGCTGGCCGGGCTGCTCCCCGAGGAGCGGTACCGGAGGTTCCTCGAGAAGCGGGAGGGGATCGACGCGTTCCGGAAGACGCTCGAGGAGAAGCGGGTGGCCCAGGGGCACCCGCTGATCGCGGCGGTCGAGGCGGCGGGCGGCGGGCCGCTGCGCCCCGGGACGACCTACGCGGAGGCGCTGCGCCGGCCGGAGGTGACCGGGGCGATGCTCCTTTCCTGCGACCCGGACCTGGCTCCCGCCTCGCCGGAGGCGATGGCGCAGGCGGAGCTGTCCATCAAGTACGACGGCTACATCCGGCGCCAGGAAGAGGAAGCCAGGAAACTCAAGAAATACGAAGGGATGCCGTTGCCGCCCGATTTCCCGTTCGCCTCGGTCCGGGGGTTGTCCGCGGAGGTGCGGGACAAGCTGGCCCGCGTCCGCCCCGTCTCCCTCGGGCAGGCGCAGCGGATCCCGGGGGTGACCCCGGCGGCGATCGCACTCCTGCTGGTCCTTCTAAAGCGCCGCGAGGCGGGCACTCTCTCGGACGGATCCCCTTGATTCGAAAGGAGTATCAGGGAATGTTCCACGTGGAACCACGCCGGTGAGCGGGCGGGGAAGGGGAGAGACCCCGCCCCCGGCGGGGCCCGACGCGGCGCTGATCCGGGAGGTTTTGGGGGAGGCCGGCATCGAGGCGCCGGCGGGGGCGGTCGAGCGGCTGGCGGCCCACGCGGCGGAGATGCTCCGGTGGAACCGGTCGATCCGGCTGACCGCGATCACGGTCCCCCTGGAAGTGGCGGTCAAGCATATCGCCGATTCGCTGGCGCTGCTCCGGTTCGCCCCGTTTCCGGGAAGGATGCTCGATTTCGGCTCCGGGGCGGGATACCCGGGAATCCCGCTGGCGCTCTACCTTCCCGGGACCCGGGTCGTCCTGCTGGAGGCCTCCGAGAAGAAGTGCGCCTTCCTGTCCCGGGTCCGCGGGATGCTGGGGCTCGAGAACGTGCGGGTCGTCCACGGGAGGGCTTCGAAGCGGGAGACGCTGCCGATCGGGCGGTTCGACGACATCGTGACGCGGGCCGTCGCGCCGCCGTCCGAGGTCGTCCCGCTCCTTTCTCCCTACCTTGCCGAGGGGGGGCGGATGCTGTTCATGGCGGGGCCGGGCGGGGGATCCGCCCCGGCGGCCCCCGGGACGGTGACCCGCGTGGAGCGGTTCCGCCTGCCGCGCGGGATGGGGGAGCGCGAGATCGCCGAGGTGGTCCTGCCGGAAAAAGGATGAAACGGCAGGCGTGTTTTTTTCGTTTTCCCTTTTTGTTTTCCTCTTCGGCGTGGTACAAGAAATCGTTGTGCTTCCATATATAAAGGAAGGAAGGCCGTTTTCGGGAGGTAAGATCCTTGGCTCGGATCCTGGCCATCGCCAACCAGAAGGGCGGCGTCGGCAAGACGACGACCGCGGTCAACCTGGCCGCGTCGCTTTCCGTCATGGAAAAGAAGACCCTGCTGGTCGATCTCGACCCGCAGGCCAACGCCACCTCCGGCGTGGGGGGAAGCCCGGGGGGGGAGACCGACCGGAACGTCTACCGGGTCCTGATGGGGGAGGTGACGGCGGCCGAGGCGGTCCGGGAGACGGCGCTGCCGTTCCTGCACCTGCTTCCCGCCTCGTACGACCTGATCGGCGCGGAGATCGAGCTGGTGACGATGGAGCGGAGGGAGCACCGCCTCGCCGAGGCGCTCGCGACGGTGGCGGCGGAGTACCAGGTCATCGTCATCGATAGCCCGCCCTCGCTCGGGCTGCTGACGGTCAACGCGCTCTGCGCGGCTGATTCCGTAATAATTCCGCTGCAGTGTGAATATTACGCCCTGGAAGGGATCTCCAGCCTGTTCCGCACCATCGAGCGGATCCGGGGGGGGATGAACCGCTCCCTGAAGATCGAGGGCGTGGTCCTGACGATGTTCGATCCGCGGAACAACCTGGCCCACCAGGTGGCGGAAGAGGCGCGCGAAACGCTAAAAACTCAAGTATTTCAAACTGTTATACCAAGAAACGTCCGCTTGTCCGAGTCGCCTTCCTACGGGAAACCGGCCCTCCTCTACGCGGTCGCTTCCCGGGGGGCGCAGAGCTATCTCGAACTGGCCCGGGAGGTGGTGAGCCGATGGAACGAAAAACCGAACCCGTGAAGAAGAAAGTCCTCGGCAGGGGGCTGTCGGCGCTTCTGGCCCCTTCCCCGGGGGCCCCGGACTCGCCCGAATCCGCCGTCCTGCTGGTGCCGCTGGAAAAGGTGCGCACGGGCTCGCTGCAGCCCAGGAAATCGTTCCCCCCCGAAGCGCTCGCCGAGCTGGTGGCCTCGATCCGGGCGAAAGGCGTACTGCAGCCGGTCCTGGTGCGGCCCACCTCCGACGGGTACGAGCTGGTGGCGGGCGAGCGGAGGTTCCGGGCGGCGGAAAGCGCGGGGCTTGCGCAGATTCCCGCCCTGGTCCGGAAGCTTACGGACCGGGAAGCGCTCGAGGTGGCGCTGGTGGAGAACGTCCAGCGCGCCGACCTGAACGCCATCGAGCTCGCCGAGGGATACCATCGGCTCCAGCACGATTTCTCCCTTTCCCAGGAACAGGTCGCCGAGCGGGTCGGGAAAGACCGGGCCACGGTGGCCAACACGGTGCGGCTCCTTCGGCTTCCGGCGCCGGTCCGGCAGGCGGTGATCGACGGGACGCTCTCCGCCGGGCACGCCCGGGCGCTGCTGTCCGCGCCCCCGGAGCACGTCCTGTCGGTGTTCGAGACGGTCCGGCGCCGCGGGCTGTCCGTCCGCGACACCGAGCGTCTCTGCGCGGGGGAGCCGAAGAAGAGGACGGCGAGGAAGACCGCCCAGGGCAACGTTCATCTCCGGGCGCTGGAGGAGGATCTGACCCGCCGGGGCGGGACGCGGGTCCGCCTGCGGGGGACGGTCAAGAAGGGGCGCATCGAGGTGTACTACTTCTCCTCCGAGGAGCTGGACCGGCTTCAGCAGGTACTTTTCGGGGGGAGATGAGCCAAAAGGGGGCCGGAAGGCCCCTTTTCTTCCTGCTTATATAAAAAAAATATTGCAGCGGAAAATGCCTGTGCTATATTTCGCTTCATACCAAACACCCGACATTATCCGCGCAAACGGATAAATCACGAGGGAAAGGAGTATGGACTAATGCGTAAGTATCTTGCCCTGCTGTTCGTTCTGACGCTGGTAGCGGCGATCGGCCTCTCCGCGTGCTCGAAGAAGGAAGAGGCGCCCCCGCCTCCTCCGGCCGCCGAGCCCGCCCCGGCCGCGCCGGCCGCCCCGGCCGCTCCGGCCGACAACGCCGCCCCGGCCGCCCCGGCCGCCGAGCCTGCCCCGGCTGCTCCGGCGACGAAGTAAGCACCAGGGCGATTGGATTCGTGAAAAGAGCGCCGGGGGGAAACCCCCGGCGCTCTTTTTATCGCCCGCCGTATTCCCCCATACGGCCCCCGCAAACCGAAGAACCCCTTGACACCCCCTTCTTTAACGTGATACCAATCTTCCGTTTCACTATTGGAAACCTGCCGTTGACCACTTATACGCTTCTGGAGGAGTGCCGGTTTCTATGGAACTTGTCGGCAAGATTTTCGAGACGTTGGAAATCGACCAGCTGGCGCTGCTTCAGCTTTGCCTGGTGATCGTCCTCGCGTTCATCCTTTCCGCCATCCTCATCCGCCCGATCCTGCGCACGTTCGAAGAGCGGGACAACCTTTCCGTCAAGCCGCTCGAGGATTCCCGGCGTCTGCTGGCGGAGGCGGAGGAGAAGTCGCGCCGCTACGACGAGGCGTTCCGCAAAGGCTCCCTGGAGGCGCTCGCCCGGAAGCGTGCGGCCATGGAAGAGGCGTCCCGCGGCGAGAGGAAGCGGGTCGAGGGCGCGGTCGAGGAGTCCAACCGGAAGATCGACGAGATGAAGGGGAAGATCGCCGCGGAGAAGGAATCCGCCGCATCCTCCCTGCGCGCCGAAGTGTCCCAGCTCTCCCGGCAGATCGCCGAGAAGGTCCTCGGGAGAAAGGTCGCGTGAACCCCTTGAGAGAGTCGTCCACGGTCCGCGCCTCGCTGCGCGCCTTCCTTCCCGCGGCGGGGGTCCTGCTGTCCGCCGCCGCCGCGTTCGCCTCGGGGGAAGGGGAGGCCCACGGGGGCGGGGGCGTTCCCTGGGGCGAAATCGCCAAGCAGGCGATCAACTTCGCCATCCTCGTCGGCGTCCTCGTCTATTTCCTGCGCAAGCCGCTTTCCTCCTTCCTTAAAGAACGCGCCGAGCTGATGCGCAAGTCCATAGACGACGCCGCGAACGCCCGGGCCGAGGCCGCCCGCAGGCTCGAGGCCGTCGATGCCCGAATGGCGAAGCTGTCCGACGAGATCGCCGCGCTGAACGCGCGGATGGACGCGGAGGCCGCCGCAGAGGCGAACTCCCTTCGCGAAACCGTCTCCGGAGAGATCGAGCGCATCCGGAAGCAGGCGGAGTTCACGGGCGAGCAGGAAGTGAAGAAGGCCCGGGCCGAGCTGCAGCAGGAGGCCTCCGCTCTTTGCGCCAAAGCCGCCGAGGAGCTGGTCCGCAAGTCGCTGTCTCCCGAGGACCAGGCGCGCCTGGTCAAGGAGAATATCGAGAAGATCGAGGGGATCGTCCGGTGATCGCAGGAAGCCTGGCGAGGCGGTACGCCCGCGCGTTGCTCGACATCGGCAAGGAGGAAGGGCAGCTCCGCCGGTCTCTGACCGAGGTCGAGGGGTTCGCGAAGGTCCTCGACGGGTCCGCCGAGCTCCGGGAGGCGCTGGAATCGGCGCACGTCGGCCGGCAGTCCAAGCAGGCGGCGCTCGACACGGTCCTGGCGAAGGCGGACTTCCTCCCCACGACGAAGTCGTTCCTCTCCCTGCTGATCGACAAGGGGCGGATGAACGTCCTCCCCGAGATCCTTTCCGAGCTGCGCCGCATGGTCGAGGAGCACGAGGGGATCGAGCGGGTCGAGGTCACCGTCCCGATGCCGCTCTCCGACCCGCAGAAGGAGGGCTTGCGCGCCGTCCTCGAGCGCCGCACGGGGAAGAAGGTCCTCCTCGAGGAGTCCGTCGATCCTTCCGTCCTCGGCGGGATGGTGGTCCGGGTGGGCTCCACGGTGTACGACGGCAGCGTCCGCACGCAGATCCAACAGATCCGGCAAAACCTTCAGAAGGGGTAAGACATGAGCATCCGCGCGGAAGAGATCACCGAGATCCTGAAGACCCAGATCAAGGGGTACGAGAAGAAGGTCGACGTCGCCGAGACGGGCGTGGTCCTCTCCGTCGGCGACGGCATCGCCCGCGTCCACGGCCTGGAGAAGGCGATGGCGGGAGAGCTTCTCGAGTTCCCGGGCGAAGTCCGCGGCATGGTGCTCAACCTCGAGGAGGACAACGTCGGCGTCGCGCTGCTGGGCGACGACGAGGTGATCAAGGAAGGCGACGTCGTCCGGCGCACCGGCCGCATCGTCGAGGTGCCGTGCGGCGACGCCATGATCGGCCGCGTCGTCAACGCCCTCGGCCAGCCGGTCGACGGCCGCGGCCCCATCGAGGCGAAGGACTTCCGGCGCGTCGAGATCAAGGCCCCCGGCATCGTCTTGAGGCAGCCCGTCAAGGAGCCGCTCCAGACGGGCCTGAAAGCCATCGACGCGATGATCCCCATCGGCCGCGGCCAGCGCGAGCTGATCATCGGCGACCGCCAGACGGGGAAGACCGCGGTGGCCACCGACACGATCATCAACCAGAAGGGCACCGGCGTCGTCTGCATCTACGTCGCCATCGGCCAGAAGCGCTCCACGGTCGCCCAGGTGGTCGAGAAGCTGCGGCAGTACGGCGCGATGGACTACACCATCGTCGTCGCGGCGACGGCCTCCGAGTCCGCCCCACTGCAGTTCACCGCCCCGTATTCGGGATGCACGATGGGCGAGTTCTTCCGCGACTCCGGCCGCCACGCCCTGTGCATCTACGACGACCTCTCCAAGCACGCGGTCGCGTACCGCCAGCTCTCCCTGCTGCTGCGCCGCCCGCCGGGCCGCGAGGCGTTCCCCGGCGACGTGTTCTATCTCCATTCGCGGCTGCTGGAGCGCGCGGCGAAGCTGTCCGAGGCCGCGGGGGGCGGGTCGCTGACGGCCCTCCCGATCATCGAGACGCAGGCGGGCGACGTCTCCGCCTACATCCCGACCAACGTCATCTCCATCACCGACGGGCAGATCTACCTCGAGTCCGACCTGTTCTACTCGGGCGTCCGCCCGGCGGTCAACGTCGGCCTCTCGGTCTCCCGCGTCGGCGGCAACGCGCAGATCAAGGCGATGAAGCAGGTTGCGGGGCGCATGCGCCTCGAGCTGGCGCAGTACCGCGAGATGGCGGCGTTCGCCCAGTTCGGCTCCGACCTCGACAAGTCCACGCAGATGCAGCTCGCCCGCGGCGCCCGGCTGGTCGAGATCCTCAAGCAGGCGCAGTACCAGCCCCAGCCCGTCGAGAACCAGGTCGCGACCATCTTCGCCGCCACGAACGGCTTCGTCGACGGCTACGAGATCGGGTCGCTCGCCCGGTACGAGACGGAGCTCACCGCCTTCATGAAGGACAAGCACGGCGCGCTGCTCGCGGAGATCCGCGAGAAGAAGGCCATCTCGGACGACCTGAAGGGGCGGCTGTCCGCCGCGCTGGAAGAGTTCAAAGGGATCTTCAAGGAATAGGACGCCATGGCGAACCTCCGCGCGATCCGCAAGCGGATCAGCAGCGTAAAGAGCACCCAGCAGATCACCCGCGCGATGAAGATGGTGTCCGCCGCGAAGCTTCGGCGCGCCCAGGACGCGATCGTCGCCGCCCGGCCCTACGCGAGGAAGATGCGCGAGGTGGTCCAGGCGGTCGCCGCCCGGATCGACAGCGGCGCCCACCCGGTGCTGGCGCCCCGTGAAGGGAAGAAGCTCGCCCTCCTCCTGATCACCTCCGATCGCGGGCTGTGCGGCTCCTTCAACGCGGGGCTCACCCGGCAGGCGTACCGGTTCATCGCCGAGCAGAAGGCGAAGTACGAGGAGATCACCCTCTTCGTGGTGGGCCGCAAAGGGCGCGACTTCTTCCGCAGGCGCGAAGTCCCCATCCGGAAGGAGTACCTCGGCGTCCTCGGGGGCATCAACCGGGGCCACGCGGAGACGATGGCGAAGGACCTGATCGACGGCTTCCTCGCAGGGGACTTCGACGAGGTGCAGGTCGTGTTCAACGAGTTCCGGTCGGCCATCTCGCAGGTCACCCGCTTCGAGACGCTCTTCCCCCTCTCCCTGGAGAAGAAGGAAGAGGATCCGGCGCAGGCCGACATCGACTACCTGTACGAGCCGGGCAAGAAGGAGATCCTGTCGAGCCTGCTGCCGCGCTACGTGGAGACGCAGATCTTTCGCGTCCTCCTCGAGTCGGTGGCGGGGGAGCACGGGGCCCGGATGACCGCGATGGATTCGGCGACCAACAACTCCGTCGACATGATCGCACGGCTCACGCTGCAGATGAACCGCGCCCGCCAGGCGACGATCACCACCGAGCTCACGGAGATCGTCAGCGGCGCAGAAGCGCTCAAAGGGTAACAAGGAGGATCGGGAGAATCATGAAAAAGGGAAAGATCGTCCAGGTCATCGGGCCCGTCGTCGACGTCCGGTTCGATGCCGGCCACCTGCCGTCGCTCTTGAACGCGATCAAGGTCACCAACCCGAGCATCAGCGACCGGGAAGGGAACCTCACCATCGAGGTCGCGCAGCACCTGGGCGACAACGTCGTCCGTTGCGTGGCGATGGACTCCACCGACGGCCTCGTCCGCGGCATGGAGGCGATCGACACCGGCGGCCCCATCTCCATCCCGGTCGGTCCCGAGACCCTGGGGCGGATCATGAACGTCATCGGGGAGCCGGTCGACGAGATGGGCGAGATCAAGACGAAGATCCGCTACCCGATCCACCGCCCCGCCCCCTCCTTCGAGGTGCAGTCCACCAAGGTCGAGATCCTCGAGACGGGGATCAAGGTCGTCGACCTTCTCGCCCCCTATTCCAAGGGCGGCAAGATCGGCCTGTTCGGCGGCGCGGGCGTCGGCAAGACCGTCGTCATCATGGAGCTCATCCACAACATCGCCATCGAGCACGGCGGCTACTCCGTGTTCGGCGGCGTGGGCGAGCGCACCCGCGAGGGGAACGACCTGTGGCTCGAGATGAAGGAGTCGAAGGTCCTCGAGAAGGCGTGCCTGGTGTACGGCCAGATGAACGAGCCGCCCGGCGCGCGCGCCCGCGTGGGGCTGTCGGCCCTCACCGCCGCGGAATACTTCCGCGACGAGGAAGGGCAGGACGTGCTCCTCTTCATCGACAACATCTTCCGGTTCACCCAGGCCGGCTCGGAAGTGTCGGCGCTGCTGGGCCGCATCCCGTCGGCGGTCGGCTACCAGCCGACGCTGTCCACGGAAATGGGGAACCTGCAGGAGCGGATCACCTCCACCAACAAGGGGTCGATCACCTCGGTCCAGGCGATCTACGTCCCCGCCGACGACCTCACCGACCCGGCGCCGGCGACCGCCTTCTCGCACCTCGACGCCACCACCGTCCTCTCGCGCCAGATCGCGGAGCTGGGCATCTACCCCGCGGTCGACCCGCTCGACTCCACCTCGCGCATCCTCTCGCCGCTGGTCCTGGGCGAGGAGCACTACGAGGTGGCCCGCGCGGTGCAGAAGGTCCTCCAGAAGTACAAGGACCTCCAGGACATCATCGCCATCCTCGGCATGGACGAGCTCTCCGAGGACGACAAGATCCTCGTGTCGCGCGCCCGGAAGATCCAGCGGTTCCTGTCGCAGCCGTTCTTCGTCGCCGAGCAGTTCACCGGCATCCCCGGCAAGTACGTCCGCCTCGAGGACACCGTCCGGTCGTTCAAGGAGATCGTCGACGGCAAGCACGACGACCTCCCCGAGCAGGCGTTCTACATGGTCGGGACGATCGAGGAAGCGATGGAGAAGGGCAAGAAGCTTCTCGCCACGGCGTAAGGGAGACAAGGAAGGAAGATGGCAGCGACGATCCGGCTCGAGCTGGTCACCCCCGAGCGTCTCGTCCTCTCCGAGGACGTGGACGAGGTCATCATCCCCGGGTACGAGGGCGAATTCGGCGTGCTCCCGGAGCACACGCAATACCTGTCCATCGTGAACATCGGGGTGCTCCGGTATCGCAAGGGGAACGAGGTGCACAAGGTCGCCCTGAGCGGAGGGTTCGCCGAGGTGACGCCGGAGCGGGTCGTGGTGCTGGCCGACACGGCGGAGCGGGCGGAGGAGATCGACCTCGAGCGCGCGCGCCGGGCCAAGGAGCGTGCCGAAGAGGCGCTGAAGAAGACGCTGTCCATCGAGGACGAGACGTACGAGAAGGCGTCCGGCGCGATGCAGCGGGCGATCACGCGGATCTCGGTGAGGGAATAGCGGCCGGCCGCTTCTAGACCAGCGTCGCCTTGATCCTCGGCTTCCCTTCCTCGACGCTGACGCGGAACTCCACTTTCTTCCCGCCGGAGGAGGAAGAGATCTCCTTCGCGCGGGACGCCAGCGTCTCGCGGAGGGCGGCCAGCTCCGCCGGGTCGCCGCCCAGCCCGCAGCTCCTCCGCGCCTCCAGCAGGTCCTGCGCCACGCGGTCGATGTGGCCGGCGTCGAACGCCTCCGGTTTCGCCGCGGCGGGCCCCGATCCCGGCCCCGGCGGGATCGACGCGCCGCCTCCCGCACCGGTCGCCCCGGCGGCGTCCGCGAGCCTCCCCGCCCCGACGCGCGTCAATGCCCCGGTCTTGTCCCTCCGGAGGCGCCCCTCTTCGAGGTCCCGCACGATCCTCGCCCATAGGTTGACGTACGACCAGTACCTGCCCTGGATGTTTGAGAACCGGAGCTGGTCCGAGCTGTTGATTATGGAGCGGCGGCTTAAAGACAGGATCCTGGCCTCCATCTCCTTGCGCTCCTTGGTCGGCTCGCCCCGCCGGCCTCCCTGGAAGAACAGGTCGTACTGCCCTTTCAGGGAGGCGAGCTCCGCATCCAGCTTGTCCAGAGTGGCTTTCAGGTCGTCCACCGGCGCCGTTCCCTTCCTTCCCCCCGGGAATCCATGTAAACTTATCGGCAAAACCGCCGATAGATATTAACATTCGGGGGGAAGGAAGCGTCAATGAACGATATTTCCGCGATCATACTGGCCGCAGGGAAAGGCAAGCGCATGAAGTCTGCCCTTCCGAAGGTGGCGCACCCGGTCCTGGGACGCCCGGCGGTGTGGCACGTCGCGGCCGCCGCGAGGGGCGCCGGCATCCGGGACATGGTCTTCGTGCTCGGCTTCGGGCGCGACAAGGTCCTTCCGACCGTGGAGGGTTTCGGCGGCAGGGTGGCGATCCAGGAGAGCCAGTTCGGCACGGGCGACGCCGCCCGGTGCGGCCTCGCGGAGCTGCCCGCGAGGATCAGGGAGGTCGTCGTCCTGTGCGGCGACGCCCCGCTCCTGCGCCCCGAAACGATCCGGGCGCTCCTCTCCGTCCGCCGCCGGAAGGGGGCCGTCGCGTCGGTGCTCACCGGCATCCTCGAGGACCCGACGGGGTACGGGCGGATCGTCCGCAACCCCGGCGGGACCGTGGCGCGCATCGTGGAGGAGAAGGACGCGGACGAAGGCACCCGCAGGATCCGGGAGGTGAACTCGGGGACGTACGCCTTCGACCGGGCCTTCCTGGAACGCGGCCTTCCGCGCCTGACCGACGTGAACGCCCAGAGGGAATACTACCTGACGGACCTGGTGCTCGAAGCGCTCGCCCAGGGGAGATGCGTGGTCCCGCTGGCCGCGGGCGACCCGGACGAGGTGCGCGGGATCAACTCACGCGCCGAGCTCGCGGGCGCCACCGCGATCCTCCGGAAGCGGAAGCTTTCCGCCCTGATGGATTCCGGGGTGACCGTCGTCGACCCGGACCGCACGTATGTCGAGACGGAGGTGCGGGTCGGCCAGGACACGGTCGTCGAGCCGGGGGTCTTCCTCACGGGGGCCAGCCGGATCGGCCGGGGGGTCCTGGTCCAGGCGGGCTGCATCGTGCAGGACAGCGTCGTGGAGGACGGGGCGCAGCTCAAGCCCTACACCGTGCTCTCGCAGGCCCGGGTGAGAAAAAACGCCGTCGTCGGCCCGTTCGTGCACTTGCGCCCGCTCTCGGACATCGGGGAAGACGCGCGCATCGGCAACTTCGTCGAGGTGAAAAAAAGCCGCATCGGCAGGGGGACGAAGGCCAACCATCTGATCTACCTAGGGGACGCTGTCGTGGGGAGAAACGCCAACGTGGGGGCGGGGAGCATCACCTGCAACTACGACGGCATCTCAAAGCATGCGACCGTGCTGGGCGACGGGGTGTTCGTCGGGAGCGACACGATGCTCATCGCCCCGGTCACCGTCGGGAAGGGCGCCCTGATCGGGGCCGGCTCGACGGTCACCCGGAACGTGCCGCCCTACGCGCTGGCGATGTCGCGCTCCGAACTGAAGATCGCGGAAGGGTGGGTGGCGCGTAAAAAACCGGCGCTGCTCCGCAAGAGCGGGCTTCCCGTTCCCGCGCCGAAGAAAACCAAGGGGGGCAGGTGAGATGTGCGGAATCATCGGATACACGGGCCCCAACCCGTGCGTCGAGATCCTGGTGGACGGGCTCCGCCGGCTGGAATACCGCGGGTACGACTCGGCCGGCATCGCGGTCCTCACGGGCGGCGACATCGCGGTGCGCAAGTCCCAGGGGAAGATCGCGCGCCTCACGGACCTCATCGCCAGGGAGCCGGTTTCCGGGACCTGCGGCATCGGACACACCCGCTGGGCGACCCACGGGCGCCCCTCCGACGAGAACGCCCACCCGCACCGGGCGGGGCACGTCGCGGTCATCCACAACGGGATCGTGGAGAACCATCGGACACTTAAAGAGATGCTCCTCGCGAAGGGGAGCCGGTTCTCCTCCGAGACGGACACGGAGGTGATCTCGCACCTGCTCAACATGCACGTCGTCTCGGGGATGTCGCTCGAGGAGGCCGTGCGGCACGCGGTGGCGGAGATCCGCGGCTCCTACGCCTTCCTGGCGGTGTCCGACAGGGAGCCGGGGACGCTGGTGGGCGTGCGGCTGAACTGCCCGATGGTGGTGGGGATCGGCGACGGCGAGTATTTCCTGGCGTCCGACCTGACCGCGTTCCTTTCCCACACCCGCAACGTCCTGTTCCTCGAGGACGGCGAGATGGTGACGGCCACGCCGGAAGGGTACCGGATCACCGACTTCGTCGGCCGCCCCCGGCAGCGCAAGACCCAGCGGATCGACTGGTCGCCCGTGATGGCCGAGAAGGGCGGCTTCCGCCATTTCATGATGAAGGAGATCCACGAGCAGCCGCGGGCGATCATCGACACCCTGGCCGGGCGGATGCTCCCCGAGTCGGGCGAGGTGTTCTTCGAGACGCTGCCGCTCTCCGGGGAGCAGCTCCGGGCGGTCCGGAAGGTGACGATCGTGGCGTGCGGCACCTCCTGGCACGCGGCGCTGGTGGGGAAGTTCATGATCGAGGGGCTGGCGCGCGTCCCGGTCGAGGTGGACCTCGGCTCGGAGTACCGGTACCGCGACCCGGTGGTGGAGGAGGGGACGCTCTGCGTCACCATCTCCCAGTCGGGCGAGACGGCGGACACGCTGGCCGGGATGCGGGAGGCCAAGTCCAAGGGCGCGACCACCATCTCCATCTGCAACGTCGTCGCCTCCACGATCGCGCGCGAGTCCGACGGCGTCATCTACACCCACGCGGGGCCGGAGATCGGCGTCGCCTCCACCAAGGCGTTCACCACCCAGCTCGTGGCGCTCTACCTCATGGCGCTCCACCTGGCGCAGGCCCGGAAGATCCTCACCCCGCAGGAGATCGCGCTGCACCTGACGGAGCTGTCCGACCTCCCGCGCAAGGTGGAAGAGCAGGTGAAGCACGACGAGCCGATCCAGGCGATCGCCAGGAAATACAAGGACACCCCCGACTTCCTGTTCCTGGGGCGCGGCATCTCCTACCCGATCGCCCTGGAAGGGGCGCTCAAGCTCAAGGAGATCTCCTACATCCACGCGGAGGGGTACCCGGCCGGCGAGATGAAGCACGGCCCGATCGCCCTGATCGACGAGCGGATGCCGGTACTCGTCTTGTGCGCCAAGGGCGAAAACTACGACAAGACCGTCTCCAACCTCGAGGAGGCGCACGCCCGCGGGGGGCTGGTGATCGCCGTGGCGACGGAAGGCGACGCCGAGCTGGAGGCGAAGGCCGAGGACGTCCTGTTCCTGCCCGCGTGCGGCCGATACGCGCGCCCGATCCTCGAGGTGGTCCCGCTGCAGCTCCTGGCGTACCACATGGCGGTCCTCAAGGGCACCGACGTCGACCAGCCGCGCAACCTGGCCAAGAGCGTGACGGTGGAGTAGGGGGCCTACCTCGCCGGCGTCTTCTCGCAGCCCCGATTTACCATGCTATCCCCTGAAGGGACGGCCCCTGCGCCGATCGGTTTGCCGGAATCTTCCATATCCGTTTTCCAGCCGCTGGCGGGATCGCCCAGCGCCCGTGCGGTTTCAACGGAAAACGGATTGGGACCCTGAACGCGTTCCTTCGCCCAGTTGGGGTTGCCGGGGTTGGCGAAAGCCATTCCCGGAATTGCCGCGGCGAAAGAGCCAACAGCCAGAATCATAAAGATTTTGCGTATCATGGCGGTATCCTCGTTATTCATTTTTAGACTGCCCGGTGACTGTTTCCTTACCCTTGAGAATGACGGGGATACCGGGGAGTTTCGTGTATCGGGAAGATTGTCCTGCCCGTCAAGAGGACGGCAGGGAGTCTTTTCGGAGATTGTATTTCTTCAGCTTCTGGTAAAGCGATGAAAGGCTGATTCCCAGGCTCTTCGCCGCCTCCGCCTTGTTCCCGCCGAGCAGGCGGAGCGTCGAGAGGATCTGCTCCCGCTCGATTTCCTCGATAGTGCGTATGGCGGCGGATGGCGCCTTATCGGGGATGCGGGGCCGGACGGTCACGGGCAGGTCCTCGATGCGGATCCGGTTCCCTTCGCACAGCACCACGGCGTGTTCGACGGTATTGCGCAGCTGCCGGACGTTGCCGGGCCAGTCGTACTGCATCAGAATGTCGACGACCTCGGGGGTGAAGCCGATGATCCCCTTGCCGGTATCCCTGGATATGGTCTCCAGGAAGGTGCGGGCCAGCGGCAGGATGTCCTCGGTGCGCTCCCGCAGCGGGGGCACCTCCAGCTCGAAGATGCACAGGCGGTAGAAGAGGTCCTCCCGGAAGCGCCCCTCGGCGACCTCCTTTGCCAGGTTTCGGTTGGTGGCCGCCAGGAAGCGGACGTTGACCGGCCGGGACACGTTCTCGCCGACCCTCCGGATCTCCTTCTCCTGGAGCACCCGCAGGAGCTTGGCCTGGATGCCCGGGGAGATCTCGGCCACCTCGTCCAGGAACAGCGTTCCCCCCTTGGCCGCCTCGATCAGCCCCATCCGGTCCTTGTTGGCGCCGGTGAAGGCTCCGCGGACGTGGCCGAAGAACTCGCTCTCCAGCAGCGTTTCCGTGATGGCGCTGCAGTTGATGGCGACGAACGGGTTCATAGCACGGGCCGATTCCGCGTGGATGATCCGGGCGATGTCCTCCTTGCCCACGCCGCTTTCCCCGGTGATGACGGCGGACGACTCCACCTTGGCGATCTGCCGGGCCAGTTCCAGGGTTTTCCGCATCGACTTGCTCTTTAGCCCCGTTTTGCCGAAGAAGCCGTTCCCGTCTTCGACCCGGTTCAGGTGGGCCCTCAAGACGTTTTCCGACCGGACGAGCCGGTTCCTCACATCGTGTAGCACGGCCTCGATGGTGTCCGCCTTGAAGAAGGGGAGGAACGGCTCGATCTCGTCGCCCCACGCCTCCCGGGTCCGCGTCTCGTTCACGCACAGGGCGTCCCCCTTGGCGACGCACTGGCGCTCGATGCAGTAGACCTCCTTGCCCAGCATCCGGGAGCAGTACCCGCTGACGTATCCGGTCAGCGACCAGCAGACCGGTTCGCGGGAGATCCCCATGTGCAGCAGGTGCTGCTCGGCCTCGTAGGAGTCCTGCCAGGTGTCAGCGGCAATGTAAAAATCCACCCCTGTGGCATTTGAATATTCCCCCC
>CAZTFC010000034.1:0-27665 GCA_964612075.1 uncultured bacterium
GGACCTTGCCTTCCGTCAGCAGGGCCGATTCGGGAACGACGGGCATCGGTACGAAGACGGCCTGAAGGAGGAGGATCTCGGCGTCCGCACCCCTGGCGATCTCTTCCGCGTGCCAGATGGCGCGCTCTGCCAGGGCGGAGCCGTCCAGGGGAACCAGGATCTTTTTGTACATGGCGGCACCCCCCTTTCCGGTCTGTTCTCGAGGTATCCGGGTTGACGGGACGACACCATTCGTCGATTACAGTATATTACCGGCAATGCTGAGAAACCAGAAACTCATGGTGGAAAGGGCCGAAGCGGGAACGCGGATGGACCGGTTCCTGCGTGACCGGTTTCCGAGGATCCCGTCCCGGAGCGTGAAGCACGCCCTCGAGTCGGGGGCCGTCCGCGCAAACGGCGAGAAATGCGGGAAGGGGAGGCCGGTCCGGGAGGGTGAGGCGGTCCTCGTCGAAGCCCTGGCGGAGAGCGAGGATTGGCTCCCGGTTTCTTGCGATATTCCGGGGGCGTCCGTCGCGCACGAAGACGGGGAGGTCATCGTCCTCTGCAAGCCGCACGACGTCCACACGGAGCCCCAGAGGCCGAACGAGGACGGAACCCTGGCGGGTTTCTTGAGGAAACGGTATCCCCGGGTTTCGTCCATATCCCCCGTTCCCGGCCTGACCCTCCTCGCGCGGCTGGATTACGCCACCAGCGGCGCGGTACTGGCGGCCCTTACCCGGAGGGCGTTCGACGCCCTGCGGCACGAACGGGAGATGGGGCGCCTGGAGAAGGTCTACCTGTGCGTCGTAAAGGGGGTCGTGGATTCCGACATGTCGATCGACTGGGAGATCGACTCCCGGGGGGGCGAGGCCGTTCGGGTGCGCCCGGACCGCAGGGAAACGGACCCCCGCCGGTGGACCCTCGTCGAGCCGGTCCGGCCGGGGAGCGAGACGACGCTGGTCCGCGCCAGGATCTCGACGGGCAAGAGGCACCAGATCCGGGCACACCTGGCCGCCGCCGGGCATCCCATCGTCGGCGACAGGCGATACGGGGCGGTGCCGGAGGAGGGTCCCGGGAAATCCCGGCTGATGCTGCATTCCGAGACGGTGATCTTCCGGCACCCGGGCAGCGGGGAGAGAGTGTCCGTCACCTGTACCGCGCCGCCCGGATTCGCGGGTCTTTAACGGGAGCCGGTCTCCATTTCCCTCAGGCGGTCCCTGTCTTTCGGCAGCTCTTCCGAATACTTCCTGTACAGCTCGAGATCTTCCGGCGAAACGAACCGGTTTCCAAGGGGATTGAGGGTGTGGGAACGCTTGAGGTCGATCCCCTTGATGAACTGCTCCTTCGCGGCGATCCTTGCGCGCAGCTGTTCCGCTTCCTTCCCGTTGCCCTGCGCCGCCTGGTCCCGGTCGTCGACCTCGCGGGGGGAAGGCGAGCGGGGAGGGGGGGCGGAAGGCGCCAGGGAGGGGGCCTCCATCGTCGAAAGGGAAGGTCGCCCCGATCCGGGCGGGCCCTGAAGGATCATCTTCCTGCTGCCGCGGAATTTTTCGGGGATGTTCGTGGGGGTATCCGTGAAATGGATCACCCCGCTGTCGTCCTCCCACCTGTAGATGTCCGCGAGAGACGTCCCCGGGGCGCCCGGGACGATCAGCAAGGCGCCCGAAATCACTGCCGCACCGATGACGGAAGCCGCCGTTTTCTTCATGATTTCATGCTACAGAAACCTGCCCGGGATGGCAACATCAACGGGCGTCGGTCCCCCGGTTCGGTCAAATCTAAAACATTTGTTTGAAATTGAATCGAAGGTTGTTTACTATAATCGAATTTTTCGGAGAAAAACGATGCCGCTGCTTCTGCTGGAAGACATCAACCTCGCCTTCGGCGGGGTGAAGGCCATCAACGACGTCACGGTGCGCGTGGGGCAGGGAACCATCCACGCCATCATCGGACCGAACGGCGCCGGCAAGACCTCCGTCTTCAATTGCATTTCCGGGGTGTACCGGCCGCAGGGGGGGAAGATCCTTTTCGAGGACCGCCCCATTTCCGGGATGAAGCCGGACCGGATCACCCGCCTCGGGATCGCGCGCACGTTCCAAAACATCGCTTTGTTCCACCACATGACCGTCCTCGACAACCTCATGCTCGGCCGACACCAGTTCCTCAAGTGCGGCGTGCTCGCCGGCGGCTTTTTCCTCGGGCCCGCGCGGGCGGAGGAGATCGAGAACCGGAAGGCGGTGGAGGAGATCATCGATTTCCTTGAGATCGAGAATATCCGCAAGAAACCGGTCGGAACGCTGGCTTACGGCCTGCGCAAGCGCGTCGAGCTCGGGCGCGCCCTGGCGCTCAAGCCGAAGCTGCTCCTGCTGGACGAGCCGATGGCGGGGATGAACCTGGAGGAGAAGGAGGACATGGCCCGCTTCATCCTCGACATCAACGAGGAATGGGGGGTGACGATCCTGCTGATCGAGCACGACCTCGGCGTCGTGATGGACATCAGCCACAAGGTGACCGTCCTCGATTTCGGCGTGAAGATCGCGGAGGGGACGCCGGCGGAGGTCTCTTCCAACCCGCTCGTCGTCAAGGCGTACATCGGTGAGGACGATTCCATCCTGAAGGGGCCGGGGGTGCTGGGCATATGAAGGGGATCCTCGAGACGCACGGCACCTTCCCCAGGCTGCTCGAGCGGAACGCCTCCCGCTACGGCGACCGCAAGATCGCGATGCGGGAGAAGGAGTTCGGCATCTGGCAGGAGTTCAGCTGGAAGGAGTACCGCGAGCAGGTCAAGTACTTCTCGCTCGGGCTGGTGACGCTGGGGCTCTCCCGCGGGGACAAGGTGGCGATCATCGGCGACAACCGGCCGGAATGGGTCTGGGCCGAGGTGGCGGCCCAGGCGGCGGGCGCGGTACCCCTGGGGCTGTACCAGGATTCGACGCTGAAAGAGGTCGCCTACGTCATCGACCACTCCGACGCCTCCTTCGTGATCGCCGAGGACCAGGAGCAGGTCGACAAGATCCTCGACATGAAGGAGCAGCTTCCGAAGGTGCGGTTCGTCATCTACAGCGACCCGCGGGGGCTGAGAGGGTACCAGGAGCCGCACCTGCTGGATTTCAAGGTGGTGCAGAACTCCGGCCGGGACCACGAGCGGCGGAATCCCGGGCTGTACGAGAGGAACGTGGAGGAGACGCGCCCCGACGACCTGGCGTTCATCTGCTACACGTCCGGCACGACCGGCTTCCCCAAGGGGGCGATGCTCTCGTTCCGCAACCTGCTCGGCATGGCGGCGAGCCTGCTCGAGGTGGACCCGAAGGACGAAAAAGACGAGTTCGTCTCCTTCCTTCCCCTGGCGTGGATCGGCGAGCAGATGATGTGCCTCTCCAGCGCCCTTCTGACCGGTTTCCCGGTGAACTTCCCCGAGCGGCCGGAAACGGTGCAGGAGAACATCCGGGAGATCGGCCCGACCGTCATGTTCTCGCCCCCGAGGATCTGGGAGAACATGACATCCACCGTCCAGGTGAAGGTGATGGACGCCTCGTGGCTCAAGAGGCGGATGTACCATTGGGCGCTGCCGGTCGGGTACGAGTACGCCGAGGAGGTATTCCGGAAGGCGCCGATCCCGCTCCTCCTGAAGCTGAGGCAGAAGCTGGCCTACCACCTGGTCTTCCGGGCGCTGAAGGACCGGCTGGGGCTTCTGCGCCTGCGCTGCGCCTCCACCGGCGGGGCGGCGCTGGGGCCGGACGTCTTCAAGTTCTTCACCGCGCTGGGCGTGAACCTCAAGCAGATCTACGGGCAGACGGAGATCTCCGGCATCTCCTGCATCCACCGGGAGGGCGACATCGACTTCGATTCGGTGGGGAAGCCGATCCCCGGGACGGAGATCCGGATCTCCGATTCCGGCGAGATCCTGTCGCGCTCCCCGTCGGTCTTCCTCGGCTACTACAAGAGCGAGGAGGAGACGGCGAAGACGCTGTCGGACGGCTGGCTCCACTCGGGCGACGCCGGCTACTTCAACGAGGCGGGGCACCTGGTCGTCATCGACCGGGTGAAGGACGTCATGCGCCTCACCGACGGCACCCGCTTCTCCCCGCAGTTCATCGAAAACAAGCTCAAGTTCTCCCCCTACATCAAGGAGTGCGTCTGCCTGGGGGACGGGCGCGACCTGATCGCGGCGATGATCTGCATCGACTACCCGAACGTGGGAAAATGGGCGGAGGGGCGCAGGATCTCCTACACGACCTACACGGACCTCGCGGGAAAGCCCGAGGTGCTGGAGCTGCTGGCGAAGGAGGTGGGGAAGGTCAACGCCACCCTGCCGGAGAGCACCCGCATAAAGCGGTTCGTCCTTCTCTACAAGGAGCTCGACGCGGACGACGACGAGCTGACGCGCACCCGGAAGGTCCGGCGCGCCTTCGTGGGCGAGCGGTACGCCCACGTGATCGAGGGGATGTACGCCGGGGAGCGGGAGATCCCCGTCGACGCCGTCATCAAGTACCAGGACGGGAAGACGTCGCGCATCCGGACGACGCTCGCCGTCCGCTACGTATGAGGGAGGGGAGATGACCCTTCAATACCTTCTGCAGCTGGTCATCAGCGGGCTGGTCGTCGGCAGCATCTATTCCGCCGTCGCGCTCGGGTTCGTGATCATCTACAAGTCGACGCGGGTGGTCAATTTCGCGCAGGGCGAGTTCCTGATGGTGGGGGCGTACGTATGCTACGCCTTCCTCGTGCAGATGCAGGTCCCCTTCTGGGGCGCGCTCCTGCTCACGATCCTCTTCTCCATGGCGCTGGCGCTGCTCATCGAGCGGGCGATCCTGCGGCCGATGATCGGGGAGCCGATCATATCGATCATCATGGTGACCATCGGGCTGTCGCTGGTGTTGCGTTCCGCGGTGGCGGTCGTGTGGGGGACCGACATCCTCGTGTACAAGCCGAAGCTGTTCCCCCAGGAGATGGTCGACCTGGCCGGCGTGCCGGTCTCCCTCGAGTTCGTCTGGTGCTTCGTGCTCTCGGTCTTCCTGCTGGCCGTCTTCTCGGTCTTCTTCAAGTACTCCAAGGCCGGCGTGGCGATGCGCGCCACCGCGTTCAACCAGCAGGTCGCCCAGTCGATGGGGATCTCGGTCAAGAGCATCTTCGCCCTGTCCTGGGTGATCTCGGCCGTGGTTTCCGGCATCGGCGGCGTGCTCATCGGGAACATCAACGGGATCAACAACTCCCTCTACCACTTCGGCCTGAAGGTCTTCCCGGCGACCATCCTCGGCGGGCTCGACTCCATCCTGGGGGCCGCGCTGGGGGGGATCATCATCGGCGTGCTCGAGAACCTGTCCGACGGGCTCTTCAAGACCTGGTTCGACCTGAGCGGGGTGAAGGAGGTCGCGCCGTACGTGATCCTGGTCGTCATCCTGATGATCCGGCCGTACGGGCTGTTCGGCACGAAAGAGATCGAGAGGGTCTGATCATGCACTATTGCGGAGATTTCCGGACCTCCTACGAGAAGGACATGGAGATCCTACAGACCCCGGCCACGAAGCTGTGCGTGGCCGCGTTCCTCGCGTTCCTGCTCGTCTTGCCCTTCCTCGTAAAGGGGGAGTACCTCTGGATCTCGATGCAGATCGTCATCGCCGTGGTCGGGGCGGTCGGGCTCAACATCCTGACCGGCTTCACGGGGCAGATCTCCCTCGGGCAGGGCGCGTTCCTCGGGGTGGGCGCGTACACGTCCGCGTTCGTGACCGCGAAAATGGGGCTTCCCTTCTGGGTCGGCGTGCCGGCGGCGGGCATCGTGACCGCCGTCGCGGGGATGCTCTTCGGAATCCCCTCGCTGCGGCTGAAAGGGCTGTACCTGGCGATCGCAACCCTGGCTTCGCAGTTCATCCTCGAATGGGTCTTCCTGCGGTGGGAGCCGGTGACCGGCGGCTCCTACGGGATCGTGGTCCCGCGCCCGTCCGTAGGGGGGTACGTGTTCGAGAGCGACCGGTCCTATTTCTACGTCGTCCTCGTCATCGCGGTGCTGATGGTGCTGTTCGCGGTGAACCTCGTCCGGACCCGGACGGGGCGCGCGTTCATGAGCGTGAGGGACCACTACATCTCCGCCGAGGTCATGGGGATCAACCTGTTCAAGTACCGGATCCTCTCCTTCGCCGTTTCGTCGTTCTACGCGGGGGTGGCGGGGGCCCTCTACGGCCACTCGCTGAAGTTCGTCTCCTCGGAGCAGTTCGGGATCGGGGTCTCGGTCACCTACCTGGCCATGATCATCATCGGGGGGCTCGGGAGCATCCTCGGGTCGATCTACGGGGCGGTCTTCATGATCCTTCTGCCGCAGGTGATCACCGTCCTGACGAACTGGCTCGGAGCGTCCTACCCGAATATCGAGCAGGTCGTGATCGCGCTGGAGCAGGGGATCTTCGGCGCCATCATCATCCTGTTCCTGATCTTCGAGCCGGACGGGCTGGCGCACCGTTGGAAGATGATCAAAACGTACTGGAAGCTGTACCCGTTTTCCTATTGATTCGACGGGGGAAAATCATATTGGAGGTGGCGGTCATGAAGAAGTCGGTTCGCGTTCTGGCGGTCGCGGCATGCATGATGCTGGCGGCGGTCGCCGTCGTGTCGGCGGCGGACATCAAGGTGGGGCACCTGGCGGACCTGACGGGACCGACGGGAGACGTCGGAAAGCCGTACGCCGAGGGCGTGCAGGCCTACAAGGAATACGTCAACGCCCATGGAGGGATCAACGGAAAGAAGATCGACATGCAGATGTTCGACTACGCCTACGACAAGAACAAGGCGATCAACCAGTACAAGAAGTACAAGGAAGAGAAGGTGGTCGCGATCCAGGGGTGGGGCACGGGCGACACCGAGGCGCTGGTCGGGTTCGTGACGGCCGACAAGGTTCCCTACATCTCCGCGTCGTATTCCGCCCACCTGACCGACCCGAAGAAGGCTCCCTACAACTTCTTCTGCGCGGCCGACTACACCACGGCGCTGCGGGCCGGCCTCATGTACCTCAAGGAGGGCTGGAAGGAGAGCCGGGCGCCGAAGATCGTCTTCATCTACCCGAACGCCCCCTACGGCATCGCGCCGATCAAGGGAGGGAAGGAGTTCGCGAAAGAGCTGGGCTTCGAGGTGCTGGGGGACGAGGACGTCGCCCTGAAGGCGATCGAGGCGAACTCGCAGATGCTGTCGGTGAAGAACAAGGCGGCGGATTTCGGCTGGATCGGCGGGACGACAAACTCCACCGCCGTGATCCTGAAGGACGCGAAGAAGCTGGGGCTCAAGACGCGCTTTTTCGCCAACATCTGGGGGATCGACGAGAGCACGCCGAAGCTGGCCGACGGAGCGGAGGAGGGGGCGCTCGTGATGGGCGGTTCCGTGACGTACGGCGCGAACGTCCCCGGCATGAAGCTGCTGCAGGAGGTCACGGGGAAAAAGGCGCAGCCCACCCCTTTCATCCGCGGGTACGTCTCCATGATGGTGCTGGTCGAGGCGCTCAAGCGGGCCGACAAGGCCACCGGCGGAAACATCACCGGTGAATCGGTCAAGGCCGCCCTGGAGACGTTCAAGGATTTCGACACCGGCGGGCTGACCCCCGGGAAGATCACCTACACGTCGGCCGATCACCGGCCCTACATGGAAGTGAACATCATGGAACTGCAGAAGGGGAAGCTGGTGTCGAAGAAGATCGTTGCGCCGCCCCGCAAGCCGGAGTGGCTGGGGCTGTAGATCGATGCTGAGCGTAAACAACATCGAGGTCATCTACTCCGACGTCATCCTGGTCCTGAAAGGGCTTTCGCTCGCCGTCCCGGAAGGGGAGATCGTCGCCCTTCTCGGGGCCAACGGCGCGGGGAAGAGCACCACCCTCAAGGCCATTTCGGGACTGCTGAAATCCGAGGAGGGCGAGGTGACCGACGGAGAGATCGTATTCTGCGGCGAGAAGATCAACGGGAAGGACGCCGAGGAGATCGTCCGGAAGGGGATCTTCCAGGTGATCGAGGGGCGCAGGGTCTTCGAGGACCTGACCGTCGAGGAGAACCTGCGGTGCGGCGCGTACACCCGGAAGGACCCGAACGGCGTCAAGGGGGACTACGAGCGGGTCTACTCCTACTTCCCCCGCCTTAAAGAACGCCGGAAGGGGCTCGCGGGATACCTTTCCGGCGGGGAGCAGCAGATGCTGGCGATCGGGCGCGCGCTCATGGCGCGCCCGAAGCTCATGCTCCTCGACGAGCCGTCCCTGGGATTGTCCCCGCTCCTGGTCCGGGAGATCTTCGGGATCATCAAGGACATCAACGAGAAGGAGAAGACGACGATCCTCCTCGTGGAGCAGAACGCCCGGGTCGCCCTTTCCATCTCGAGCTACGGGTACATCATGGAAAACGGCAAGGTCGTGCTGGACGGGGAGACGGAGAAGCTGGTGAACAACCAGGACGTGAAGGAATTCTACCTGGGCATGACCGAGGTGGGCTCTCGCAAGTCGTACCGCGAGATCAAGCATTACAAGCGACGCAAGCGGTGGCTGTCGTGAACCTCGGGACACAGAACCGGGACGTTCATGAGTTCTGCGCCAAAAGGGGGACACACATGGAGGCGATAGGATCGCCGTCGGAACTTTGCACCGCTTCCGGGGGCTGCATCTCTGTCCCCGGACTGGCGCAGAACTCATGAACGTCCCGGTTCTGCGGTGGGAAGGGTTCTACGACGAAGAGCGGGAGACGATGCAACCGGAGCGCCGCGCGGAGCTGCACCGGGAGCTGCTTCGCGAAACCGTACGGTACGCCTACGAGAACGCGCCGGGGGCCCGCAGGAAGATGGAGGAGGCGGGCGTCCGCCCGGAAGACGTCCGGGAGATCGGGGACCTGGCAAAGATCCCCCTTACCCGGAAGGCCGATCTGAAGCACCTCCAGAAGGCGGAGCCGCCCTTCGGCGGGCTCGCCGCCATCGCCCCGGGAAACCTGCGGCGGATCTACGTTTCCCCGGGCCCCACCTACGACCCCGAGGGGAGGGGCCGGACCCACTGGCGCTGGGAGAAGGCCTTCTTCGCGGCGGGGTTCCGCGAGGGGGACATCGTCCAGAACACGTTCAGCTACCATCTTTCGCCGGCCGGCCTGATGTTCGAGGAGGCGCTCCTGAACATCGGGTGCACGGTGATCCCCGCGGGGGTCGGAAACACGGAATTGCAGGCCCAGGTGATGAAGGAGCTGTTGGTCACCGGCTACACGGGCACGCCGTCGTTCCTCCTCACCCTTCTCGAGAAAGCGAGGGAATCCGGGTTCGCCGACGCCGGCGGAATCGGCCTGCAGGTTGCGCTGGTCGCCGGGGAGATGCTTCCGGAGAGCCTGCGGTCCCGGCTCCGGGAGGAGTTCGGGGTCCAGGCGCGGCAGGCTTACGGGACCGCGGACGCGGGGGCGCTGGGATACGAGTGCCGCGAGGCGGCGGGCATGCATGTCCCGGACGAGATCCTTCTGGAGCTGATCGACCCGGTGAGCGGGGCGCCCGTTCCGCCTGGAACCGTCGGGGAAGTCGTCGTCACGCTCCCGGACCGCACATACCCGCTCGTCCGGTTCGCCACGGGGGATCTCTCCCTGCTCTCCGTCGATCCTTGCCCCTGCGGGCGCACGTCGCCCCGGCTCCTGAAAATCGCGGGCAGGGTGGACCAGGTCACGAAGGTGAAGGGGATGTTCGTCCACCCGGAGCAGGTGTCGCAGCTCGAGGGGAAGGTCCGGGAGGTCTCCTCGGCGCAGATCGTCGTCACCCGGGAGGGGCACGAGGACCGGATGGAGATCCGCGTCCTTCTCCGGGAGGGGATCGAGCCTTCCGACGGGCTGACGGGGCGGATCGTGGAGGAGGCCAGAGGGATAACGCGCCTGGGGGCGTCGGTGCGGTACGTCTCCCCCGGGGAGATCGATGAAGGCGGGAAGAAGATCGTCGACCGCAGGAAGTGGGATTGACATGGAAGGATACCTGCTTACGCCCGCGGAGGAGATCCGATCCAGGATCTCCAGGCTGCAGGAGAGGATCCGGGACGCGGGACTCGACGCCGCCGTCGTCATCCAGAACGCGGACCTTTTCTATTTCGCCGGGTCGATCCAGCAGGGGATGCTGGTCGTTCCGGCCGAGGGCGCCCCGACATATTTCGTCCGCCGGGTCCACGAACGCGCCGCGGAGGAGTCCCCTCTCGGCCAGGTGCTGAAGATCCGGGGGCCGAAGGACGTCTCGGCCCATTTCGCCGGGAAGGGGATCGCCTTCGGGAAAGTGGGCTTCGAGCTGGACGTCCTGCCCGTCGCCGCCTTCGAGCGCTTCCGGCAGGTATTTCCCGGGGCGCAGGTCGAGGACGTATCCCCCGCGATCCGGGAGATCCGGGCGGTGAAGTCCCCTTACGAGGCGGACGCGCTCAGGGCTTGCGGCAGGAAACTCTCCGCCCTCCTTGCCGGGGCGCGGGACAGGATCCGCCCGGGCGTCACCGAGATGGCGCTGCAGGGCGCCCTGCAGGCCGAGGCGATCGCCGGGGGGCACACCGGGGTGACCCGGATGCGGGCGTTCAACCAGGACGTGGGGATCGGCTGCGTGATCTCCGGGCAGGACGCGGCCATCCCGTCCTTCGCAGACATCCCGACGGCAGGAAAGGGATTGTGCCCTTACGTACCCGCAGGGCAGGGCTACCGCCCGATCGGGGTCAACGAACCGGTCATCGTGGACCTGATATGGGCCCAGGGCGGGTATCTCGTGGACATGGCTCGAACCTACAGCATCGGCGCCATGCCGGCGAAGATGGAGGAGGCGTACGCGCTTTCCGTGGAGGCGATGCGGGCCATCGAGGCGGGGATACGGCCCGGCGCCGTCGCGGGGGACCTTTACGAAACGGGGCTGGCCGTCGCCGCCCGGAGCCGATTCGGGGAAAATTTCATGGGGGCGCCGGGATATAATACGAAATTCATCGGGCACGGCGTCGGCATCGAGGTGGACGAGATGCCGTTCATCGCGAAGGGGATGCCCACCGTCCTGGTCCCGGGGATGGCGTTCACCCTTGAGCCGAAATTCGTCTTCCCGGGGGAGGGCGCGGTCGGGATCGAGAACACGTACCTCGTGACCCCGGAAGGTCACGAGAAGCTGACGGTCATGGAGGAGGGTGTCGTCCGCTGCGGCGGGTGACGGCGCATGAAGACTTCGAGGGTGCTGAATCGGGAGGACGCCGTTCTGGTCGTCATCGACGTCCAGGAGCGCCTCGTCCCCGCGATCGACAAGGCGCTTTACGAGCGGGCCCGCCGCAACATCGCGGTCCTCATCGAGACGGCCGGCGCCCTGGGCCTGCCGATCCTCCTGACGGAGCAGTACCCCAAGGGGCTGGGGCGCACCGTGGCGACCGTCCTGGAGCCGCTGGAAGGGAAGCGGTACGAATCGATGGAGAAGATTGCCTTCAGCTGCGCCCGCGACGAAGGCTTCCTGTCCAAGTTGATGAAAACCGGGCGCGGACAGGTTATCCTGACGGGCATGGAAAGCCACGTGTGCGTGTACCAGACCGCGCTGGACCTCGTGAACGCGGGCTACGAGGCGTTCGTCCCGGAAGACGCCGTGTCGTCCCGGCACCTTTCCGACCACCAGGGCGGGATCGCGGCCATGCGGGACGCCGGGGTCAGGGTGGTTCCCACGGAGACCGCGGTCTTCCAGCTCTTGAAGACGGCGGGAACGCCGGAGTTCAAGAGGATTTCCTCCCTGCTGCGATGAAGGCGCCGGCGCGGGGGATCGCCCTCGCATTCCTAACGGTGCTCCTTGCCCTCGCCTGCCCCGCCGGCGCGTCGAGGCAGGTCGTCGCCCTGTTCCCTCCGGAGGTCGAGCCCGCGGCGGAGGACAACGTCCTCCTTCCCGCCGTCCCTATCCTCGAAAAGGCCATGAAGGAACAGCTCGAGGACCGTTTCGAGGTGCGCACGGTCGGTTTTCCTGCCCGGGGGGAGACTTCCCGGGAGCGCAATCGGGCGAAAGCGAGGACGATCGGGGCCTCCTACACCATCACCGGGACCGTGTCGCGGATCGGCAAGGGGGTGACGATGGACGTGACCCTCGCCCCCATCGAGGAATCAGGAAAAGGACGGACGGTCGTCGTCTCCGGGACGCTCGACGACGTGGACCCCGCCTCGGCCGGGTATGCCGTCACGATCCGCAGGCTGGGGATCGACGCGGCGCGGAAGATGAAGGAGCTCTTTTTCGGCGCGGGGGAGGGCAGGGGGGGCGTGCCGGTCCTGTCGGGAACGATCAACCGCAGCGCGCCGATCCCCGGAGACATCGTGTCCGTCGCGATTTCCGATCTGGACCGGGACGGCAGGATGGAAGTCGCGGCCGCCTACGCTTCCGAAATAAGGATCTACGGGCTTGAAGGGAACGACCTGAAGGAGGAGGCCCGGATCTCCGAAACGGGCGCGGGATTGTTCCACATCGACGCGAGGGACATCGACCGCGACGGCGTGGCCGAGATCGTGGCGGTGCGGTTCGTTGGAAGGAAGGCGGAATCCGGCATCTGGCGGTACGACGGAAAGGATTACCGCAAGGTCACGCCCGCCCTGCCGTTCCTGCTGAGGATCGTCGACCTGGGGCCCGAGGGGGTCGTGCTGGTGGGGCAGGAAGCGGATCCCGAGAAGATCTACAAGGGGCCGATCCTGCGGATGGCCCTCCGACCTTCGGGCTCGGTCGAGATCGCCGGGGGGAGCGGGGCGGCGCTGCCTCTTCCGGAGGGGACCTTCATATACGGGTTCGCCCCGCTTCGCCGAATGAAGGCGAAGGAGACCCGGTACGCCGTGCTCTCTTCGCGCGACCGTCTCGTGTACGTCGATTCCGCCGGCAAGGAGCTTTGGGAGGGACTCGACGCGTTTTCGGGAACGGAGGTCCTGCTGGGCGGGATGGGCGAGAAGTTGCCGCTCCCCCCCCGGATGGCGGCGGCGGACCTGAACCGGGACGGCGACGACGAGCTGGTGGTCCTGAACGTCCTGGTTTCCGCGGGCACGTTTTTCGAGAGCCTGCGCGTTGGCGCACAGGCGGAGCTGGTCTGCTTTTCGCAGGACGGGGATTCGTTGCGGCTGGCCTGGCGGTCGCAACAGACGGATGCGTCCGCCCGGGACCTGCTGTCGGATACGAGCCGGCGCGGTTCCCCGAAGTTCGGGGTGGCGTCGAGGGACCGGGGGAAGATCCTGGACGGGGCGACCCAGTGGCGGGTCCTCTGGATGCAATGAGAGGGCATCCGGAGGGTCGTTCTTCGAATTGACAATCGCGGCACATCACCTATAATTGAAAATTCCGCAAAGCGTGGCGGTGTAGCTCAGACGGTTAGAGCATGCGGCTCATATCCGCAGTGTCCGGGGTTCAATTCCCTGCACCGCCACCAATTTTTCCTCCCAAGGCGTCCGAAAGGGAATTGAACCGGCGCAGTGCGCCGACGGGCAGGAGGAGGAGCGCGACGCACGGGAGCGCGAAAGCACTGCGCCGCGCCGCATGAGGGCGATGGCCTGGCCGGCCGAGCCCCAGGCGGTCAATTCCCTGCACCGCCACCAGTTTTCCCCCCGTGGTACAATCCGGTAGTGCCATGAAAACCCGACGGGTATTGATAATAGACAACGACCCGGGCGAGCTCGAAAAGCATTCGAGGATGCTTTCGGAGGCCCGGTTCTCCGTCCTCGCGGCGGGGAATTGCGCCGAGGCGGACGGCATCCTGAAGAGGTTCCGGGGAAGGGCGGCGATACTTTCCGGGCTCTCCGTCGACGGGGAATGCATGGTCGCTTTCATGAAAAAAACCTTGGCGCTATACCCATTTATCCCGTTCCTGTTCCTCGTCTCCTCCCCGTCGCTGGAGTCGGTCCTCGACACGATGAAGGCCGGCGCGGTCGATTACCTGCGGAAACCCGTTACCCGGGAAGCCCTTTCCGGGTCCGTGTCCCGCTCGATGGACCGGATGGAAGCCTCGCTGGAAGCGGAAAAACTAAGGAAAGAGATCCAAAAAAAGCTTGCGAAAACCCGGAAGGAGGCGCAGAACGCAAAGACCCTGTCTTCCTTCAAGGGATTCATGATCTCGATGGCCGCACACGATTTCCGGACCATCCTCACCGTTCTGGACGGCTACCTGCAGTTCCTTCGGGAGAAATGCCGGGAATGCCCCGTTTCCGGTGACGAGGGGCTGCTGCGTCGGGCGAGCCGGACCGTGGAGCGGCTCCTGTCGATGACGAACACGCTCCTCGACCACGAGGCGGCGGAAACAGGCCGCATACGCCTGGAAATCAAGCCGTTCCCCCTGGAAGAAACACTGCGGGAGTGCATGGTTTTCTATGGTCCCTACGCGGAACAGAAACGGGTGCGGCTCCAGCTGGAACCGGTGTCACCCGGAGTCACGGTCAAGGGCGACCGCGAAAAAGTGATGGAGATTCTCGATAATCTCGTTTACAACGCGTTGAAGTTCACTCCGGCGAAAGGGAGTATCCGCTTGTCCGGAAAGAAAGAAAAGGGGGGCGTCGAAATAACCGTAAGCGATTCCGGGCAGGGGATACCGGAGGAAAAGCTTCGCAATTTGTTCAATCAGGAGAAAATGGTCGCAACTCTCGATGCTCATGCAAGGCTCGGCCTTGGCATGATGATATGCAAAAGGTTGGTGGAAGCTCAGGGTGGGAAATTGATAGTGAATAGCATTCTGGGAAAAGGAACTACCGTTTCGTTTACGCTGCCTGCATAATAAATACCACTAAGTGGTAATTGTTTTCCTAATAAGTGATGCTATTTACCCATAGTTCCTTCCTTGATGTTTGTAATTTTTACCACCGGTAAATTATTTCACACCTAATCTCGTAAATCTGTTATGTTTACCGGGAAATTGCCGATAAGTACCTGGTGGCGGCATGAGGATTGCTGTTTTTCCGCCGGACTATACTTAGAGGGAGCATATGGCGTCCAAACTGGTCCTTCTAGTCGATGACGACCTGGAGTTCACGCAATTCACGAAAACGCTGCTCGCCGAGAAGGGGATGCAGGTTTTCACGGCCTCGAGCAAATCGGAAGGCATGGCGACCTACGAAACCTATTCCCCCGCCTGCGTGATTCTGGACATCCTCCTGCCCGACGGCTCCGGCGTCGACCTGATCCGGCCGATGCGCGCCGCGAATTCCTCCATCCCCATCATCGTCGTTTCCGGACAGGGAAGCGTGGATGAGGTCGTGCGGGCGATGAAGGAAGGCGCCAGCGACTACATCAAGAAGCCGTTCCACGGCGAGGAACTGTTTCTCAAGGTCCAGATGGTGCTCGAAAACACCCAGGCGAAATGGGAGCTCGAGGAGCTGCGCACAAAGGTCCGCCCCGAGGAGGAATACCAGCTTCTCTTCGGCATGAGCGAGCGGATGCGGAAGGTCCAGGCGGTGCTGGACCAGGTGGCGGGGACGGACATCACCGTGCTGATCAGCGGCGAAAGCGGCACGGGGAAGGAGTTGGTCGCCAAGGCCATCCACAAGTCCTCCGACCGGGGCAGCGAGCCCTTCGTGAAGGTGAACTGCGCGGCCCTCCCGAGGGAACTCCTGGAAAGCGAGCTGTTCGGGTTCGAGAAAGGGGCTTTCACCGGCGCCCATCGCAGGAAGTACGGCCGCTTCGAGATGGCCCAGAACGGGACCATCTTCCTGGACGAGATCAGCGAAATGCACATGGACCTCCAGTCGAAGCTCCTGCACGTCCTCCAGGAGAAGCAGTTCTTCCGGATCGGCGGGGAGCGCGAAGTGAAGGCGGGCTGCCGGATCCTCTGCGCGACGAACAAGAACCTCGAGAGGATGGTGGAGGAAGGGAAGTTCCGCCGCGACCTCTTCTACCGGATCAACGTGGTGAACATCCTTGTCCCGCCCCTGCGGGAGCGGAAGGAGGACATCCCGGTCCTGGTGGACTATTTCATGGGCCGCTATTCGCAGATGTACAACCGCGAGGTGATGAAGACCTCCCCGAAGCTGATGGAGCTCTTCCTGAACTACAGCTGGCCGGGGAACGTGCGGGAGCTCGAGAACAACGTGAAACGCTTCATCATCATGGGCAACGAATTACAGCTTATCGCCGAGTTTCAGCGGAGAAGGGAGACCGGGCAGTACAGCGCCGTCCCGGATGACGGCCCCGGCGACCCGATGGCGATGGTGCCGCCGAAGAAGGTCGAGGGGAGCAGGGCGGCGGGGCAGGCGGTCGCCCAGCTCGAGGTGGAGGATCTCGACCTGAACATTTCGAACAACCGCTCCACGCTGAAGGAAGTCGCCAAGATCGCCCAGAGGAACGCGGAACGGGAGCTCATCCAGAGGGTCCTGCTGCAGACGCGGTGGAACCGCAGGAAAGCGGCGCAGATCCTCGATATCAGCTACAAGGCCCTGCTTTACAAGATCAAGGAGTGCGGCCTCAACATGGAGTAGGAGCATAAACGCTTTCTGTTCAAAAGGATTCGAAGGCAGCACCGGACGGAATACGGGAAACCGCGTGACCACAAATTGGGTGCCAGGAGGTGGAATGGTGAAGGCCTTATGGGCGGTAGCCTGCTCGGTTTTCGTTATCGCGATCACGCTCGCGTCGCCTGCGTTCGCCGAGGAAAGTTCTCCGGCAGGTGCGACCCCGACGATCAGCCAGTCGGCTGAGCCGGTCGACGCGGGATATAAACTGGGGCCGGAAGACCAGCTCCGGATATCGGTCTGGGACAACAAGGATCTCACGCTGGACCTCGTCGTCCGGCCGGACGGCAAGATTTCGATGCCGCTCATCCAGGACGTGGTCGCCGAAGGGCTGACGGCCGTTCAGCTCGCCGATGAGATCAAGAAGAAGCTTTCCTCCTTCGTCGTGAACCCGGAAGTGTCGGTCATCGTGCTGCAGGTCAACTCCCCGAAATACTATATGATGGGATACATCACCCGCCCCGGGACATACCCGCTCCGCGGGGAGGTATCCGTGTTGCAGGCTCTCGCGCTGGCAGGCGGATTCACCCAGTTCGCCTCCCCAAGGAGCATCAAGCTGATCCGGAACGAGAGCGGCCGGCAGGAAATCCGGAAGATCAACTTCTACAACCTGCTCGAAGACGGGGGGAAGGGGAACTACATCCTGAAACCCGGCGACACCATCGTGGTGCCGTGATGGAGGCCCTGGGTCTCATGAAGAGAAGCGCCTTATCGGCCCTCCTGGCCATGCCGCTCCTTCTCGTCCCGGCCGTGGAATCCGGCGCGGCGGGTGTGCGGCTGGACGTCATCCCGAACCTCCGGCTGGAGGAGTTTTTCGACACCAACGTCTACGACAGGGCGTATGGGGAAGTGGATTCCTTCGGCACCCGCGTCGCTCCCGGGCTGGCGCTCAGGCTCACGGCCCCGGACGAGGTGAAGCTGCAGTTCTCTGGCCGCTACGAAAGGACCTGGTACCACGCCTCCGAAGCCCGGGACGCGGACGACAGCACCTGGGATTTCCGGGTCGAATCGAGCGGGGCTTGGAGGTTCACCCCGTCGTTCTCGATGAGGCCTTCGGCCTACTATCTGCGCACGCCCGATTCCTTCCGCAGGACCCAGTTGCTCCCGGCCGGGGATCCGACCTTGCCTCCGGTGACCCTCATCAACTACGGGGAGGAGGATACGGACGAATTCGGCGGGGGGATCAATTTCTCATACACGCCGTCGCCCAACTGGACCATCGGGTTCGGGGGAAACTACAGCCGGCAGACGTTTCCCGACGACAACACGATCGACGGCCTTCAGGACTCGACGCAGTACGGCGGGGCGTTTTCCATCGGCTACAATGTGACGCCCCGATCCAAGCTCGGCCTTGTCGCTTCGATGACGCACAATACGTACGAATTCAACGAGAGTTCCGACTCCTACTTTCTCGGCGTCCAGTTCGGGTACCAGTTCACCCCGGTGTTCCGGTTAGACGCGTCCGTGGGCGCGTCCCAGATACGCGAGGACGATGCGGCGACCGGAGAGGAACGCAAGGATACCACGCCGGCCGGCTCCCTCGAGCTGAGCTACAGAACGGAACGGACCACGGCGAGATTCTACGGCTCCACCGTGTATACGGGTTCCAGCGGGTACGGGGACCCGTCCATCCAGTACACTGCGGGGATTTCCCTCGATCAGCTCCTGAAACGGGAATGGACCTGCCAGGCAAGCGCCTACTACCAGAAAAACGATGCCGTTTTCGATGAAACCGCGAGGAATTACGACACGATCAACGCAAGGGTCGGGGTCAGCTATCGACCGCTGGACTGGTTGTCGATCGACGGCCGGATCACCGCCGAGTGGCAGGAAGCCAGCGGATCGTCCGGGGATACCATAGAGATCTACTCGGCGGTTCTGGGCTTCACGCTCGGGAAATCGGTATTTATTTACTAAGGAAGAAGAGGGAAACATGCCACTGCGCCCCGATATGGAACCCGGAGAGTTCCTGGATGTCCTGCTGAGGAGGAAATGGCTGACCGCATTTTCCGTCCTCATCATCATGTTCCTGGCGCTGGTCTACTGCGTCATGGTTCCGGACCAGTACAAGTCCGAGACGAAGATCCTGATCATTCCGCCGGCGGTTGCGGAGGGGATGATCCGTTCCACGGTCAACATCAGCGCCGGCGAGCGGCTTATGGCGATCCAGCAGGACATCACCAGCCGGGCCCGGCTCCGCAGCGTCATCAATTCGATCGGGATCGGCCGCCTCGGCTTCGAAGGCATGACGGAAGACCAGATGCTGGGCAAGATGCGGGACCGGATCGAGCTGGACATCGTGAAGAACCCCGACCGGCGCGCGGAACGGAACGTGAACACGTTCTACATATCTTTTTTGCATGAAGACCCGAAGGTCGCACAGGACGTGACCTCCAGCCTCGGCGCGCTGTTCATCGGGGAGAACATCAAGCTGCGCGAGGCCGTGACGAACGAAACGACCCTGTTCCTCGAGGCACAGCTCGAAGAGACCCGCGTCCGGCTCGAACAGCAGGAAGCGAAACTGAAGGAGTACAAGCTTCGGTACTCCGGCGAGCTGCCTCAGCAGGAGGGAGCCAACCTGAGTCGACTCCAGAGGCTGCAGGACCAGATCAAGAACAACACGGACGCCATCGCCAGGCTGCATGACCGGAGATCCCTCCTGGAGTCGCAGGCCGGCGTGATCGTGAAGAACCTCCAGGGCGATTCTTCGGGAGCTTCCCCGGACCAGATGATACCGGTGAGCCTGATCGCCGACCTGGCGGCGAGGAAGAAGAAGCTGGAGGAGGCGAGCCGGAAGTACACGGAGCGCCACCCGGCGGTCGTCCAGGCGCGGTGGGAGGTGGAGCAGGCCGAGGCGGCGATCGCGGAGGCCCGGAAGGAAGCGAAGGCCGGAGGAGGGACGGCGATCGTCTCGCCGTCCGACCTGAAGCACCTGAACCCGGAAATGGCCGAGGCGCAGCGCATCCGGCAGCAGATCCAGCAGATCGACCTGGAGATCAACGCGAAGACGCGGGAAAACGCGTCCGCGAACCATATGATCGAGCAGATCCAGTACAAGGTGGACCGTCTCCCGCAGAGGGAGCAGGAAATGATCGCGCTGACCCGCGACTACGAGAAGATCAAGAAGACCTACGACGACCTGCTCGACAAGAAGCTCAAGGCGGGAATCTCCAAAAAGCTCGAAGACGACCAGAAATCGGAGCGGTTCCAGGTGGTGGAACCCGCGGGACTGCCCATTCGTCCTTCCGAACCGGACCGGCTGCAGGTGCTTCTCCTGGGGCTTCTGTCCTCCCTGGTCCTCGGCGTCGGGGGGGCTTTCCTGCTCGAGATGATGAACCCGACCTTGAGGGGGGCCAAGGAGTTCCGGCACTATTTCGACGTCCCGATCCTCGCCAGCCTCCCGGTGATCCAGGACGATCAGTACAAGCGGCGCGTCGCCTACCGCTCCCTGGCGGTCAAGTGCGGGCTGCTCTCCATGGGAGGCGCGTATGCGATCTTTTTGACCCTCCATGGGGGCAAGGTCGTATCGATGCTGAAAAACATAGCGGCGAACCTCGGAGGATAAATTGAACATGTTCACTTTAGCGGGCGAGAAGGAGAGCGGCGCCGGAAAAGCGCAGGCGCCCGTTTTCAACATGCAGAAGGTCGACTCCTTCTACAATGAGCAGTTCAAGGGATTGCGCGCCAAGGTCGAGTACAAGATCGACATGGTGGAACTGCGGGTCCTCGCGGTGACCAGCGCGGTCACGGGGGAAGGCAAGACCCTGACGGCGGTCAACCTGGCGATCAGCATGGCGGCCACCGGCAGGAAAAAGGTGGCGCTGGTGGACCTCGACCTGAGGAAGGCCAGCATCGCGAGGATGCTGGGCATGCCGAAAGGGCCCGGCTTGAGCGAATACCTTTACGGTGCCGTCCCCAAGGAGGAGATCGTCCGGAGCTCCTCCCTGCCCGGGCTGTTCATCATACCGGGCGGCATGACGGTAGCCCACCCGACGGACACGCTGGCGGGCGACAAGTTCCGGTCGTTCCTTCGGGATCTCAGGAACCAGTACGACCTGGTGATCCTGGACACCCCGCCGGTCATACCCGTCCCCGACGCGGTGACGGTCGCGGAGCAGGTGGACGCGTTCATACTGCTCTTCCGCCTCCAGCACACCCCGCATCACCTGTTCCGCCAGGCGCTGGAGGAACTCGGCGAGCGCAAGATCATGGGGGTCGTGCTGAACGGGGAAGAGAAGAAATCCGACAAGTACTATACCCGGTACTACGGCAAGTACTATAAATCCGGCCAGGCCGAAGGGACTGCCCGTTGATAACGGTAGAAAACCGGTTCTTCCCGCTGCGCAGCGTCGTCTGCTTCGTCATCGAGACGGGGATCATCCTGTTTTCCGTCGTCGCGAGCTTTATACTGCTGCACGGGCGGGCCGGCACCCCGGTGGTGAGCATGGGAGACGTCGTGGCCAGGGCGCTGGTCATCACGTTCTTCTGCCAGGGATGCATGTACATGCTCGACCTGTACAACTTCCGGCTTTTCCAGACCATGGGCGAGATGCTCTTTTCGCTGTGCATCGCCATCGGGGTGGTGTGCATCGGGATCGGGCTGTTGTCCCACGCGATACCGAAGTTCGGCGTGGCCGGGAGCATGTACTATCTCAGCATCCTGCTGGCGTCGGTCTCCCTGCTGATCTGGCGGCTGCTTTTCGAGCTGTACATCACCCGGATCGCGCCGAAGGAAAACATCCTCATCGTGGGCACGGGCGACGTCGCCAGGCAGGTAGGGGCCGAGGTGAACCAGAACGAACGGCTCGGGTTCCACCTGGTCGGGTACATAAGCCCCTTGAGAAAAAACGAGGGCGAAGCCGTGCGCCACCGCGGGAACGTCCTGGGAAACCCCGGGGACATGCCGGAGATCATACACAAGCACGACGTTTCGAAGGTCGTCGTGGCGATCACGGAGCGGAGAGGCGAGTATCCCGTGAAGGAGATGCTGAATCTGCGCGTTTCCGGCTGCCCCATCGTGGAGTGGCCCGGCTTCTTCGAGAAGATCTCCGGAAGAATCCCCATCGACAGCCTGGCGCCCTCGTTCTTCATCTTCAACGAGGGGTTCCGCAAATCGAAGTTCCTTCTCTGGCTGCGAAGGGTCCTCTCCGTGATCGTCGCCGGGGCGATGCTCATCCTTCTCCTTCCGCTCTTCATCGTGGTAGCGATCGTGATCAAGCTGGATTCGCCCGGCGACGTGATCTATTCCCAGATCCGCGTGGGACAGAACGGCAGGCCGATCCGGATCTACAAGTTCCGTTCGATGAGGAACGACGCGGAGGTCAACGGCGACGCCGTCTGGGCAGTGGAGAACGACCCGAGGGTCACCCGCGTCGGCAGTTTCCTGAGGAAGTCGAGGATCGACGAACTCCCCCAGTTGTTCAACGTCCTGATCGGGGAGCTCGAATTCGTGGGTCCCCGACCCGAGCGGCCGGAATTCGTGGAGAAGCTCCAGGAGCAGATCCCCTATTACGCCCTGCGGCACACGGTGAAGCCGGGGCTGACCGGATGGGCCCAGGTCATGTTCCATTACAGCGGGACCATCGACGAGTCGAAGGAAAAGCTGCAGTACGACCTCTTCTACATCAAGAACATGTCTCTGAAGCTGGACCTGCTGATCCTCTTCCACACCGTGAAGATCGTCATCCTGGGGCGCGGGGCGAGATAATACGGAAGCGTACCGTCCGTCCCGTGCGCCGGCTCACACGGCAGAACCCGCGATATGATGAACGTGCGCAACGCCTTCAGCGTCGACGTGGAGGAGTATTTCCAGGTCGAGGCCTTCTCCTCCGTGATCCCGAAGCGCGACTGGGACCAGCTGCCCGCACGCGCGGAGGAGCAGACCGGGCGGACGCTCGAGCTGCTCGAGCGGTTTCGGGTCCGGGGGACGTTCTTCGTGCTCGGCTGGATGGCGGAGAGGAACCCGGCTCTCGTGAGGGCCATCCATGGGGCGGGGCACGAGATCGGATCCCACGGCTTTTCCCACAAGATGATCACGGACATGACCCCGGCGGAATTCCGGGCGGACGTCCGCAGGGCGAAGGGGATCCTGGAAGGGATCACGGGGAAGGAAGTGCGGGGATACCGGGCCCCGACATTTTCGATCATGGAAAAGACGTCCTGGGCGTACGAGATCCTGCTCGAGGAAGGGCACCGGTACAGCAGCAGCGTGTATCCCATCGTCCACGACCGGTACGGGTGGCCCGGGTTCGGAGAGGACCCGAGAAGGATGGCGGCGAACGGGAAAGGGGAGATCTGGGAGGTGCCGATGTCGGTCGTGGCCGTCGGGCCGTTCCGGATGCCGTTCGGCGGCGGCGGATACCTTCGCCTGTACCCGCTTTCCCTGACGAAGGCGCTTTTCCGGATCCGCGAGAGGGCGGGGAGGCCCGCGATCCTTTACATGCATCCATGGGAGCTTGACGCGCGGCAGCCGAAGGTGAAAGCCCCCCTGCTTCGGCGCCTGCGCCATTACATGGGGATACGGAACATGGAGAAGAAGCTGGTTTCCCTCCTCGAGACCAGGAAGTTCGGGACCGTGGGCCAGTACCTGGAGGAGGCGGTCGCGAGGGGAAGCGCGGTCGGGAACGGGATACCGGAAAGGATGCCTGGATGAAAAACGCCTCGGACGTCGTCAACGCGGATCTGGAGCATATCTGCGGGAACCTGAGGGAGGAGCTGCCGGAGCTGTCGGGCAGGAAACTCCTGATCACGGGGGGTGCCGGGTTTCTGGGACATTACCTCGTGCAGGCCGCCCTGCACTGGAACCGGATTTCCGGGGGGAGCCCACCCGTCCATCTCACGGTCTACGACAACTTCAGCCGCGGCGTGCCGGCCTGGCTCGACCGTTTGAAAGGCGACCGGAACCTCACCCTGCTGAAGCATGACGTCACGGACCCTCTCCCGCAGGGCATCGAGCGGTTCGATTACATCATCCATGCGGCCTGCATCGCGTCCCCCACCTATTACCGGCGGGTCCCGATCCGCACCATGGACGCGAACGTGAACGGGCTCAGGCACATCCTGGATTATTCGCAGGAGTGGCAGAAACGGGGCAAGGGGATCGAGGGGCTGCTCTTCTTCTCCACCAGCGAGATCTACGGCGACCCCACGGCCGAAAACATCCCCACGCCGGAAACCTATCGCGGTAACGTCTCCTGCACCGGTCCCCGGGCCTGCTACGACGAGTCGAAGCGGTACGGCGAAACCCTTTGCGTCAACTTCGCCCGTCATCACGACATCCCTGTCAAGGTGGCGCGCCCCTTCAACAACTACGGTCCCGGGCTGAAGATCACCGACCGGCGGGTCCTTCCCGATTTCGCCAGGGACGTGTTCGACGGAAGGGACATCGTCATGCTTTCCGACGGGGCCCCGACACGGACGTTCTGCTACGCCGCGGACGCGATCGTCGGCTATTACAAGATCCTCGTGAAGGGGCGCAAGGGCGAGGCGTACAACATCGGCGTCGAGGAGCCGGAAATCTCCGTCGCGGACCTGGCGGACCGGGTTGTCCGGCTCTCCGCCGGGCTTTTCGGCTATAAGGGGAAAGTGGTCCGGAACGTCAGCCAGGACAAGGATTACCTGGTCGACAACCCCAACCGGCGCTGCCCGGTCATCGCGAAGGCGCGGGAAGAGCTCGGATACGCTCCCTCCATCGGGATCGACGAAGGGTTGAAGAGATCCCTGCTCTGGTATAACGAGAATCGCCAGGCGGAGGACGCGTGATGAAGGTGTCGATCGTCGGGGCGGGGTACGTCGGGCTGGTCACGGGCGCGTGCCTCGCGGAGAAAGGGCACACGGTCCTTTGCGTCGACAGGGACAGGGAGAAGGTCGACAAGATCAACGAAGGTTTGCCCCCCATCTACGAAGAGGGGCTGGAAGACCTGTTGAGGAGGAACGCGGGGAAGGGGATCCGCGCGACGACCAGATTGCGGGAAGCGGTCCTGGACTCCGAGGTCACGATGATCGCCGTCGGCACGCCGTTCGACGGGAAGGAGATCGATCTCGCCCAGGTGAAGGAAGCGTCCGTCCTCATCGGGAGCGCGCTGAAGGAGAAAGGCGCCTGGCATGCGGTCGTCGTGAAAAGCACGGTGGTCCCGGGAACGACGGGGGAAGTGGTCCTGCCCGTCCTGGAAAAGGCGTCGGGCAGGAAGGCCGGCCGTGATTTCGGCGTCGGCATGAACCCGGAGTTCCTGACCGAGGGGCAGGCCGTGGAAGATTTCATGAATCCCGACCGGATCGTGCTGGGCGCCGAGGACGACCGGACCCTGTCCGCCCTCGAGAACCTGTACGAGGGATTCAAGGGCGCCCCGATCCTGAAGACGAACTGCAAGACGGCCGAAATGATCAAGTACGCGTCGAACGCGATGCTGGCGACGCAGATCTCCTTCGCGAACGAGTTCGCCTCCCTCTGCTCCGCCCTGGGCGGAGTGGATGTGGTCGACGTGATGAAAGGGATCCACCTGTCCCACTACCTCCGGCCGGGGGCCGGGGGCGGCGGCCGCGTCCAGGCGCCGATCTCCGCCTTCCTCGAGGCGGGGTGCGGCTTCGGGGGGAGCTGCCTTCCAAAGGACGTGAACGCCCTGATCTCGCACGGGAAAAAGGCGGGGTTGAAGATGCCGCTGCTCAGCGCGGTGATCGAGACCAACCAGGGGCAGTTCGAAAAAGTGTTGCACCTGGTGAAGAAACATTTCCAGACGCTTCGAGGGATCCGGGTGACGGTCCTGGGGCTGTCGTTCAAGCCGGACACGGACGACATGCGGGAGTCCCCGGCCATCCCGATCGTCCGGCGGCTGGCCGGCGAAGGCGCGGAGGTGACGGTTCACGATCCGGTGGCGATCCCGTCGGCCCGCAAGGTTTTCGGCGATGTGGACGTCGCGTTCCGGGAAGATCTCGCCGAAGCGGTGGGCAACGCGCAGGCCGTCGTCCTCGTGACCCGGTGGGAACAATACCGGAAGGTCCCGGAATTGCTCGCCGGAACGAACCCGCAGGCGCTTTTTGTAGACGGGCGGCGGATGCTCGAAAAGGAGCGGTTCGCCCGATACGAAGGCATAGGGCTATAAACGCCATGATCTTCAAGGAAACCCCGCTTTCGGGGGCATACCTGATCGAGCTGGAGCGGAAGGAAGACCACAGGGGCTTCTTCGCCCGGGCCTGGTGCAGGGAGGAGTTCGCGCGGCAAGGCCTCAACCCGGGGCTGGTCCAGATCAACATGGCGTATAACGCGAAGAAGGGAACCCTCCGGGGGATGCATTTCCAGGAGGAACCCGACGCCGAAGTCAAGGTGGTGCGATGCACCGCCGGTGCGATCTTCGACGTCGCCGTCGATCTTCGTCCGGGGTCCGAAACGCGGGGTCGTTGGTTCGGGGCGGAGCTGAATTGCGGGAATCGCAGCATGTTGTATATTCCGGAAGGATTTGCTCATGGATATCAAGCGCTTGAAGATGATACCGAAATGTATTACCTGACCACGATGCCCTATGCTCCGAAATCGGCCCGGGGATACCGGTACAACGATCCCGCGTTCGGAATTGCATGGCCCTTGCCCGTAAGCTGCATTTCGGATGCCGATGCCTCCTGGCCGGATTATCGGTTTTAAAAAAAACATTTCTCCGTTCGACGGGAGGGCCCGAAGGAAATGATCATCGTCGATACTGCGCTGGAGAAAAGAGAGCGCGAGAAGCGTCCCGTGCGGGTGGGGCTTGTGGGCGCGGGGTACATGGGGCGGGGAATCGCGATGCAATTCCTGACGCCGCTTGCGGGGATGAGGCTGGTGGCGATCGCGAACCGTACGCTGACGCAGGCGCAGAGGGCCTACCGCGAGGCGGGCGCCGCCGATCCCGTCGTCGTCAAGGGCGTCCGGGAACTGGAATCGGCGATATCGGAAGGGCGGCACGCCGTGACGGAAGACCCGATGCTCCTTTGCGAGGCGGGGAACATCGACGCGATCATCGAGGCGACGGGAGAAATCGAGTTCGGCGCCGCCGTGGTGTTGAAGGCGATCGGGCACGGGAAGCATGTCGTGCTGATGAACGCCGAGCTGGACGCGACGGTCGGCCCGATCCTCAAGGTCCGTGCGGACCGCGCGGGAGTCGTCATCACGAACACCGACGGGGACGAGCCGGGCGTGGCGATGAACCTCTTCCGCTTCGTGAAGACGATCGGGATGCGCCCGGTCCTGGCCGGCAACCTGAAAGGGATGATCGACCCGTACCGGACGCCGGAGACCCAGCGGGAGTTCGCGGAAAGGAACAAGCAGAAGCCGGTGATGATCACGTCGTTCGCCGACGGCACGAAGCTGTCGATGGAGCTCACCGTCCTGGCGAACGCGACGGGGTTCCGGGTCGCCCGCCGCGGCATGCTCGGGCATAAATGCGCCCACATCAAGGACGCGCTGAAGCTGTTTCCGCTCGATCTCTTCCGGGACGGCGGGCTGGTCGATTACGTCCTGGGCGCCGAGCCGCACACGGGCGCCTTCGTCATGGGGCTGGAAGAGAACCCCATCCGGCGCCAATACCTGAACTATTTCAAGATGGGGGACGGACCCCTCTACGTGTTCTACACGCCGTACCATCTGCCTCACGTGCAGATCCCCACGACGGTGGCCCGTGCGGTCCTGTTCGGCGACGCCACGGTAGCGCCGCAGGGGAAACCCGTTTGCAGCGTCCTCACCGTCGCCAAAAGGGACCTCAAGAAAGGCGAGACCCTCGACGGCATCGGGGGGTTCACCTGTTACGGCGTGATCGACAATGCGGGAACGGCGAGAGGGGAGGACCTTTTGCCGATGGGCGTTTCGGAAGGCTGCCGGCTGAAGACGGACGTCGGCCGGGACCGGGCGATCGGGTATTCCGACGTCGAGCTGCCCGAGGGGCGTCTCTGCGACCGGCTCGTGGAAGAACAGAACGCTCATTTCAATCTGTAGCGGACGCGAACGGGGGGTATCTCGAATGAAAGTCGTCTTGTTCTGCGGCGGGCTGGGAATGAGGCTGCGGGATTACTCGGAGAGCATCCCGAAACCGATGGTCGAAATCGGGTACAGGCCGATCCTGTGGCACATCATGAAATACTACGCCCACTACGGGCACAAGGATTTCATCCTTTGCCTCGGGTACCGGGGCGACGTCATCAAGAACTATTTCCTCAACTACAACGAATGCGTTTCCAACGATTTCGTACTGACGAAGGGTTCGCGGGACCCGAAGCTGCTGAACCGGGACATCGACGACTGGA
>CAZTFC010000035.1:0-27441 GCA_964612075.1 uncultured bacterium
CGGACTCGCACCGGCGCTCGGACCGGACCGGGCGCTTCTCCCGCACCGCCCGGCTAACGAGGCAGGCGGCCTCGCCCAGGGGGATCCTGAGCTGCCCCACCTCCGGCCAGAGAAGTTCCCGGATCCCCTCCCTGGCGCCCTCCGGCCCCTCCTCCATCAGGTTCCGCGGAAGGCGGTCGATCCACCGGAGCTCTTTCCGGTCGCGCGGGCCCATCGCCATCCGGCCCACGAGGGAGTTTCCGTCCTCGGACAGGAGGAACAGGATCGCCCGGCTGAATTTCAGCCCCTCGTGGGAGATGAGGGAGAACAGGATGGACTGCAGCAGCCGCTCCGTCTTCACGGTGGACATCATCACCCGCGCGATGTCGTACATCGCCGAGATCCGCCGCACCTTCTCCTGGTTCTCCTGCGCGAGCCGCCGGGCCTTCTCGAGGGTCGTGGCGTGCTCGATCATGTTCGCCAGCTGGGAGCACACCGTCTGCATCAGGTGGACCGCCTCCATGTCGAACTGCGCGCCCGGCGTGGCGGAGTAGTAGCTGATGACCCCCAGCGACCGGTCCTTGGAGACGATGGGCAGGCCGAGGAACGACGCGATGCCCCGTCGGGACAGGTCCTCGTGGAACGGCGAGTCCTCCGGTCCGTTGATGAGCAGCGGGCGCCTCTGCTGGAAGACCTGCATCGCCAGGCTCTTCCCCGGGGACCGGAACTCGCGGCGGAAGCCGGGCCGGCCGTATCCTTCGTCCACCATCACCCGGAGGCCCCCGCGCCCCTCGGCCGCCAGCCGGACCGTGCACCCGTCGGCCGCCAGCAGCCGCGTGGTGGACTTGGAGACGTACCCCAGGATGTCCTTCACGTCGAACGAAGAGATGATCGCGCGGCCGATCTCGTTGAGCGTGATGAGCTCCGACACGCGCTTCCGGGCGTCGTGGTACAGCCTGCTGTTGCGGATCGCCCCCGCCGCCTCCGTCGCCACCACCTGGAAGAACGCCTTCTCCTCCTCGGCGTACCGGACCGGGTTGAGCGAGCACAGGTTCATCACGCCGTACAGGTAGACGTCGTCCATCACCGGGACGGAGAGGATCGAGGAATAGTCCCCCATCTCCTGCGAGATCGCCTGCGCGGGAGGGTGCTCCTTCACGTCGGGGAAGAACACCGGGGCCCGTCGATACGCCGCCTTGCCGGCGGACCCTTCCCCCGAGCGGATCGCGAAGTCCATCCGCGAGCATTCGTCGATCCCCATGGAGGAGCAGATCCAGGGGACCAGGTCCTCCCCTCTCGGCTCCCGGCGGAAGAAGCAGATGGAGTCGATGCGCCCCTCGCGGCACAGGAGGTCGCAGATCGACTTCAGCCGGTTCTCGACCAGGATGTTCGAGTTCGAGATCTCGACGACCCGCGCCAGGAGGGAGAGGAAGGACGGCTTGTCCCTGCTATCGGGCATGCGGCTCTTTGCTACCCTTTCCTCCCCCGTTTCCGGAGGGCCTTCTCGTACAGGTCGACGTACTGCCGGGCCGATGCCTCCCAGGAAAAGTCCTTCTCCATCCCGCGCCGGACGATCCCTTCCCAGCGCGGCCGGTCGGCGAACGCGGCGAGCGCCCGGGAGACCGCGTCCTTCATGTCTCCCGGGTCGTAATCGTTGAAGACGAACCCGGTCCCCGCCGCGGGGTCCGCGTCGGCGTCCTTCACCGTGTCGGCCAGCCCCCCCGTGTTGCGGACGACGGGGACGGTCCCGTATTTCAGGCTGTAGATCTGGTTCAGCCCGCACGGCTCGTAGCGCGACGGCATCAGGTAGGCGTCCGCGCCGGCCTCGATCTTGTGCGCGAGCGCGTTGTCGTGCGCGACCCGGATGGCGACCCGACCGGGGTATTTCCGCCCCAGTTCCTCGATCGCCTCCTCGTACCGGCGCTCCCCGGAGCCGAGTATCACCAGCCGCAGCGGCTGCGCGGCCAGCCAGTCGCCGGCCTGCTCGATGAGATCGAACCCCTTCTGCACGGTCAGCCGGCCGATGATGCCGATCAGCGGCTCCTCCTCGTCGGGAAGGCCGAACTCGGCGAGGAGGTCCCTGCGGCACTCCTTCTTGCCGGAGAGGTCCGCGGCGGAATAGTTGGCCGCAATCCACCGGTCGGTCGCGGGGTTCCACTCCTCGTAGTCGATCCCGTTGACGATGCCGAAGAGGTCCTCCCGGCGCTCGTAGAGAACGCCTTCCAGCCCGTGCCCGTATTCCTCCTTCTGGATCTCCCGGCTGTAGGTCTCCGAGACCGTGGAGAGGATGTCCGCGAAGACCAGCCCCCCCTTCATCAGGTTGACCTTCCCGTAGAACTCCAGCCCCCGGGGCGTGAACAGGTCCCACCCCAGCCCCGTCAGCGGCAGGTCGTGGTTCCAGAACAGCCCCTGGTATCCCAGGTTGTGGACGGTGTAGACGGTCCCGGCGGACGAAAACGGCTCCACGCCGGCGTAGAGCGTCTTCACGTACACGGGGACCAGGGCCGTCTGCCAGTCGTGGCAGTGGAGGATGTCGTACCGGCGGCCGGTCCGGAGGATCCACTCCATGATGCCCCGGCAGAAGAAGGTGAACCGCTCGCAGTTGTCGACGTAGTCGCCGTCGCGGGTCCCGTAGAGGAATTCCCGGTCGAAATACCTGTCGTTGCGCACGAGGAACGCGCGCCCGCCGTCGCTCTCCTGCGTCTCCTCCACGACCCCGGGCTCCTCCCGGTGCCCGATGGGCACCCGGATCTCCCGGGGCCCCTCCCACAAGGGGAACCGGTCTTTCCCGATGCAACGGTAGCAGGGGAGGATCAGGTCCGCTTCCACCCCGATCCGGCGCAGCGCCCTCGGGAGGGCGCCGGCGACGTCGGCGAGGCCTCCCGTCTTGGCGTAAGGGACCGCCTCGGCGGACGCGACGAGGACCCTCATTCCCCCCTCCCCTCCCTCATTCCGGCAGCTCGCGCATGAACTTCGCCGACTCCTCCGGCGGGGTCGGGTTGATGTAGAAACCCGATCCCCACTCGAAGCCGGCCACCTTCGTCAGCTTCGGCATGATCTCGATGTGCCAGTGGTAGAAATCCACCGCCCTCTCCTGGAAGGGGGCGCTGTGGATGATGAAATTGAAAGGGGGGTTCTCCAGGGCGATGTTCAGCCGCCGCAGCGTCCGGCGGAAGACGGCGGCCAGCGCCCGCGCCTGCCCCTCCTCGATCATCTCGTAGGCGCACTGGTGCCGCTTCGGGACGATCCAGGTCTCGAAGGGGAACCGCGGGGCGTACGGCGCGAAGGCGAGGAACTCGCCGGTCTCCTCGACGATTCGGCATTTCTGCTCCATCTCCTGGACGATGATGTCGCAGAAGACGCACCGGTCGCGGAACCGGTAGTAATCCCTGCACCCGGACATCTCCTCCAGCACCCGCTTCGGGATGACGGGAAGGGCGATCAGCTGGGAGTGGCTGTGGGTGAGCGACGCGCCGGCGTCCGAGCCGTGGTTCTTGAAGATGATGACCGACTTGAACCGGTGGTCGTTCTTCAGGTCGAGCAGGCGGTCGCGGAACGCCCAGAGGACGTCCCGGAACCGGTCCTCCGGCAGGTCGAACAGGTCGATGTCGTGGCTCGGCGTCTCGATGACGACCTCGTGGGCCCCGATGCCGTTCATCCGGTCGTAGATCCCGTCGGCCGCCTTCCCGAGCTCCCCCTCGATGCGCAGGGCGGGGAACTTGTTGGAGACCACGCGCAGCGTCCAGTTCGGGTCGTTGGGGCTTCCGCCGTTCCGGTAGGCCAGGATCTCGGGCGGGGTCATCCGCTCGCTGCCGGGGCACAGGGGGCAGACGCCGCCCTTGCGGACCGACGGCTCCCTGGCGAATTCCTGCGGGCGCTTGGCGCGCTCCGTGGAAATGATGACCCATCGGCCCACGATCGGGTCTTTGCGCAGCTCCGTCATATGTCCTCCGGCGGCAGGGGAAACTTGCGGGGGCGTCCCGAAGAGAGGCTACCGGACTTCGATCTCCTCCTCGTCGGTCTTGCAGTCGATGCAGAGGGTGGTCACCGGCCGGGCGAGGAGCCGTTTCTCCTCGATCTCCCCGCCGCATCCCTCGCATACGCCGAACGTGCCGTTCTCGATCCGCTTCAGGGCGACCTTGATCTTCGCGACGAGCTTGCGGTCCCGGTCCCGGAGACGAAGGGTGAAGTTCCGGTTCGACTCGAGAAGGGCGCGGTCGGTGGGGTCGGGGAAATTCTCGTCCCCGACGGTGGTCATGTCCACGACGGTCCGTTCCGCTTCCGCCATGATCTCGTCAAGCTGCCGCTGCAGCTCGACACGACACATTTCGATGAGGCTGCGGTCCATCGCGCGAAGCCCCCCGGGAAAACGCGTCCTTAGTTGAAATAAGTTATCGCGTTTCCGCGGGGGTGTAAAGGCGGGGAGGGGCCCCGGAAGCACCCCCCCCCCCGCGGCTTCAGATGGCCAGCTCCACGCCCAGGAGGAAGTTGATCCCGGGGGCGGGATACCCTTTTCTCTCCTCGTACCGCCGGTCCAGCAGGTTCTGCACCTTCCCGTGGAACGCGATCTCCGGAGCGTGGGGGGACCCCGTCTTCCAGAGGTACCTGCCGAAGAGGTCCACGCGCGCGTATCCCGGCCGCCGGATGTCGCCCCCGTTCGGCGGGGCGTCGAGCATGTCGCCCTCGACGCGCCAGTCCGCCCGGCAGGTGAGGCCCCGCGCGGGCGTCAGGACGAGCGATGCGCTCCCGCGGTGCCCCGGCTGCCCGACGATGCTCCGGCCCGCGTCGGAGTCCCAGGTGTCCGTCCAGGTGTAGGAAAGCTCCGCGGCGGCGCTCCGGTGGAAGTTCCAGGAGGCGGCCGCCTCGATCCCGCGGGAAAAGGCGCGACCGGTGTTGCGGAGCTGGCCGAAGCCGACGGGGCCCGCCACCGTGCCGTCCCACTGGATCAGGTCCCGGAAGGACTGGTAGAACCAGACGGCGGAGACGACGGCCTCGCCCCCCATGAGGACCGCGTCGGCCCCCGCCTCGTACGACACCGTCACCTCCGGGGAAAGGGACGGGTTCCCGATGGACGGGTCGGTCTTCTCCGAGACCGTCGGCGTCCGGAAGCCGCGGCCCGCAGCCGCCCGCAGCCGGATCCCCGTCGCGCCGACCTCCTGGTACCCCGCCACGCGCGGGTTGACCTCGGTCCCCGCCTCCGAGTTCCGGTCGACGCGGACCCCCGCGCTCAGGCCCGTCCCCTTGCGCGGCCTCCATTCCTCCTGGGCGAAGAGGGAGCGGTTGATGGTCGTCCCGGCGGTGGCCGCGTCCCCGTAATTGGAGCGCAGCGTGTCCGTGGCGCGGTCACGCACGAATTCCGCCCCGACGAAGGTATCGGAACGCTTCCCCCCGGTGATGCGCGCCATGAGCCCGAGGGCGGTCTTCCGGGTCTTCGTCTCGTCGTCGAAGACGTACGGGAACGCCTCGCCCGGGTCGGCGTCGTCCTTCTCCCGGGAGTTCTCGTCGTAGACGCTTCCGGAAGCCGTGACCGACAGGGCCGGGGAGAATCGGGTCTCCCACCGCCCGCCGGCGAGAAAGCCCCGGCGCTCCCACTTGTGGTCTTCGTCACGCTCTGTGCCGTAATCGATCGGGACCTCCTTCGAGGAGTCCGTGGCCATCAGGAGGAAGTGGAAGCGGCTCCGGTCGCCGGCCCGCACGTCGCCTCCCCCGAGGAACGAGGAGAGGATCGTGCCGTCGTTCTCTTGGATCCCGTCGCTGCGGAATCCCGTGCCGCCCGCGTGGAACGAGCCGGCCTTCCCGCCCCCCTCGGCGAAGCCGCTCCACTGGACCGTCCCGAAGCTGCCGGCGGAAAAGGCCGAGCCGAACCGCGCGCCCTCCACCGGCGCGGGCGGGAGGAAATTCACGACGCCGGACAAGGCGTTGGACCCGTACAGCGCGCTCTGGGCGCCGCGCACGACCTCCACCCGGTCGAAGCGCGCCGCCGGCAGGGAGCTGATGTCGAACTCGCCGAGGCTGGGGCTGTTCACCGGGAACCCGTCGATCAGCACGAGCGTGCCGGTCGCGGAGCCGCCGCGGATCTTGATGTTCTCCCGGTTGCCCGGGGCGCCGGACCGCTGGTCGCTCACCCCCGGAATCCCCCGGAGGACGTCTCCCGCCAGGGCGGGAGTCACGAGCTCGATCGCGTCCCGCTCCACGACGCTCACCGACGAAGCCTGCTCCGAGACCTTCTCCTCGATCCGCGTCGCCGTGACCACCACGGGATCCATGCTCACCGTCCCGTCCGCGGCCCCCGCGCACGGGACCCACGCGAGAACCCACGACATCGAAACCAGGAACCCTGCCGCCCGAACCGTCGCCTTCATCGCTTCTCCTTTCCCTCGAAAGGGCGCCGTATTCAAGGAGGGCCGGGTATTCTGGCTTTCGGCGGCCTACTTCCCGCGCCTTCCCGTCCCGTTTCCGGGACAGTGGCCTTGCCGCGGGTTTCGTTCCGATGACAGATGCGGGGCAGCGACGGATTCGCACCGTCTTCCCCGGATCCCTCCCAGTCTCAAGATCCTTCGCGCACTCCCCCGCTCCGCAGCGGGGTGACGCGGACCGCGCCGGTAGCGGGGTTCCGGTCGCAGGCGACCGATACGCCGTACGCCATGCGGATGTTCTCCGGCGTCAGCACCTCTTCGGGCGTCCCCTGCGCCGCCGCCTTCCCGTCCGACAGGAGAACGACCCGCGCGCCGTACTCCGCGCACAGCGACAGGTCGTGCGAGGCGACCAGGACGGCGGCCCCCCCGCGGCCCGCGAGGCGGGCGACGACTTCGTGGAACGCCACCCGGTGCCGCAGGTCGAGGAACGCGGTGGGCTCGTCGAACAGCATCACGTCCCCCCCCTGCGCGATCGCCCGGGCGACGACGGCCCGCTGCCGCTCCCCCGCGGAGATCCCCGAAAGCGGCCGGTCCCGCAGGGAGACAAGCCCCGTCATGTCGAGCGCCCCCTCGACCCGTTCCCGGTCTTCCGCCGTCGCCCCGCCGAAGAGCCCCCGATGCGCGTAGCGGCCGAGCGCGACGTACTCCTCCACGGTCATCGGGAAATCCGTCGGGGGCCCCTGCCCCACGGACGACAGACGCCGGGCCATCTCGCGACGCGGGTACGACCGGACGGGACGGCCGAACAGGAGCGCCTCGCCGGAGGCGGGGGCCAGAGACCCCGACAGGACGCCGATCAGCGTGCTCTTTCCGGAGCCGTTGGGCCCCAGCAGGACCGTCACCTCGCCGGGGTAGAGATCGATGCCCACCCCGCGCAGGACCTCCCGGCCGCCGTACCGGAAAACCAGACTCCGCGCGGACAGCGCCGGGTTCATGCCCGCCCCCCGCCGCGGCGAAGGAGGAAGAGGAAGAACGGCGCGCCGGCGAACGCGGTGACCGCGCCCACGGGCAGCTCCCCGGATGGGGACGCCGTCCGGGCGATCACGTCGGAGAGGACGAGGAACGCGGCCCCCATGAGGAACGCGGCCGGAAGCAGCCGCCGGTGGGCGGAGCCCACCAGCGCCCGCGCGCCGTGCGGGACGATGAGCCCCACGAACCCGATGAGCCCCGAAACCGCGACGACCGACCCGGCCAGCAGCGACGCGGTGAGGTAGGCGGCCGTCTTCGCGCGCTCGATGTCGAGCCCCGCGTGGAACGCTTCCCGCTCCCCCAGCAGGAGCAGGTCGAGTCCGCGGGAGAGGAGAAACAGCGCCAGCGATCCTCCCGCGACGTAGGGAAGCAGGACCGCCACGCGCTTCGGGGTGCCCTGCCCCAGGTCTCCCATCAGCCAGTACAGGGCGCCGGGGATCCGGCCCGGGGGGGAAAGGGACACCATCAGCATGATGACCGCGTTCAGGAACGCCCCCACGACCACCCCCATGAGGATCAGCCGCTCCGGCGATACCCCGCCGGCGCGGCGGGCCAGCAGGAAGACCGCGAGCGCCGACAGCGCGGCCCCGAGAAAGGCGCACGCCGGCAGGACCGCGGAGGCCGCCGCCGGCAGGAAGAGGGTGGCCGCCAGCGCCCCCACGGCCGCGCCTCCCGAGACGCCGAGGATGTACGGGTCCGCGAGCGGATTGCGCAGCAGCGCCTGGAACGCCGCGCCGGAGGACGCCAGCGCCCCGCCGACCAGCATCCCGAGAAGCGCCCGGGGAAGGCGCAGCGACAGGACGACGCGCGCGGGGGTGTCCTCCCCGCCGCGCAGCAGGGCGTCCACGAACCCGTCGAGCGAAACCCGCACCGGCCCGGTCGCCGCCGAAAGAACCAGGGCCCCGGCCAGCGCGACCGAGAGCGCTGCCAGGACCGCCCGGAAACCGGCGCCGCCCGCCCGCTCGCGGATCATCTCCCGCGCCCCCGCCGGCGGCCCAGCCCCGCGAGCGCCTCCGAGATCTCCTCGAGCGCTGTCACGAGCCGCGGGCCCGGCCGGGTGACGAGGTCGCCGTCGACCCGGAACACGGCGCCGTCCCGGAAGGCCGGGACCTCTTTCCACGCCGTGACTTCCTGGGGGAACCGCTCGGCGCTTCCCATTCCGGCGAGGAAGACCGCTTCGGGGCCCGCGGCGACGAGGTCCTCGACGGACAGGCGCGGGTACCGGCCGCGGAAGAAGCGGGCGGCGTTCCGCGCGCCCGCCAGCCCGAGCAATTCGTCCATGAACGTCCCCTCCCCCGCCACGATGATCGGCGAGGTGGAGACGACGAAGAGCGCGAGGGGCGCGTCTCCACCCCCCCGGACCGCGGCGGCGCGCGCGGCGTTCATGCGCCGCGAAAGCACGGCGGCCTCCGCGCGCCCCCGGGCGGCGTCGCCGAGCAGGGCGCCCAGCCGCTCGACCGTCGCGAGGATTCCGGGAAGGTCCTGGGGCGACGCCGCGAAGCAGGGGATCCCCATCTCTTCGAGGGCCTCCACCCTGCCTCGCGGGTTGCCGTCCGTCGTGCAGAGGACGAGGTCGGGCGACAGGGAGACGATCCGCTCCACGTCGGGGTCGGTCATGCCGCCGATCCTCGGAAGGGAGGAGGCGGCCGGGGGGTGGTTGCAGAAGCGCGTCGCGCCGGCGAGCAGCTCCCCCTTGCCGAGCAGGAACACGATCTCCGTGAGGCTGGGCGCGAGCGACACGACGCGGCGGGGAGCGGCGGCCAGCCGGACGGCGACGCCCCGGTCGTCGCGCATATCCAGCGGGAAGCGATCGGCGGAAAGCGACGGGAGGGCGTACCCCAAAGCGAGCGGCAGGAGGAAAGCGGCGGCGGGAAATCCCCGCCGCTGGCGCCACGCCTGGGTGCGGATGTTGCGAACCAAGGATCCTCCCGGCCCTTCTCCCTCGAAAGGCGCTTCCGGGTTTCACACCCCGCCGGGTAAGGTCTCCTGGCTTTCCGGCCCCCGCGGCCCCAAAGAAACGGGCCGCCCGCCTACTTTCCGCGCCTTCCCGCCCGCGTCGATCGACGTTCCCGGGCAGTGGCTCCCCTGCGGATTTCGTTGCCGGTCACAGTTGCGGGGCAGCGACGGCTTCGCACCGTCTTCCCTGGCCCCGGCGGAACCTGTTTCAGTCGTTTCAGGTCATTTTGACGGGAGGGGGGATCCCGAGTCAAGCCGGGATCCCGCGTCCCAGGAACGCAGCCGTTCCCGGACCCGCGCTTCCGCCCCGGGGCGGGCGCCGCCGGACGATGAGAGGAACGCGGCGTAGGCTTCGGCGCATTTCTCCCGGTTCCCCATCCGCTCGTACACCGTCCCGAGCTGATACAGCACGTCGGGGTCGCCCGGGAACCGGCGCCGGGCGGACAGCAGCGTCTCCTCGGCCTCGGCGGTGCGGCCCGACCGGGCCAGCGCCACGGCGAGGTTCACGCGCGGGGCCGGCGAGCCGGGCGCGGCTTCCGCCGCCCGGGAAAACAATCCGGCCGCCTCCTCCGCCCTGCCTTGCGAAAGGCGGAGCAGCCCGGCGTTGAGGAGCCCCGGGACGTAGCGCGGGGCGAGGTCGAGCGTGCGGGCGAAGGCCTCGTCCGCCCCCCGCGCATCCTTTTCCCGCAGGAGGGCGAGCCCCAGCCCGTTCCACGCCTCGACGAGGTCGGGGGAGGCCGCGACCACCTCACGGAACAGGCGTGCCGCTTCCGCGTCGTCCATCCGGTCCAGCGCCGCCACCGCCGCGTTGAACCTCTCCACCAGGGGGTCCTTCCCCGCCGTTCCCCGCGGGACGTCGCCGGCGGCCGACCCGGCGGCAGGGGCGACGCGAGGGGCGGGAGGCGCCGCCGGGAGCTTCGCCGGTCCCGCGGCGCGCTCCGCGGTTTTCGCCGCGCCGGCGGCGGAAGAAGCTGCCGCGGGCGCCGCCGCGAGAGGCGCCGGGGCCGGCACGGCGGAGCTTTCCGCCGCGGGAGCGGCGGGCGAAGCGGAAGCGGACGGAGGGGGCGCCTGCGCGGCCTGTGGGGCCGGGACGACGATCCGCGGCCCGGAAGGATACCGCGCCAGGAGGAAAACGGACGCCGCTCCCAGTGCGAGCGCCGCCGCCACCAGGGCGGCCGGCAGGATCCAACGCGGCTTCGGCTTGGCGGGCGGCGGATCGGGAAAGGGCGCCTGCGGCTGCGGCGGGCCTCCCGCGTTCTTCTGCGCCCGGCGGAGGGCGTCCTGCAGCAGGCTCACAGGCCGCCCCCCTTCCCGAGCCGCAGGGAAAACAGCAGCGCGGCGAACCACGACGCGCGGAGCAGCCGGCGCACGGAGCGCCGCTCCGCGCCCCGGTCGTCGGAGAGCGACTCCCACACGCGGACCACGTCTTCCCGCTCCACGCGCGCGGCGTCGCGCAGGCAGGCCGAGAGGAGCGCCCGGTCGCAGAGCTGGTTGACGCGCCGCGGCACCCCGCGGGAACGGCGGTACAGCAGCCTCTCCGCGGAGGGGGACAGGAAGGCGCCCCCTTCCCCGCCGGCCACGCCGAGCCGGTGCTGGACGTACATGGAGGTCTCCCTCCGGTCCAGCGCGAGGATGTCGGCCCGGACGGTGATCCGCTGGTCGAACTGGCGCAGCTCCGGGAGGCGGAGCTTCCCGCGAAGCTCCTTCTGGCCGAACAGCACGATCTGCAGCAGCTTGCGCTTCTCCGTCTCCAGGTTGGACAGGAGCCGCACCTGCTCCAGGAGCGGCGGGGCGAGGTTCTGGGCCTCGTCGATGATGAGGACCGGCCTGCGGCCGGCCTCCGCCTCCGCCAGGAGGAACCGGTTCAGCCCGTCGAGGAGGTCCTTCCGCGTCCCGTCGGGCACGGGTGCGCCGAAATCGTCGAGGATCGTCCGCAGCAGCTCCTTCTCCGTCAGCAGGGTGTTCACCACGAGGGCCGTCGTGAAGGCTTCCGGCATGCGCCGGAGCAGCGCCCGGCAGACGGTGGTCTTCCCGACGCCGATGTCGCCGGTGACCACGATGAACCCTTCCCCCGTCTCCAGCCCGAACAGCAGGTGGTCCAGCGCGCGCCGGTGGCTCTCCGAGAGGAAGAGGAAATCCGGGTCGGGCGTCAGCGCGAACGGCTTCTCTCTCAGGCGGAAGTGTTCCTCGTACATGTCAGTTCCAGGGGCGGAACGTTTCCCGCTCCCCCTCCGTGCCGTATAGCCACGGCCGGCCCCCGAGGAGGTTCCCCCTCTTTGTTTCCTCCAACCGGTTCCGTTCCCACGCCGCGAATTCCGCCGCCTCCGACGAGCGGACGACCCGCGGCGTGATGAGGATCACCAGCTCCGTCTTCACCTTCTCCTGCGCGTTGGACCGGAAAAAGGCACCCAGGTACGGGATGTCCCCGAGGAGCGGGACCGAGGACACGGTCTCCTGCGTCCGTTCCTGCATCAGCCCGCCGATGAACACCGTCTGCCCGTCCATCACCGAGACCACCGTGTTGGTCTCCCGGATGTCGAGGATCGGCGCCGTGTTGTTGTCCGGGGCCCTGGCGTCGCCCACCTTCTCGGTGATCGAGGGGTGGATGGAGAGCATGATCCGCCCGTCCAGCCCGATTTGGGGCGTTACGCTCAGGATGATCCCCTCCGTGATGCTTTCCGGCGAATACGTGGTGAACGCGGCGGAGGTCGTGCTCGCGGGGGTGACCGTCGCCCTGAAGAACACGTCCTGCCGCCCGATCCGGATGACGGCCTTCTGGTTGTTGAGCGTGGCGACCTTGGGGGCGGAGAGGACGTTCAGGTTCCCCTTGACGGCCTCGGCGTCCAGGAAGGCGGAGAACTTCGATCCCGCCACGCCGATCTGGAAGGCGGTCGTCCCGGAGGCGAGGTTCTGTACCGCCGAGGCGCCGCCCGCGAGCGTCCCGGAGAGGTGGAGCGACGACTGGAGGTCGGGGAGTGCGGACCAGTTGATCCCGTATTTCGTGCTGTCGTCCAGCCGGACCTCGAAGATCCGCGCCTCGATGATCACCCCGGTCCGCATGCGCGCCTCGATCGCCTTCAGGTGCCGCCCGACCCGCTCGACGTTCTCCGGGAAGTCCGTCACCACGACGGTCCCGGCCGTCCGGTTGACGATCGCCTTCCCTCCCCCGGCGGACACCATCTCGCCGAGCTCCTCCGAGAGGTTGGTCCAGAAATCGCCCTTCTCCTCCGTCTGGATGCTGTTCGTGCTCTGGCTCTCCGAGCCGGTCCCCGTGTCGCTGCCGGCGGCCGAGGTCGACGCGACGAGCGATCCCTGTCCCGTCCGGACGGTGATCAGGTAATCCACCGGGAAGACCCGGGTGACCCGCCGCGCGGGGGTCACGCGCGCCGTCCTCCCGTGGAACGACGCCCGGCAGCCGGCCATGCCGCAGACCTCGTCCATCAGCTCCTCGGCCGTGGCGTCCTTGATGTCGAGCGTCACCGTCCCGGTCACGTCGGGGGAAAGGACGAGGTTGAACTCGTTCTCCCGCGCGAGCGAGAGGAACAGCTCCCGGACGTCCGCCCCCGACATCACGAGCGTGTACCGCTTCGAGGGCCTGCGGAACTCCCCGGCGGACCGGCGCGGCTCCACCGCGCCCTCGAGCGGGGCGTCCGGCAGCGGCGCCGCCGTCACGGCCGGCGGGGCGGCCGGCAAGGCGGCGGCGAGGTCGCCGATCGTCGCCGCGGGCTTCGGGGGGGACTTCCGGATCGCCTGGCTCTTCGCGCAGCCCAGGCCCATCGCCATCCACCCGATCAGGGCAATCACCAGGATCTTCAACGGCTTCGCCTCCTCGTGTCTCCGCCGCCCCGGCGGCGGTCCCTACTGCCGGTACAGCTCGACGATCCTCGTTTCCTTCCCTCTCCTCAAGAACACGCGGTACGGCTCGACCGACGAGAGGGTCCAGCCCGCGATGCTCCCTCCCGCCGGAACCAGGACGTCCCCGCCGTCCGGCCGTTCGCCCCGGAAGATCGCCGACCCGCCCCCCCTGTTCGCCACAGTCCCCAGCAGCCTCGGCACCGAAAGGTCCGCGACGTATTCGTCCGCCGCGCCCGCCGGCCCGGCCGCGCCCCGCGCGTCCCCGGCGGACGGCGCAAGGAACGGGTTCCGGTCCCAGTTCCACGCCGGCCCCGAATATCCGGCCGGTACGGAAAGACGCGCCCGCACTTGCGGCGAGGCCGCCGGCCCGGGCGGGACCGCCGCGGGTCCCGCCGGATACGCCCCCGGGGGCGGCGCCTCGACGGCCTGTCCCGGCGGGGAAACGGCGCGCGACTGCACCATGCGGTACCCCACGGCCAGCAGCGCGGCCGCCGCCAGCACGGCGGCCACCCGTTTGTCCCTCATGTATTCCCGGATCGGCTTCATCGCGCCCCCCGGTGCCACGCCGAGACCTCGACCGTCGCCGCCATGGCGCCTTCCTCGCCCTTGATCGACACGGAACGCACCGACAGGAGGCGCCGCATCCTGGGGATGTCGTCGAGGAAACCGGCCAGGTCCCGGTAGGAGGACCGGAAGGTCATCCGGTACCGGACCTCCGGCATCCGCTCCTTCTCCGCGGGCGCCCCTTCCGCGGGCGGCGCCTGCGGGGCTCCTCCCGCGGGCTCGGCGGAGATCACCGAAAGGGCGAACGAACCGAGGCGATGGCGCGCGGCCTGCTCGCCGATCTCGGCGAGAAGCCGGTCGGGCTCGGGGGAAACCGGGACGCGCTCCTCCCAGGAACGCAACTCGCGGTCCCAGCCTTTCTCCCCGCTCCTGCGCGATTCCTCGACCGCGGAACGCAGCGCCATCGTCTCCGCCACCTCCGCCTCCTTCCGCGCGATCTCCTCCTTCAAGACGCGGACCTTCGCGATCTTCGGGGCGAACGCGAAATGGTACGACGCCGCCGCGAGCGCCAGGAGGCCGATCAGGACGGGAAGGACCCCCTCCCTCTTCCAGATGTCGAACGGCATCCGCTACCTTTCCCTCATCGTGAAGTGGACCAGGAACTCCTGGTCGTACCCGCCGGGAGATTCCTTCCCGGAGGGGCGCAGCTCGAGAACCCTGTACTCCGCGTCCGCCACCACCGGCTGGGCGCGAAGCGCGGCGAGGAAGGAGTTCACCTTGCGCTGGACCTCCGCGGGCGTGCCCGAATGCACGATCGCGCGGACCTCCGCCCGCCCGGCGTCGGATCCGGCCGCGCCCGGCTCCGCCGGCGTGAAGGTGGCGGCAAGCAGCCGCATTCCGGGCGGCACGGGCGCCCCCAGCGCGGCCAGCAGCCCCTTCCACCTCGTGAAGGAGTGGGCGTACGCCTTTTCCCACGTCGCCGCATGGCCGAGGGCGGCCCTCATCTCGATCCAGCGGGCGGCCTCCTCCTCCGGCAGGGCCACGCTGCGGGTGACCGTGTCGTAATTCGCCAGGACGTTGCGGTAACGGTCCTCCGCGTTGCGCAGACCGAGGAACAGGCCGGCGTTCGCGGCCAGGAAGGCGAGCAGGATGACGCCCAGGGCGATGTAGCTTCCCCGGCGCGCTTTCCGCTGGAGGAACTTGACGGGAAGCAGGTTGACCCGGTCGGGTCCCCACTCGTCCGCCGCCATCCCGATCGGCACGGCGAAGGCGGAGGGGTCCGCCTTCACCCCCGCCCCGAAGACCGATTCCTTTTCCGCGGGGTGCTGCCCGATGTCGAGCTTCAGCCGGGCGGAGATGAGCTCCTTCGCCTCGTCGGTCGGCGGGTCCCCGCTCCAGTAAAGCCGGGTGATTGCGCCGCCCTGGGAGATCTGCCGGAAATAGAGCAGCGACCGGGTGAGCTCCATGACGAGCCGCTCCGCGAGGTCCGGGCCGTCGGAGAGCTCGTGGTGCAGTCCGTCCTGCCCTTTCAGGGCGAACTCCCGCGCGAACCGCAAGCCCCCTTTGCCCGAGACGCAGATGACGCACCGGCTCGGCTCCAGGTGCAGGAAGCCGCACAGCTCGTCGGCCGCGTCGGCGGGGTGCAGCCCCGACAGCGCCACCGGGACGGAGACCACCCGCTCGGGGGTGAGGCCGGCCTCGACCAGGATGTAGACGAGCCGCCGGATCTCGAACTCCGGGGTGTAGAGCGTCATCACCTCGTGCCGCTCCATCCCCTTCTCCGACACCTTTCCGATGACCTCGCCCGTCACCCGCAGCTCGGCCACGGCGATCGACGAATCCTGGGCGATCCGCCCGCGGAGCAGCTCCTCGCGCGTGACGCCCGTCACCGGCGGGATGGTGTAGATCCGGTGGTCGATGGAGGGCCCGAGGTAGCTCACCAGCGCTTCCTTCGCGGTGATGCCGTTCCGGTCGAGGAATTCCCGCAGGAACTGCCCCACCGCCGCCGGCTCGCCGCCGGGACGCTCCGCGCAGGCCGCGCGGAAGATCCGAACCGGGCGATCCCCGGGCTGGTACTCCGCCACCCGGATCACCTTCGGCGAGAACTCGACGGCCAGCATCCTGCCCATGCGCGCTTTCGCTCCTTCTTCTTTCAGCCGCTCACCGCAGGTACAGGTTCACCTGCGTCTGCCGGTTGTTCCCCGGGATGTACACCACCGCCTGCCCGCTCGCCTGGGGTTGCGGCGGGAGGGTGCACGTCGCGGTCACCGCGTGGAACCCCGCGTGCGTGGAAAGGGGAGCGGAGGAATCGGGCGCCGTGGGGGAGAAGAGGTACGGCGGCCCGGCCCCCGGGGGCGTCCCCGAGTAGGACCGGAACGCCTCGGCCCCGTTTCTGGAGTAGTACATCCGCACGTCCATCTGCATCCCGGGGAACGCCGCGGGCTGCGGGTTCAGGATGTACTGCCCCGTCGTGTTGTCCGTAAACCATACGTACAGGTTCACGAGGAGCCGGCCCGTGGGGACCACGGCGGAAGGGGAAGCGGGGAACCAGATGTCGTCCGCCGTGGTGGCCGTGCTCGGCCCCTGGCTTCGGATCCGTCCCGTGGCGGAGGAGTAGACGAGGGCCCTCCCCCACCCGTCGTACCGGAATGCGTTGTCGCTGTACCCGATCCGCACGTAGGGGCCGTCCCACCCGTACTTGATCCCCAGCGTCCCGTAGCTCCGCACCGGTAGCGCCCCCCGGGCGAACAGGTAGTCCAGGGAGGCCGGCATCCCCCCCATGTCGCCGACGTATCCCCCCGTGGGCACCCCGGGATCGCCCACGATCGCGTCGTGGATCTCCTCGAGCTGCCTGCGCGCGCTCTCCACCCGTCCCTGGTCGATGAACTTCACCGCGTACGGGACCGCCATGGACGCGAGGATCGAGACGACCGCGATGACCACGATCACCTCGATGAGGGTGAAGCCGCCGCGGCCCCCGCGCGCCGTCACCTGCCCGCCCCCATCGCGCCCACCATCTTGTAGAGGGCGAGGAAGAAGGAGAGCGCCGTGCCCATGACCACGACCGCCAGCAGGAGCGTCATCGCGGGCTCCAGGATGGCGAAGGCCTTCTTCACGGTCGCCGGCACTTCCCGGTCGTAGAACGATGCGACGTTCTCCAGCGTCGCGTCGAGGTTCCCCGACGACTCTCCCGCCGAGACCATCCGGACGACCATCGGGGGAAACTCGCCGGACTTGTGCAGCGCCACCGAAAGCCCTCCCCCCGCGATCAGCTCCTCGCGCGCCCGGCGGATGACCCCCGCGATGACCCGGTTGCCGACCACCTTCTCCACCACGGCGAGCGTCTGCGTCATCTCGACGCCGGCCCGGAACAGCGATGCGGTGAAATGGGCGAACTGGCTCATCTCGATCGAGCGGATCACCTCGCCGGCCAGCGGAATCGAAAGCTTCCAGCCGTCGATCCGCAGCCGCCCGGTTTCCGTGCGGCCGTACAGCCGCAGGAACACGATCGCCAGGACGAGGCCGAGGGCCATCCATGGGCCGTAGTCCCGGAAGAACCCGCTGATCGCGATCACGATCCGCGTCGGGAGCGGCAGGTCGGCGACCGCCCCCTGGAAGACGGAGAGGAAGCGGGGGAAGACGAATGTGAAAAGAAGGACGATCAGCCCCAGGACCAGGGTGACGATCGTCACGGGGTAATACGTCGCCTGGCGGATGGTCTTGCCGAGCTCCTCCTGCCAGGAAAGGAAACGGTGCAGGTCCTTGAGCACGCCCTCCAGGTTCCCCGTGGCTTCGCCCGACCGGATGATGGCGACGAAGACCTCCGGAAAGACGTCCCCGTGAAGGGCGAACGCCCCCGAGAGCGAAACGCCGGACTGGACGTTGCGCCGGACGTCGCGCAGCACTTCCTGGAACCCCGCGTGGCCGGCCTGGTCGGCCACGTCCGAGAGTGCGCTCATCAGGGGGACCCCCGCCCCGATGAGCGTGTGCAGGTGGTAGGTGAGCTCGATCAGGTCGGCGCGCTTGACCTGCTTGCGGAACAGCCCGCGGCCGCCGCTCTCCGCGACCTGCCGGGCGGATACCAGGTAGAGCCCCATCCCGGCGAGTGCGCCGCGCAGGCTGTTCTGGTCGGCGGAGGAGATCGTCCCCCGCGCCGTCTTCCCGTAGTCGTCCACGGCGCTGTACTCGAATCGCGCCAACTCCGCCCCCTTCACGTCAGCTGGACCACTTCCTCCAGCGTGGTCAACCCCTTGAGCGCCTTCGCGATCCCGTCCTGCCGCATCGTGGTCATCCCCTCCGCCATCGCGGCCTCGAGCAGCTCCCCGGCGTTCGCCCGCCGCATCACCATCCGGGAGATTTCGGGCGTCACCTCCATGAGCTCGTACACGCCCACGCGGCCGCGGTACCCGGTCTGCCCGCACTGCGGGCATCCTTTTCCGCGCTGCACCCGGCCTCTCACCTCGTCGGGGGAAAGCCCCGCTCGCGCCAGGATGTCGGGCGACGGCTCGTACTCCTCGCGACACGCGGCGCAGTTGAGGCGCAGGAGGGCCTGCCCGATGATCGCCCGCAGGGACGACGCCACGAGGAACGGCTCCTGCCCCATGTTGATCAGCCGCGGGATCGCGCCGGCGGCGTCGTTCGTGTGCAGCGTGGAGAAGACGAGGTGGCCGGTGAGGGCCGCCCGGATGGCCAGCTCGACCGTCTCGGCGTCGCGCATCTCGCCCACGAGGATGACGTCGGGGTCGTGCCGGAGGATCGACCGGAGCCCGGCCGAGAAGGTGAGCCCCGCCTTCACGTTGATCTGGACCTGCCGGATGACCGGCAGCTCGTACTCCACCGGGTCCTCCAGCGTCACGATGCTGCGGTCCACGTTGTTGATGTAGGCGAGTGCGGAGTAGAGGGTCGTCGTCTTCCCGGACCCGGTCGGGCCGCAGACGGTCACGATGCCGTTGCGGCTCTCGATCGCCTTGCGCAGGCGCGCCAGGGTGCTCTCGTCGAAGCCCAGCGTCTCCAGTCCCAGCACCAGCTTCGACTTGTCGAGGACGCGCAGGACGATGTTCTCCCCGTGCACGGTGGGCAGCGTGGAGACGCGCAGGTCGATCTTCCGCTTCCCGTAATAGAAGTTGATCTTCCCGTCCTGCGGCAGCCGCGTCTCCGCGATGTTCATGGAGGAGAGGATCTTCACGCGGGCCGTGACCGCCGGCTGAAGGATCTTGGGGAGGGACGGCCCCATCCGCAGCTTCCCGTCGATGCGGTACCGGAGCCGGAAGATCCGCTCCTCCGGCTCCATGTGGATGTCCGTCGCGCCGTCGTTCACTGCGGACAGGAAGACCTGGTCGACGAGCCGGATGATGGGGGCCCCCGCCGCCATGTCCGCCTCGGACAGGCGCCCCGACTCCACCTGCCGGATCGACTTCTGGACGATCTCCTCGAAGGAGACGCCGCCGGCGTAGTACTGGTCGATCGCGGCCGCGATGCCGCTCTCCGTGGAGGAGACCGCGTCGACCACGTATCCCGTGACGCGCTGCACCTCGTCGATCGCGACCATGTCGAAGACGTTGGCCAGCGCGATCGTCAGCTTGGGCGGCTCGAGGAGGATGGGGATCAGCTTGTGCCGGCGGGCCAGCGCCTCGGGCACCGTCTTGAGCGCAGACGGCTCGATGAGATAGCTGTCGAGCTGGACGAAGGCGACGCCGGCCTGCGAGGCGAGGACCGAGGAGATCTGCTCCTGGGTGACGAACCCCAGGTTGATGAGGATCTCGCCGACCCTCTCCCCCGTCCGCTTCTGCTCCCGCAGCGCCAGGTTGAGCTGGTCGGGGGTGACCAGCCCTGAATCGATCAGCCGCTCCCCGAGCTTCATGCTCTTGGGGGAAGACGCCTCCGCCGGCTTCGGTCCCGCGGCCGCATCCGTCATGCGTCAGGCCTCCCCCCGCGGGCTAAAAAAAAAGCCGAAGCTTCCTCGCTTTCGGCTTTTCGTCGCGGCTGCATCCTCTCCTACCGTACGCGGAACCCGATGTCGTCGCCCCTGACCACGTTGTCGGCGACGGCCGTCTGGACCTTCAGGTTGGCGCCGGCCGACAGCACCCAGATGGGGCCCGCTGCGGCGTAGTTGACGACGTACGGCTTCCCCCACGGGTCCACGGGCAGGGCGCTGCCGATGTACGGCCCCCTCCACTGCATGTCCCCGTTCGCCGGGTAGGCGTTCCCGTTGCCGTTCGTCAGCAGGCTGTTGTCGAGGTAGGTGCCGGTTCCGGACCAGGGGGCGACCGGCGGGACGACGGCCGGCGTGGCGGAGAAGATGGCGGCCGAGGAAGGAGTTACGGTCCCCGTGTAGAGGTAGGCGACCGCCCCGCCCGAGGCGTTCCTGCTCGGCCAGACCCCGGTGTCCTTGTAGAAATTCGTCAGGGCCCCGCCGATGACCTGGACCTCGTTGCGGGCCTTGGCGACCCGCGAATCGTCTATGTATTTGGTGATGTAAGGCGTGAGAACGGCCGCCAGGATGGCGATGACGGCCACGACGACGACCACTTCGATCAGCGTGAAGCCGGCCTCTCTCCTTTTCCTCATCAGCATTTCCCTCCAAAATAATTGTGCGCGATCAATAGAAGATCAGTTCCATATAATTTAATAATAAATTATGTATAAAGACGCATAATATACAAGTCAAGAGGAATTTTCTTGACAGGAGCCCTTATCGCGATAAAGTCCGACATCCGGAGCCGGCGACCCGGAAAGCGGGCCGGAGGACGTCTTCGTCAGCTCGTGCGGGAGACTACGTAATCGGAGAGGGTCGCGAGGGCGTCCCGTGCCGTGGAAGGCGCGAGCCCCCGGAGGAGGTTCTTCCCCTTGCGGACGAAATCCTTCGCCCGGGAAGCCGTGTAGTCCACGCCGCCGTGGCGGGCAACCAGCCCCGCGAGGAACGCGATGTCGCGCTTCCCCCGCTCCTTCCTCGCGAGGGCCGCAAGCGCGCGCTGGCGTTCCGGCGCGTCCGCTTCCCGGAGGGCGTGGATCAGCGGCATCGTGACCTTCCCTTCCCTCAGGTCCTGGTAGGGGCGCTTCCCGAGCTCCTGTTGCGTCCCCGTGAAATCGAGGATGTCGTCAACGAGCTGGAACGCCATCCCGACGGATTTCCCGAAACCGTACATTGCCTTGCGGGTCGCCGGATCGGCGCCCGCGAGCACGGCCCCCGTCTCGCTGGCCGCAGCGATGAGGGAGGCGGTCTTGCAGTAGACGACGTCGAGGTACTGCCTTTCCGTGATGCTCCCGTCGCGCGCCCGCGTGAGCTGCATCACCTCCCCCTCGGTGAGCGAGACGAGGGTGCGCGCGTAGATCCCCAGGACGTCGATGTCGCCGTCGTCGGTCATGAGCTGGGAGGCGCGGGCGAAGAGGAAATCGCCGACGAGGATGGACACGGAGTTGCCGAACACCATGTTGGCCGCGGGCTTCCCGCGGCGCACCGTCCCGAGGTCGACGACGTCGTCGTGCAGCAGCGTCGCGGTGTGCATGTATTCCGTCACGACGGACATGACGGTCCGGCGGGGGCCCCGGTAGCCGCACGCGTCGGCGCAAAGCAGCAGGACGGCGGGCCGGATCCGCTTCCCGCCCGACAGGGTGATGTGCTTCCCGACGACGGGGATCAGCGGGACCGGGGACTCCAGGTGGGAGACCAGCGCCCTTTCCACCGCGCGCAGGTCGCGGCTCAAATATCGGAAGACGCCGTTGATGTCGATGACCGCCCCCCCGCGTGCGATGACCCATTATATTACAGGATTTCCGGGGCGAAACGGACCCGGTTCCGCTACCATGGGAAGAATGTACGAAAGGAAGGACGCCTGGTACAGGCAGGCGAAGAAGGAAGGGTACCGCTCCCGGGCGGCATACAAGCTGGCCCAGATCGCGTCGAAGGAAAAGGCGGTCCGCGCGGGAGACCGGGTGATCGACGCGGGCGCGGCCCCCGGCGGCTGGAGCCAGCTCCTGCTCGAGCTCGTCGGGAAGGGGGGCAGGGTCGCCGCGGTCGACCTGCTCCCGATGGACCCGCTACCGGGGGACAACTTCCGCTTCTGGCGAAGGGACCTGGCCGACCCCGCGCTTCCCGCAGAGCTGGCCGCCTTCCTCGGGGGGCGGGCCGACGTCGTCCTCTCGGACGCCGCGCCCAACACGACCGGCAGCGCGTTCACCGACCAGGCGCGCTCCGCCGAGCTGGTCCGCTCGGTCTTCGCCCTCGCGCGGGAAACGCTCAAAGACGGCGGCACGTTCCTCGCCAAGATCTTCGGGGGGGCGGACGGCGACGCGGTGTTCGCGGAGCTCAAACCCTTCTTCCGGGAGTTGCGGAGGATCCGTCCCGAGGCCACCCGCAAGGGATCGTTCGAGCTCTACCTCCTTGGGAAGGGCTTCAAGGGGGGCTGAAAAACGAACGGGGCGGCTCATCCCCCCGGAAGCATGCGGACGGCGTTTTCCAGCGCGCGGTTGAACTCCTCCGGGCGGCTCATCATCAGGAAATGATCGGCGCCGGGAAGGACGATGGCCCCGAAGGCGGCCGTGGTATACCTCTTGCGGCCCGCCCCGGAGTGGCCGTGCCCGGCGAGGTCGAGGACGACGACGCGGTGCTTCGGAGAGAGCGCGGGCACCTGCTCCCGCCAGTAGCGGGAATCGCAGCTCCAGCCGTGCACGAACACCAGCGTCGGCTCCCCGGAGCCGTGGACCTCGAACGAGATCGGGACGCCGTCCTTCGACGCGGCGATCCGCGGCCACTCCGCCCACGCCTGCGCCGCCGCAACGCACAGAAAAAGCAGCAGCGAAGCCATGAACCGTCCCGCGCCGGCCTTCACGCGCGGCCCTCCGGCGGCCCCCCGGCCTTGCCCCCGGCGCGCGAAAGCGCCTCGCGCACGTGCCGCACGGGAACGAGCTCGAGCGGGAACTTCGCGCCGAGCCGCTCCGCGTTCGAGGCGGGCAGAAGAACGCGGGTGAACCCCATCTTCGCGGCCTCGTTCAGGCGCATCTCCGCCATCGGCACCGCGCGCACCTCCCCGCCCAGCCCCACCTCGCCGAACGCCGCCGTCCCCGGCGGGATCACCCGGTCGCGGAAGGAGCCGGCGAGCGCCATGCACAGCGCCAGGTCGGCCGCGGGCTCGTCGATCCGGATGCCGCCCGCCACGTTGACGAAGACGTCCTGGTCGTGGAAGCCGACCGAAGCCTTCCGCTCGAGGATGGCGCACAAAAGGATCACGCGGTTGAAGTCGACCCCCAGCGTCGTGCGCCGCGGCACGGGGAGGAACGAACGGGAGACCAGCGCCTGGATCTCCACCAGCAGCGGGCGCGTCCCCTCGATCGCCGGGAAGACGAGCGCCCCGGAGGTGTCGCCGGACCGCTCCGACAGGAACATCCCCGACGGGTCGGCCACCTCGGCGAGCCCCTCGGCCCGCATCTCGAAGACGCCGATCTCGTTCGTCGAGCCGAACCGGTTCTTCACCGCCTTGAGGACCCGGTACGGGTGCCCCTTCTCCCCCTCGAAGTAGAGGACCGTGTCGACGATGTGCTCGAGGACCCGCGGGCCCGCGATCGCGCCCTCCTTCGTCACGTGCCCCACGAGGAAGACCGAGATCCCCGCCTTCTTGCCGAAGAACACCAGCCGCGCCGCGCACTCCCGCACCTGCCCCACGGAGCCCGGCGCGCCCGCCAGGTCGGGCGAGAACACGGTCTGGATCGAGTCGACGATCATCGCCGCGGGGGAGAGCTCCGCGGTAGCGGAGAGGATCCGCTCGAGGGAGGTTTCCGACATCAGGTAGATGCCGCCGTCCGCGATGCCGAGGCGGGAGGCGCGCAGCTTCACCTGCGCCTCGGACTCCTCCCCGGAGACGTAGAGCACCGCTTTCCTTTGCCGCGCCAGGCCGCGCGCCGCCTGCAGGAGGATGGTGGATTTCCCGATCCCCGGGTCGCCGCCCAGCAGGGTGGCCGACGCGGAAACCACCCCTCCCCCCATCACGCGGTCGAACTCGGCGATGCCGCAGGAGACGCGCTCGGCGGCGGTCTCCGAGACCTCGGACAGGAGCACCGGCCTCGATGCGGGGAAGTCGGGAACGCCGGCGCGCCGCCCGGGCGCCGGGGAGGAAACCTCCTCGACGAAGGTGTTCCACTCGCCGCAGCCCGGGCACTTCCCGACCCACTTCGGGGACGTGGTCCCGCACGCCGTGCAGGCGAACTCGACCTTTACCTTCGCCATTTCCGCGCCACCTCGACGGCCACCTCGTCGAACGTGGCCGACCCGCCGCGCACGATCCGCTTCACGTCCTCGTATTCCGGCACCGGCCGGACCGAGCCGTCCGGCAGCGTCGCCTCCTTCACGCGGACGCGCCCGAACCGGGTCTCCACCTCCCCCGCCGCGCGGTCGAGCTTCAGCCGGTCGCAGGTGTGGTACCGCAACCCGATCGCCGTGGACAGGGAGAACACCGCCGCGGAAACGATCTCGAGCCGCTCCTCGGGAGCCAGGATCCGCAGCACCCAGCCGGGCCGGTTCTTCTTCATCGTCGCCGGCAGGACGGCGACGTCGAGCGCGCCCGCGTCGAGCGACCGCTCGATCAGAAGCTCGAACCGCTGGGGGCTCATGTCGTCGATGTTCGCCTCGATCTCGAGGACGCGGTCCATGCCCGGGGCCTTTCCCGCCGGCTCCCCCGAGACGACCCTCAAGAGGTTGGGCCGCCCCGGAAGCTCCCGGTGCCCAAACCCGATGCCGACGCCCCGCGCCGTCATCTCCGGCGGCCGTCCGAAGGAGGCGTCGAAGGCGCGCAGGAGCGCCGCCCCCGTGGGGGTGACGAGCTCCCCTTCCCCCTCGCCGAACCGCCAGGGCGCTTCCTTCAGCAGCTCGAGCGTCGCCGGCGCGGGGACCGGGAGCTTCCCGTGCTCGGACCACGCCTCGCCGCTGCCGCCCGGAAGCGGCGAGCAGTGCGCCGCCTTCGCCCCGGCCAGCTCGAACAGGAAGCAGCCGGAGACGATGTCGACGATCGCGTCGACGGCGCCCACCTCGTGGAAGTGCACCTTGTCGATCGTCGTGCCGTGGACCTTCGCCTCGGCAGCGCCCAGCAGCTCGAAGCAGCGGACCGCCCGGGAGAGCGTCTCCCGCGGCAGGGAGGAGGACGCGAGCAGGGAGACGATGTCGTGGAGGTGTCGCGCGTGCTTCGCCCCGGCGGAAACGTTGACGTGCACGCGGGTCCCCGCCATCCCGCACGACCGCCCCCGCTCCACGGACAGCCGGTAGCCGGAAAGGGGGACGCACTTCAATGCCTTCCGGAGCTCCTTCTCCGCGCCGGTCAGCGACAGCAGCGCCGCCGTCGCCATGTCCCCGGCGATGCCGGAGAAGCAGTCGAAGTAGAGAACCGTCATAGCCGGTCGATGACCGACGCCAGCACGCCGGCGCCGAATCCGTTGTCGATGTTGACCACCGCCACGGTGGGGGCGCACGAGTTGAGCATCCCGAGGAGCGCCGCCAGCCCCCCGAAGCTGGCGCCGTAGCCGACGCTGGTCGGGACGGCGATGACGGGCTTGTCGGTCAGCCCCCCCACCACCGAGGCGAGCGCCCCCTCCATCCCCGCCGCCACGACGATCACCCGCGCCTTGCGCAGCAGCTCCTCCTTCAGGAGCAGGCGGTGGATCCCCGCCACGCCCACGTCGTAGAGCCGCTCCACGGAGCTGCCCAGGAATTCGGCCGTGACCGCCGCCTCCTCGGCCACCGGGATGTCGGAGGTGCCCGCGGTGACCACGAGGACGGTCCCTTTCCCCCGGGCCTCCCTCTTCCCTCCCGGGATGACGACGCAGCGGGCCTTCGGGTGGACCTTCGCCCCGCGGAACGCCCGGCGGACCGCCCGGATCTTCTCCTCGGACAGGCGCGTCATCAGCACCCCCGCGCCCCCCCGTCGCATCGTCCGGGCGATCGTGACGATCTGCTCCGACGTCTTCCCTTCGCCGAAGATCACCTCGGGGACCCCCTGGCGGATCCCCCGGTGGTGGTCCACGCGTGCGTCTCCGACGTTTTCATAGGGGAGGCGGCACAGCCGCTCGAACGCCTCTTCGACGGAGACGTCCCCGACCGCCACGTTTGAAAGCAGTTTTTTCAGCCGATCCCCGGTCATCTCCCCGCTCCCCGCGCGCCGCCCCGGATCATTCCGGCTTCCCGGCGCCGTCTCCCGGCGGCGGCTCCTCCACCACCGCGCGCCGGACCCGGACCTCGAGGACCGCGCGCTCCGAAACCCTCTCCGCCCGAAGGGCGGCGCCCGGGACGTCGAACGTGTCTCCCGCCGCGGGGATCCTCCCGGCGAGCGACGTGAGGAAGCCGCCGACGGTCGTGTATTCCCCCTCCGCGAGCCGGATCCCGGTCTCCTCCGCCAAGCGCCCGATCTCCATCCGGCCGGGGACGATGAACTCGTCTTCCGACACCTTCGTATAGTATTCCATACGGCGGTCGTACTCGTCCTCTATCTCGCCGACCACCTCCTCCACCACGTCTTCCGCGGTGACGATCCCGGATACGCCGCCGAACTCGTCCACTACGACCGCGAAGGAGCTCCGCGCCTCCCGGAACGACCGGAGCAGCTCGTCGAGCGGCATGAGCTCCGGGACGAACAGCGGCTTCCGCAGGAACGGGAGGATGGAGTCGTCGGGCGGGCTTCCCGCGATGTCCAGGACGTGCAGGTACCCGACGACCTGGTCCACCCGCTCCCGGTACACGGGGTAGCGCGAGTAGCCGCTCCTCGCGGCGGCCAGCGCCGCTTCCCGGCAGGACGCGCCATCCGGCAGGGCGGCCACCTGGGAAAGCGGCCGGTAGACGTCGAAGACCCGCTTCTCCCCGAAATGGAAGGCGCGGCGGACCATCACGCGCTCGTGCGCCTCGACGTCGGATCCTCCCCCGTGGGTCATCTTGAGCATCAGGACCAGCTCCTCCCGGGTGACCAGGACCCCGAGGGGCGGGACTCCGCCGAAAGGCATCGCGATCACCCGGCCCATGAAGGAAGCCACGGAGACGACCGGGTAGAGAAGCACCTGCGCGAGGCGGATGACGCGGGCGGCGACGGAGACGAGCCGGTCGGCGCGCTGCCGGGCGAAACTCTTGGGAACCACCTGGCCGAAGACGATGATCAGGGGGGTGATGACCCCCACGGAGATCCAGGGGGCGTACTCCCCGTACAGGGGAAGGAGGCGGGACGTGGTCAGGACGCTGCCCAGGGCGATGAAGATGTTGGTCGTGGTGAGGGTCGTCGCGAGGATCCGGTCGGGCCGGGACAGCAGGGAAAGGGCGAGCTTCGCCCCCGATCCGCCGCGAAGGGCGCGCTCCTTCAGCCGGTACCGGTCGGCCGAGACGAGCACCATCTCGGAGCCCTCGTACAGCCCCTGGCCGAACAGGCAGATCGCGATCAGGACCGCGAGCTCCATCCCTCACTCCCCTTCCGCGGCGGCGGGCCGGACGCCCACCTCCACGATCCGGACCCCTTTCACCCGTTCCACGGTGACGACGAGCCCGGCGATCACGATCCGGTCGCCCCGCCCGGGAAGGCGCCCGAACTCGTGGAGCAGCAGCCCCGCCAGAGTGTCCCACTCCTCGTCCGGGAGATCCGTTCCGAACATCGCGTTGAACCGGTGGATCGGCGTCTTCCCGAGGACGCGGGACGAGCCGTCGGGGCGGGCGACGATCTCCTTCTCCTCCCGGTCGTGCTCCTCGTTGATGTCCCCGAACAGCTCCTCGAGGACGTCCTCGATCGTCACGATCCCCACCTGC
>CAZTFC010000036.1:0-27063 GCA_964612075.1 uncultured bacterium
GGTCAATTCTGTTCCGGCGAAAGTGGGTCAATAGTTCACCGGCGTTGACACGCTCGGGTGATTCCGGGGATATCGTCGCACGGCTGGCGGCCCGGGGGCTCGCGAGAATCGGGCGCGACGGGCACGCATTCCACCTGAGCCGGGCAGGTTCGGCGGCGAAGCGCTCCGGAAAGAGTCCTGGCGAGGCCCTCTCGCGGCCGCGCCTTTCACTTCAAAAGAGTCGATTCCCAATAAGATCCAACAAAATAGTTGACACCGGGGGAGGACCGACTTATATTTTTAGCCTGGACTAACATTTGGCCGGAAAGGAGAAAGCGGGTTGCAGGACGCGTTGAGCGCCAGCCTCGAAGATTACCTGGAGGCGATCTTCCATATCATCGAGGAGAAGCAGGCTGTGCGGGCCAAGGACATCGCCCGCCGCCTCGGGGTCAGCAACCCGTCCGTTACGGGAGCGCTCCGCTCCCTGGCCGAAAGGGGACTGATCGTCTACGCTCCCTACGACGTGATCTCCCTCACGCCCAAGGGCAAGGCGGCGGCTCGGGACGTTGTCCGTCGACACGAGGTGCTTCGCGACTTCTTCGTGAACGTGCTCGCCGTGGAAGAGCCTGCCGCGGACGAGGCGGCCTGCCGGATGGAGCATTCGATCCCGAAGGTCATCCTGGAGCGGTTCATCCGCTTCGCCGAATTCGTCGAGGTGTGCCCCCGGGGCGGGGAGGCATGGATCAGGGAATTCGGCGCCCGCTGCGGGCAGGGCGCGAAGCGGGAGGATTGCGAGAGGTGCATCGAGGAGGCCCTCGAGGAAGTGCGGCACCGCAAGCGGCGGGAGAGCCGGAGAACGTTCCCGGCGGCGAAGCTGAACGAGCTGAAGCCGGGGCAGAAGGGCAAGGTGCTGAAAGTCAATTTTCCCGCGGGAGGCGGGCAGAGGATCTCCGAGATGGGCGTGTCCCCGGGGGCGGTCGTCGAAATCGAGCGGGTCTCCCCGATGGGCGAGCCGATCGACATCAAGGTGAAGGGGTATCACCTGTCCCTGAAAAGGGAAGAGGCGGAGGAGGTTGAAATTGAGACACTGTAGACGGAAAGGGCGGCCGGGAAGGTGCGCGCGATGCCGTTGACCACGGTGCAGGTCGGCAGGCGGGTAAAGCTGGTTTCCGTGGAGGCGGGGCAGGGTCTGAAAGGGAGACTCGCCGCCATGGGGCTGGTCTCGGGCGTGGAGATCGAGGTGCTCCGGAACTCCCCCCCCGGCCCTTTCCTGATCGCGGTGAAAGGGAGCCGGATCATGCTCGGCCGCGGGATGGCGAACAAGATCATGGTCGCGTAAACGACCTTGAAATCCGAAATCGTCATCGCCCTCGCCGGCAACCCCAACGCCGGCAAGACCACTATATTCAACGAGTTGACCGGCTCGCGTCAGCACGTAGGCAACTACCCCGGCGTGACCGTGGAATGCAAGGAAGGCTTCCGCCGCCACGCAGGGGCGGATCTGCGGATCGTCGACCTTCCCGGCACCTACAGCCTGACCGCCTATTCCGAGGAGGAGCTGGTGGCCAGGAACTTCCTCGTCGACGAGAAGCCGGACGTCGTCGTCGACATCCTGGACGCCTCGAACCTCGAAAGGAACATGTACCTCGCGGTCCAGCTCATGGAGCTCGGCGTGCCGCTCGTGCTGGCTTTCAACATGAGCGACGTGGCCAGGGCGCGGGGCTACGAGTTCGATCTCCAGAAGCTCGAGCGGTTCTTCGGCGCCGTCATCGTGGAGACCACCGGCAACAAGGGCGACGGGATGACGGCGCTGCTCGACGCCGCCGTCCGCGTCGCCCGGTCGGGCCCTCGCGAGGACCGCAGGGCCCCGGCCGTCTTCTACGGGAAGGTGATCGAGGAGGAGATCGCCCGGATCGCGCCGCTGGTGGAGAAGTCCGGCCTGTTCGCCGGGAGATACGACTCGCGGTGGGTGGCCGTCAAGCTGCTCGAGAACGACCGCGAGCTCCGGAAGGAAGTCGCCTCCCCCGAGGTGATCGACCAGCTGGAAAAGAGCGCCGCCCGCGTCCAGAAGATGCTCGGGGAGCCGCCGGAGACCGCCATCGCCGGCGACCGGTACGGCTTCATCTCCGGCGCCTGCCAGGAGGCGGTGCGCTCGACCATCGAGATCCGCCACACGACCTCGGACCAGATCGACGCCGTGGTGACGCACCCGGTCTTCGGCATCCCGATCTTCCTGGGACTCATGTACGTGGTCTTCCACCTCACTTTCACCATCGGGGCCCCGCCGATGGACTGGATCGAGATGTTTTTCGGGTGGCTGGGCGGCAGGATCGGCGCCGTCTGGCCGGAGGGGCGGGCCGGTCTCCTGGAGTCCCTCCTGGTGGACGGCATCATCGGCGGCGTCGGCGGCGTCGTGGTGTTCCTGCCGAACATCCTGCTGCTGTTCCTGGCGATCGCGGTCCTCGAGTACACCGGCTACATGGCCCGGGCCGCTTTCCTCATGGACAACCTGATGCACAAGATCGGCCTCCACGGGAAGAGCTTCATCCCGATGCTGATCGGGTTCGGCTGCACCGTCCCGGCGATCCTGGCCACCCGTACGCTGGACAACCGGCGGGACCGGCTGACGACCATGCTCGTGCTCCCGCTGATCAGCTGCGGGGCGCGCCTGACGATCTACGCCCTGGTCATCCCCGCGTTTTTCCCGCAGGCGTGGCAGGCCCCCATGCTCTGGATCATCTACGTCATCGGCATCCTCCTGGCCGTGGCGGGCGCGAAGCTGCTCCGCCGGACGATCTTCAAGGGGGAGTCCGTTCCGTTCGTGATGGAGCTTCCCCCGTACCGAATGCCGACGCTGAAGGCCGTGCTGATCTACATGTGGGACCTCGGGTGGCAGTACCTGAAGAAGGCCGGGACGGTCATCCTGGGGATCTCCATCCTGCTGTGGGCGCTGTCGTCGTTCCCCGCCCTGCCCGAGAGCGAGGCGGCCCGTTTCCGCGCGGCGCGTCAGGAGGCCGAATCGGCCCGGATGACCGGGGCGGAGCGCGCCGACTGGATCGCCGGCATCGACAACGAGGAGGCCAAGGCGGCGCTTCTCAACAGCTACGCGGGGCGCATCGGGAGGGGGATGGAGCCCGTCCTGGAGCCGATGGGCTTCGACTGGAGGATCGGCGTCGCGCTGATCGGCGCGTTCGCCGCGAAAGAGGTGTTCGTCGCCCAGATGGGGATCGTCCACGCCGTGGGGGAGGCCGACGAGGGATCCGAATCGCTCCGGGAGAAGCTGCGGCAGGCCTACTCCCCGCTGGTGGGATTCTGCGTCATGGTCTTCTGCCTCATCGCGGCGCCGTGCAGCGCGACCGTCGCCGTGACGGCGAGGGAGAGCGGCTCCTGGCGGTGGGGGCTGCTGCAGCTCGGGGGGCTCACCGCGCTGGGCTATGCGCTGACCGTGGTCGTCTACCAGGTCGGGAGATTCCTCGGCATCGGGATGGGGTAGGCGCCGTCACCCCTTTTCCACGGCGAACGGCCAGGAGACGATTCCCCCGTCCAGAAAGCTCACCTTGCCGAACCCCGCCCCCTTGAGGACCCGCTCCGCCTCGTAGGCCCGCAGCGACGTCTTGCAGTACGCGACGATCTCCCTGTCCCTCGGAAGCTCGCCGAGGCGCTCCCGCAGCTTCCCCAGGGGGATGAACACGTGCCGCGGATGCGCGATCCGCGACTCCGCGTTTTCCGCCGGGGTGCGCACGTCCAGGAGGACATGGTCCTCCCCCGCGTCCATCATGCGCCGCAGTTCCAGCGGAGACCGGCCCGTCGCCAGCCCGCCGATCTTGTTCTCCAGCGTGGTGGCGAGGTGCACCAGGTTGTCCATCGCCCCCGAGTAGGGCGGGGCGTAGCAGACGTCCGACAGGGCGATCTCGCCCAGCGTCATTCCCCGGGAGATCGCGATCGCGGCGACGTCGACGCGCTTCGAAGCCTCTCCCGGTCCCGCCGCCTGGAGCCCCAGAAGCCTGCCCGTCCCGCGATCCGCCACCCCCTTGAGGAAGAGGAGCCTGGAACCCGGGTAGTAATGGGCGCGGTCCGGCCCGGGCGTCGACGCCGCGACCACGTCGTATCCGCGATCCCTGGCCGCGCGCTCGGTGAGGCCGGTGGCTCCGATGTTGAAATCGAAGAGCTTGAAGATGGTCGAGCCGAGGATGCCCGGGTAGCGTGTGGAGCCGCCGGTCACGTTGTCCCCGATCACCCGGCCGTGCTTGTTCGCGGTCGACCCCATGGGGACGTAGACCGGCTCCCCGGTGAGGAGGTGCCGGTTCTCCGCGCAGTCGCCGCCCGCGAAGATGTCCGGGTCGGAGGTGCGGAGATGCTCGTCCACGACGATCCCTCCATGCGGGCCGATGGCGAGCCCCGCCTCCCGGGCGAGCGATGCGTTGGGCCTCACGCCGACGGCGACGAGCACGAGGTCCGCGGGGAAGTCGCCCTTGTCGGTGATCACGGCCTCGACCCTGCCCTGGTCGTCCCCGGCGAACGACCGGACGGTGACCCCCGTCCTGACGTCGACGTTCTTCGAGGCGAGGTGCTGCGCCGCCAGGGCCGCGACCTCCGGGTCGAGGAGGGCCGGCAGGATCTGGTCCCTCAGCTCCACGACCGTGATCCGGGCCCCCCGGTCGGCGAACGCCTCGGCCACCTCCATCCCGATGAGCCCCGCGCCTACGATGACCGTGCGCCTGCAGCCCGCGTCCAGCTGCCTGCGGATCGCGATGGCGTCCTCGAGGCAGCCCAGCACGTTCACCCCCTTCAGGTCGATGCCCGGGAAGGGAGGGCGAACCGGAGAGGAGCCGGTGGCCAGGACCAGCCGGTCGTAGGGGAAGTCCATCCGCTCCCCGGTATCGAGGTTCAGCGCCCGGACGGCCTTCGCCTCCCGGTCGATCCGCTCCGCCAGCGTCCTGTTGCAGACGCGGATCGCCTTGACGTTCTTGAAGAAGGCCGTGTCCCGCACGACGTCGGCGGGCGTCATCATCAGTTCCTTGTAGTTCCGGATCCTGCCCGCGATGTAATACGGCGTGCCGCAGCCGGCGTAGGAGAGCGCTTCCCCCTTTTCCAGGATCGTGATTTCCGCGTCCGGGTCCCGCCTGCGGGCCCGCGACGCCGCCTTCGGACCGATGGCGACCCCGCCGATGACGACGATTCTCCTGCCCATCCGCTCCTCCCCCCGATCCCTTCCCGGTCCTTCACTTCATTTTTCGGATCTCTTCCTCGACTTCCTCCATCCCTTCCTTGTAGAACTTCTCCTCGTCCGGGGCCAGCACGTAGAGGAGCTTCAGAAACTCTCCGGCGTGGACCCGCTCCTCGTCGGCGATGTCCTTGAGAACGTCGATGGCCAGCTTGTTGTCGGTGGACTCGGCGAGCTGCATGTACAGCTGGATCGCTTCGTACTCCGCGGCGATCATGAACCGGATGGCCCGAACGAGCTCTTCGTGCGTCAGCTTCCGGTCCTTCGCCAGCCCTGAAAACGGAGACCCGAATTCCGGCATGTCGATCCTCCTTTCGGTAATTTACCCCCGCGCGGACGGCGGCGGTTCGGACTCCTCTATCGTATACCGAAAAGACACCCGTTCCGAAGTGGATTGCGCGGGGCGGGCCACTGACGGGAACGATCCCACTCCCGTGCGCGTCAGGGTAAACTTGTATTAAAAAGGGTGCCCCAGAAATGCCCGGACGACGGGGAAGGAGACGCCATGTACGGCATCACTGCGCAGTTGAGCCTCTACCCGCTGGGAGTGGAGGATCTGTCGCCGGCGATCGACGCGGCGGTCGGCGAGATCGAGCGGCACGGGGTGGAGTACAAGACGGGGGAGATGAGCACGGTCCTTTGGGGCGACGACGAGAAGGTGTTCCCGGCGCTCCTGGGCGCGTTCCGCGAGGCGGCTTCGCGGGGTCACGTCGTGATGACGCTGACGCTGTCGAACGCCTGCCCGTGGCCCGGGAAATCGGGCCGTTGATTTCCCGGCGGCCGCTCGAGCCTTCCGCGCGTCACCCGGCTTTGCGCCCGGATTCCATCAACGCGCTTTTATCCAGGACGATGCGCACATCGTAGTTCGGGCTGTAGCCGTAGGTCTTCCGCGCCACCTTCAGCAGCCCGAGGAAATTGCTCGGCCGGTTCTTCCTCCTGCGCTCGACGACGCTGCCGAGCGGAACACGGGAATGCTTCACGTAGTCCACCCTGTAGACATTGTATGTTTTCATTGCGCTTCCTCCGCGGTCTGTGCGACCTGTTCCCGCGCGCGCCTCCTTATAAATAAATTTTATCAATATTTCCTTTCTCCCGGTTGGGCGGGTCGTCGATCGATGTGTATCAATAAAATTGGATATCTGTCGTAGCGCTTTGATTATAAATGCCAATTTATGTGATGAAGGAGGTGGGAGGGGATCGCTTTCTTTTCCGGGACACGCCGGATTAGAGGGGCAAACGAAAGCCGTTGACCATGCAGCGGCGCTACGGTATTATATATGAACATACATTCATACGTTGTCGGGGTGGGCCATGAAGGGCAAGATTTCAGATGTCTGCGATATCCATTTCGTGGATCGGGACAAGGTGGACAAAGCCCGCAAAGCGCTCTCCCCCGACAAGGAGGCAACGTCTCTCGCGGAGATGTTCCGCGACCTGGGGGATCCCACGCGCGTGAAGGTCCTCCAGGCGCTGGCGGCCCAGGAGCTTTGCGTGTGCGACCTCGCGAATCTTCTCGGGACAAGCGAATCCGCGATGTCCCACCAGCTCAGGGTCCTCAGAAGCAGGAAGATCGTCCGGTTCCGGAAGGAAGGGAAGATGGCGTATTACACCCTCGACGACGAGCACGTCGAAGACATGATGCGATTGGTTCTGCGGCATATCCGGGAAGGCGGTTATGGAGGGGATTGAGAGATCGTTTTTTTTCAACATACGCATGAAGAAATGTTCATACGTTCATTAGCGGACGGCGCGGAGGAAGGAATGAAAGAGATGAACGGGCAGATTGCGGCGGGCTGTTCCTGCGGAGGCGTGTGCACGATGGCGTCCCGCCGGGTATTCCGGGTGGAGGGGATGGATTGCCCGCATGAATCCGGGCCGATAATTACCGCCCTTTCGGTTCTTCCCGGCGTTGAGAAGGCGACTCCCTCTTTTGCGGACGCCACCCTGGCGGTCGAGTTCGATCCGCATGCCGTGTCCCCCGAGCGCATCGTGGAGACGATCGGGAAGGCCGGCTTCCGGGCGACGGTCGAGGACCGGAAACAGGAGGAGGTCCCCTTTTGGGAAAAGCACGGCCGGCTCGTCGCTACCTCCGTTTCCGGTGGATCGCTTCTTGCCGGGATGGCGGCCGGGTTTCTTGCGGGGCAGACGGCCGCGGCGAGGACGTTTTACCTTCTGGCCGCGATGGCAGGCGGCTGGTTCGTGTCCCGGCGGGCATGGCAGGCCGCGAGGCACCGCCAACCGGACATCAACGCGCTGATGGCGATCGCCGCGGTCGGCGCCCTCCTGATCGGGGAGTGGGCCGAGGCGGCTTCCGCCATGTTCCTGTTCTCCCTCGCGCAGCTCCTGGAAGCCCGCAGCATGGACAGGGCCCGGAACGCCATCCGCCGGTTGCTGGACCTGGCCCCGAAGGAGGCGACGGCGCTCCGGAGCGGGGGGGAAGTCCGCCTGCCGGTCGACCGGATCGCGGTGGGGGAGCTTGTCCTTCTGCGCCCGGGGGAGCGGATCCCCGTGGACGGGATCGTCGAAGCGGGGGCTTCCTTCGTCAACCAGGCCCCGATCACCGGGGAATCCGTCCCGGTGTCGAAGAACCCGGGATCCCATGTCTTCGCGGGGAGCCTGAACGGGAAAGGGACGCTCGAAGTCCGCACCACCCGGCCCGCTGCCGATAATTCGCTGGCGCGGATCATCCACCTGGTGGAGCACGCCCAGGCCCGGCGCGCGCAGAGCCACGCGTTCATCGACCGGTTCGCCAGGCATTACACGCCCGCCATGATGGTGTTTGCGCTCGCTCTCGCGTTCGTCCCGCCGGTCGTCGTCGACCGGCCTCTTTCCGAGTGGGTCTACCGGGCGCTCGTGGTCCTGGTGATCGCCTGTCCCTGCGCGCTGGTCATCTCCACGCCGGTTTCCATCGTATGCGGGCTGACGCGCGCCGCCCGGGGCGGGGTCCTGTTCAAGGGCGGCGTCTTCCTGGAGGAGCTCGGGCGGATCCGCACGTTCTTCTTCGACAAGACGGGAACGTTGACCCTGGGCCGGCCGGAAGTCGTCGCGGTGCGTCCCTTCGGTTCCCGGTCGGAAGAGGAAATCCTTCGCGCGGCGGCGGCGGTCGAGTCGAGGTCCGAGCACCCGCTCGCCGAAGCCATCCTCGAAGCGGCGGGAAGACGGGGGATCCGGCCGCCGGCGGCAGCCGATGTGGAAGCTTTGCCGGGCATCGGGGTGCGGGGACGCGTGGACGGGGAGATCGTCTTCGTCGGCAATCCTTCCCGTTTCGAGGGCGGATCGGGCGTCCCCGCGCCCGGGACTGGTGCCGCAAGGGAGTGGGAAAGGGACGGTTCCACGGTGGTCGTCGTTGGAACGGGGAAAGAGGCGTACGGCATGATCGCTGTACGGGATTCCGTGCGGGAAGATGCGGCGGCAAGCCTCGAGATGCTGCGCGATCTCGGGGCGACGGAGCTGGTTATGCTCACCGGGGACAATTACGAAACCGGCAAGGCCGTCGCTTCGCAGCTCGAGCTGGGCGCGGTGCATGCCGGGCTCCTTCCGGAGCAGAAAATCGCCCTGGTCCGGGAGGCGGTCGCCGGCGGGAAGAATGTCGCCATGGTGGGCGACGGGATCAACGACGCGCCGGCGCTTGCCCAGGCCACGGTAGGGATTGTCATGGGGGGGGCGGGGACCGACGTGGCGCTGGAGGCGGGCGACGTCGTCCTCATGGGAGACGACCTCCGGAAGATCCCCTTCGCCGTCCGCCTGGGGCGAAGGGTGCTCGGGATCATCCGGTTCAACGTCGGTTTCGCCCTCGCGACCAAGGCGATATTCCTTGTGCTTGCGACCCTCGGGATGGCGACGCTGTGGATGGGCGTCGCCGCGGACATGGGAGCGTCGCTTCTCGTCATTGGAAACAGCATGCGGCTGCTTTGGGGGTCGAAATAGGCGATTTCCAGCACGCTCGTGGCCGGGCTCTTCGCGTAACGGAATGCCCCGCCGCACGTCTTGAAGGTTGACATGGGAGGCCCGGTGGACGAAAGGATCCCGCCGCCGGTCGTCGAAGCGGCTCGACAGGGAGACAAAGGCGCGTTGGCGCAGGTGTGCGAGAGACTTTATCCGCGGATCTACCGGTATATCTCGCACAAGGTCGGCGACGCGCGCGACGCCGAGGATCTTGCCGGGGAGGTGTTTGTCCGGATGCTGGGATCGATCCGGGAGCAGAGGGGGAACCTGGAAGCGTGGCTGTTCCGGATCGCCGGGAACGTGGTGACGGATCATTACCGGAAGCGGGCGGTCCGGTCGGTCGAGGTGGAGTTGCCCGAAGAGATGCCAGGAGCGGGCGATCCGGAAGCCGCGGTCGAGCGGATACTCGACGGCGAGCGGCTGCGGAAGGGATTGAAGGCGTTGACGGAGGAACAGAGGGAGATGGTGATCCTTCGATTCATCATGGGATACGAGCCCGACGAGGTGGCGGCGATCACGGGGCGCTCCGCCGGCGCCGTGCGGGCGCTGCAGTTCCGCGCCCTGTCCGCCTTGCGGGCCGCATTGGGGACCGCGCGATGAAGAAGACGCCCGAGGAGCTGCTCGAGATCTGCCTGGAGATGGAGCGGCGGGGGGAGGACTGGAGGACGTTCCTTTCCGGGTATCCCGACTGCGCCGGGGAGGTCGGGGAGCTGGTTGCCCTGGCCGGGGAGGTCCGGGAGGCCGGTGCCGCGGAAGAGTCGCCCGCGCCGGGTCTATCCGCGGCGCTGCTGCGGATGGGGTGGGCGGCGGCGAGGGAGGATGCGAAGCAGGAAGAGGCCGCCCGGCAGGCGCGGGGCGGGTGGTGGCGTTCCGCATGGCTGCGCGCGGCGACGGTCGGATTCCTCATGCTGGTGCTGGGCGGGAGCACGATGGAGCTCTCGGCCCGTACTGTGCCGGGGGACTTCCTGTACCCGGTCAAGATCCTCACGGAGCGGGTGCGCTATACCCTGACGTCGGACCCGGAGGACCGCGTTGAGCTTCGGCTGACGTTTTCGGAGCGGCGGTTGTCGGAAGTCGTCCGGACGCTCAAGAAAGGAAAGGGCGCGGACCGCGAACTGATCTCGGGGATGCTGGAAGAGGCGAGGGCCGCGCTGGCCGAGGCGGACAAGCTTCCGGCAGCCCAATCGTCGGAGTACAAGACCCGGATCGCGTCGCTGGAGCGGACCCATAAGGAACGGCTGAGAGCGGTCGAATCGACGGTGCCCGACCATCGGCGTCCGGCGGTCGCGGAGGCGATCGGGATGTGCCATGCCGGCTGGGAAGGGATGCGGGAGATGATGCCGGGCATGCACATGGAAGGCGGCGGGCGCGGCATGGGTGGAATGATGATGGGGCCCTCCCGGGACGGGGGCGGCGAATGACCTGCGTAACGGATCCGGCCGTCGCCCGTCTTCATCAGTAACAATTCGCGATTCACCGGGGAGCGCGGCTTCCCGGCGGATCGGCAATCGGGAGGAATCGAAAATGAAGAAGGCATTGGTGGTTCTGCTGGCTGCGGTGGGAGTGGCGGGGCTGTTCGCGGTGGCCTCCGCGCACATGTGGGGCGGGGGATATGGCCCCAACGGAAACGGCTGGATGGGCATGGGGCCCGGGTGGATGCACGGCTCGGGCTACTGCAACGGCTACGGCGGGACGAATTCCGCCGCGTTGAAGAGCCAGGGCGAGGTGCAGAAGACGGTGGAAGCGTTCGCGGAGAAGTCGTTCCCCGGCTACAAGGTGGGCACGGTGGCCAAAGACAGCAACGGACGGCCGTTCTACACGGCGTCGCTGACGGGGAAGGACAGCCGGTTCGAAGTGCAGGTCGACGGGTTCAACGGGTCGATCATCGGCATCTACCCGGCGCAGAAGTAGCAGAGGATGAGTTCGTAAAGGGGAGCCCGGACAATGACCCCCGGGCTCCCTTTCTTTTTGCGGAAGGGGGCGCCTCAGAGGAGGTCTTTCTTCATCCGCTCGAACTCCTCCTTGTCGATCTCCCCCCGGGCATAACGCCTCTTCAGGATCTCCAGCGGCGTTTCCACGGCCCCTCCGCTCCCGCCTTTTCCGGATGAGGCGAGGAGCCATCGCACGACAAGCACCAGCACCGCGATCAGCAGCGCCCAGAAGACGATCATGAGGATTCCGCCGAACCATCCCATGCCGTATCCGCCGTATCCGCTCATCATCGCCGGGTCCTCCCTGCGCGGCGCATCGTTTTCCCGCAGCAGCGGTCTCGTTTCCGATCCGTTGTTGGGGAACCTGGGACCGCGCGTTGTTTCTTTGCCTGTAATTTTGATTCCGTCGGCCGTCCCGCCGGTTCTTCCAAATCCGCTTGCCGCCTTCGAAACAAAAACGTCTATCGGTCGTCCGGGAAGGGCGGGACGATCAGGGAGCGGGCGTTTGCGACGGGAATACATCAGGAAAGGAGTTACGTTGTCTGCTGTAAGTCATTGATTATGCTCGGGGGTGGTCCCAGTGCCCCCGAAGGGGGTACCTTAAGGGAGCGCATTTCATCCGGGAGAGGGGCGGGGTTCCCCTCCGGGCCGGCTCGCCGGGCTTCCGCCGCCGTCCATGGCGGCTCTCCCTAACTCATCGCTCGGCCCCCGGCTCGCTTCGAACCCCGCCTGGCAACTATGTAACCGCCGCGAGCGAAAAAAGCCCCCTTGCGGGGGCTTCTGCATTTTTGGCGGTCCCAGCGGGGTTCGAACCCGCGTTTTCGCCGTGAGAGGGCGGTGTCCTGGACCACTAGACGATGGGACCGTATGGCTGAGGAGCCAGGACTCGAACCTGGAAAACCTGGTCCAGAGCCAGGTGTGATGCCATTTCACCACTCCTCAACGGATACAGCAGGTTACCCGAAGGGGCGCGCCGGCGTCAAGCGCATTTCTGATCCGCGCGTCAGGCGCCGATCTTCCCCGCGGCGCCGCGCAGCCGCCGCACCACCTCGTCCTTCCCGAGGATCCGCATCACGTCGAACAGGTCGGGCGAGGCCGACGATCCCGTGAGCGCCACCCGGATCGGCTGGTGGACCTTCAGGTTCCCGCCGAGCCGCTCCGTCACCCGCTTCAGCGCGTCCTCCGCCTCCGCGGAGAAATCCTCCACGCCGGAAAACTCCCGCGCGATCTCCTCCAGCACCGGCTTCATGTCGGCGGTGAGGAACTTCGCCGCCGCCTTCGGGTCGGCCTCCTTCTCGCGGAAATAGAACTCCGCGGCCGCCGCCATCTCGTCGAGCGTGCGGGAGCGCTCCTGCAAGGTCTTTACGACCTTCTCCATCCAGGGCGTGGCCTTCTCCGCGATGCCGCGCTTCTCCAGGAAGGGGAGGAGCAGCTCCGCGATCCGCGCGGGCTCGGCCATCTTGATGTAATGGGCGTTCAAGTTTTGCAGCTTGTCCAGGTTGAACTTCGAGGGCGACTTGCCGACGTGCTCGAGCGAGAAGTAGTCGGTCATCTCGACGACGTTGAAGATCTCCTGGTCGCCGTGCCCCCAGCCCAGGCGCACGAGGTAGTTCACCATCGCCTCGGGCAGGTATCCCTTCTCCTTGTACGCCATCACCGAGACGTCGTCCTGCCGCTTCGAGAGCTTGCCGCCCTCCATCCCGTGGATCAGCGGGAAATGGCCGAACTGCGGCAGCGGGTAGCCGAGCGCCTGGTAGAGGATGACCTGCTTCGGCGTGTTGTTCAGGTGGTCGTCGCCGCGCAGGACGTGCGTGATCCCCATCGAGGCGTCGTCGATGACGACGACGTAGTTGTAGGTGGGGGAGCCGTCGGTCCGCAGAAGGATCAGGTCGTCGAGCTCGGAGTTCTCGAAGGCGACGTCGCCGCGCAGGAGGTCGCGCACGACCGTCTGCCCCGTAAGAGGGGTCTTGATCCGCACAACGTGCGGCTTGCCTTCCGTGGCCTCGGGAGGGAGGTCGCGGCAGCGGCCGTCGTAGCGCGGCTTCTCCCCGCGCGCCTTCATCGCCTCGCGACGGGCGTCGAGCTCCTCCTTGGAGCAGACGCACCGGTACGCCTTCCCCTCCCGCAGGAGGCGCTCCGTCTCCTTCCGGTAGAGCTCCATCCGCTCCATCTGGAAGTAGGGGCCCTCGTCCCAGGTGATCCCGAGCCACGACATGCCGTCCAGGATGGCCTGGACCGATTCGGGCGTGGAGCGCTCCTGGTCCGTGTCCTCGATCCGCAGGATGAACTTGCCGCCCGAGTGCCGGGCGAAGAGCCAGTTGAACAGGGCGGTCCGGGCGCCCCCGATGTGGAGGTAGCCCGTGGGGCTGGGGGCGAAGCGCGTCACGATGTCGGACATCGAAATGCCTCGTTTCGAATGGGGAATCCCGATGATCGGCGGGGGAGGGGCCTGTCAGAGGACCGCGAGGCCCGCGTAGCCGACCACCTGGTCGTAATCCCGGCTGACGTCTCCGGAAGTGGCGTATTTTATCAGAAGGGCCTTCGTCGCGCCAAGCCGGAGCGCCGCGAACAGCGCCACGGTCGCCGGGATGACGCCGCACATGGTGATCCGCTCGGAGCGGACGGTCCGGTAGAGCCCTTCGGGATCGAGCGCGAGGAACCGGTCGATCGCCATCCGGTCCTTCTTGCGGGCCACCTCGTCGGGCTCGTAGTGGGACATGTCGGAGCTGGCGACGATCAGGGGGCGCTCGGGTTCCGTCGAGATCACGGAAGCGACCGCTTCCCCGAGGGCGCGGCAGTCCGCGACGGAAAGCCGGCCCAGGGCGACGGGGACGAACCGGAAGTCGGGGCGGAACCGGTGGAGGAACGGAAGCTGGACCTCGAGGGAATGCTCGTGGGCGTGGGCCGTCTCGTCCTCCTGCAGCAGGGGGCACGCATCTTTAAGCCGCCGGCCGAGGTCGGCGTCCACGGGGACGTCGCCCCAGGGCATGCGCCAGCTGCCGCGGGTGAGGATCGCCGCTTCCTCCCCGTACCCGGTGTGGTTCGGGCAGAAGACGACGACCTTTCCGGGTACCTGGACCGAGGAGAAGACCTCTCCCGCGACCGCCCCCGAATAGACGTACCCGGCGTGGGGGGAAACCACTGCGATCGCCGGGAGCTTCTCCTGCACGTCCCGGGTAAGCGCGGCGACGGCCCGGGAAAGGCCGTCGGCGGTGCCCGGGTAGAACTGCCCGGCCACGGCGGGGGATCGGTTCATGGCTTCATGATACACCGTTTCCCGAGAATAGGCGATTGACAGGGAGAGGGCGGTTGCCTATAGTAATTTCTTTACTTTGCAAGGGATATCATCGCTTTGTACATACGGGTGACGGAAATACCCGGGGGGGGCTTGGACGTTTTCGCCTCCAGGGGGCGGGCGTCGATCCCGAGGATTCTCGAGGGGATGGACACCACCCCGTTGACTTCGTGCCGGCTCGTTTCCGCGGACCTGCTGCTCTCGGTCGAGGAGGGTGATGTCCTGGCGGAAGGCTCGTTCGAGGCGGAAGGGGACGCCCCCTGTGACCGTTGCTCGGAGCCGGTCCCGGTCCGGTTCGGGAAGTCGTTCCAGTGTCTGCTCGTCCCGCGCGGCGAGGAGCCGAAGGCGACGGGGCCCATGGAATTGCACGCCGAAGACCTCGATGTCGAGTATTATGACGGAAAAGGCGTCGAGGTGAACGACGTTTTCTGGGAGCAGGTGGCGCTCGAAATCCCCGTGAGCGTCCTCTGCTCGGAAGAATGCAAGGGGATCTGCCCCAGGTGCGGGGCGAACCGGAACAGGGAAGCGTGCTCCTGCGAAAACAGCGCGGCGCCCGGCCCGTTCGACGTACTGAAGAACCTGAAGGGGAAGAAGGAGTAGACCATGCCGAACCCGAAACGAAGGGGCTCCAAGTGCCGCAGGGACAAGCGGCGGACCCACAAGAAGCTGGCACAGCCGGCCGTCAGCACCTGCCCGCAGTGCAAGGCGGTCAAGCGCCCCCACGTCGTCTGCCCGACGTGCGGCACGTACAAGGGCCGGGAAGTCATCGAGAAAGAAGAAGCCTGATTCCCTCCTCCTCCATATGAACATCGCCGTGGATGCCATGGGGGGGGACCACGCCCCGCGCGAAATCGTGCGCGGCGCGGTCCAGGCGTTCCGGGAGAACGGTTTTTCTCTGATCCTCGTCGGCCAGGAGCCGCGGATCCGCGAGGAGCTGGCCGCCGCCGGCGCGTCCGGGGACGACATTCGTGTCGTGCACGCCTCCGAGGTGGTGGAGATGTGCGACGTCCCGGGCGTGGCGCTCAAGAAGAAGAAGGACTCCTCGATCCGGGTCGGGATCAACCTCGTGGCGGAGGGGAAGGCCGACGCCTTCGTCAGCGCCGGAAACTCCGGGGCGGTGATGGTGGGCGGCCTGCTCATCCTCAAAAAAGTGCCCGGCATCGACCGGCCGGCGATCTCCGCCACCATCCCGTCCCCGCACGGGCCGATCGTCCTCATCGACGCCGGGGCGAACGTCGACTGCAAGGCGGCGCACCTGCTGCAGTTCGCCGTCATGGGCGAGGTCTACGCCCGCAAATTCCTGAACATTCCCGTTCCCCGGATCGCCGTGGTGAGCATCGGGGAAGAGGATTCCAAGGGGAACGACGTCTCGCGCGAAACCTGCGAGCTGATCCGGCGGACGGGCCTGAAATTCGTCGGGAACGCCGAGGGGCGCGATTTCTTCACGGGGAAGGCCGACGTCTTCGTCTGCGACGGGTTCGTGGGGAACGTTGCCGTGAAGACCATGGAAGGGATGGCCCAGGCGTTCGGGCCGTTCCTGAAGACCGAGATCGACAAATCCCTCCTGGCCAAGGCCGGGGTCCTTCTCGCCATGGGCGCGATCCGGAACCTCCGGAAGCGCCTCGACTACGCGGAATACGGCGGCGCGCCCCTCCTGGGCGTTCGGGGCGGCGTCATGATCTGCCACGGGTCGTCCGACCAGAGGGCGATCAAGAACGCGATCCGGGCGGCGGGCACGATGGCGCGCTTCGGGCTCGACGAGGAGATCGCCCGCTCGATCTCCGTGCACGCGCCGGCTCCGGCCTGACGGGCGTCCCCGCCGGAAGGCCCCGGCTCTTCTTTTAGGTCAGGGAGGATCATCTTGGCATCCAAGATCGTCGGTCTGGGGATGTACGCTCCCCAGAAGAAATTATCGAATTTCGATCTCGAGAAGATGGTCGACACCAGCGACAGCTGGATCGTCGAGCGCACCGGGATCCGCTTCCGGCGGATCTCGGACCCGGGCACGAACAATTCCGACCTCGCCCTGGCCGCGTCGCGGAAGGCGCTCGCCGACGCCGGCGTCCGCCCCGAGGACCTCGACCTGATCCTGATCGGCACCTGCTCCCCCGACATGGTGATCCCGTCGACCGCCTGCTTCCTGCAGATGAAGCTGGGCGCCTCGAACGCCTTCGCGATGGACCTCGTCGCGGCATGCTCCGGCTTCATCTACGGGCTCTCGGTCGCCGACGCCTACATCCGCTCGGGGCGCGCGAAGAAGGTGTTGGTAGTGGGTTCCGAACTGCTCAACCCGCTGATCGACTACACCGACCGGACGACCTGCATCCTGTTCGGGGACGGCGCGGGGGCCGCTGTCGTCGCCGAGTGCCCGGAAGGGGACGGGATCCTTTCGAGCCACATGCAGTCGGACGGGAACCTGTGGGAGCTGATCCAGATCCCGGGACCGGGAACGGTCAACCCGCTGACGCCGGATCTCATCTCCCAGAAGCTGCATTGCCTGCGGATGTTGGGGAACGAGACGTTCAAGCACGCCGTGACCAAGATGGGCGACGTGGCCCTGAAGGTGCTGGCCGACGCGGGGGTCGGGGTCGACGAGCTGGCGCTCGTCGTCCCGCACCAGGCGAACCTGCGGATCATCACCGCCGTGGGGAAGCGGCTCGGCGTCACGGCGGACAAGGTCTTCGTGAACGTGGACAAGTACGGAAACACCTCCGCCGCCTCGATCCCGCTGGCCCTTTCGGAAGCGAAGGCGCAGAACCGGATCGCCTCGGGCGACCTCGTGCTCCTGGTGGCGTTCGGCTCCGGCCTCACCTGGGGCGCGGTGCTGATGAGGATGTAGGGGAGGCGAAGGCATGCCGATCGCGTTGCTGTTTCCCGGGCAGGGGTCGCAGTTTCCGGGGATGGGGAAGGAGCTGTACGACGAGTTCCCCGCGGCGAGGAGGGTGTTCGACGAGGTGTCCGACGCCCTTTCGCAGGACATGGCCGCGCTCTGTTTCCGGGGGACCGGGGAGGAGCTCCGGCTGACCGAGAACACGCAGCCGGCCATCTTCACAGTGAGCGTGGCGGCCTTCCGGGCGCTGGAGGAGGGGGCGGGGATCCACCCCCTGTGCGCCGCCGGGCACTCTCTCGGCGAGTACTCCGCGCTGGCGGCGGCGGGCGTTCTCCCGGTGAGGGACGCGGCCCGGGTGCTGCGGTCGCGGGGACGGTTCATGCAGGACGCCGTTCCGGTCGGGGAGGGCGCGATGGCGGCCGTCCTCGGGCTGGACCCCGGGCAGGTGGAGGAGGCGTGCCGCGCGGCCGCCGGGCTCGGCGTCGTGTCTCCCGCGAATTATAATGGGGGAGGGCAGGTCGTCATCTCCGGTGCGGCCAAGGCAGTGGCGGCCGCGGGCGAGGCGGCGAAGGCGGTGGGGGCGAAGAAGGTCGTCCCGCTGCAGGTGAGCGGCCCGTTCCACTGCGAGCTGATGCGGCCGGCGGCAGAACGGCTGGCTCCGGAGCTTTCCGCGGTGGAGCAGGGGGCGTTCCGGTTCCCGGTCGTCGCCAACGTCACGGCGGCGCCGTACGGGGAAGGCGCCCCGGCGGCCGAGACCCTGGTGCGGCAGATCACCGCACCGGTGCGGTGGGAGGAGTCCGTCCGGGCGATGCGGCGGATGGGCGCGACGGCGTTCCTGGAGGTCGGCCCGGGGAAGGTCCTTTCCGGGCTCGTCCGGCGGATCGAGAAGGAAGTGCCGGCGGCGGCGTTCTGCGGCAGGGCGGACCTCGAGGCCGTCGCCGCGCTGCCCCGGTGATTTTTTTACTTGAATGAATCGTAATGTTGAATGTATGAATTTCCGGATGGGGGTGAGACGATGATACTGTCCGGCAAGGTCGCGCTGATCACCGGCTCGGCGCGGGGAATCGGGCGCGCGATCGCGGAGCGTTTCTCGGCGGAGGGGGCGACCGTCGTCATCAACGACGTCGGGAGCGACGCGGGGGCCGTCGAGACGCTCGAGGCGCTCAAGGCCGCCGGGGGCAAGGGATCGGTGGAGATGTTCGACGTCTCTGACGCCTCCCAGGTCGACGCCGCGGTGAAGCATATCCTGGAGACCCACGGGAAGATCGACGTCCTGGTGAACAACGCCGGGATCACGCGGGACAACCTGCTCCTGCGGATGTCGGAGGACGAGTTCGACGCGGTGCTCCGCGTCAACCTGAAAGGCACCTTTCTGTTGACCAAGACGGTCACCCGCCACATGATCAAGCAGCGGAGCGGCCATGTCGTCAACATCAGCTCGGTGGTCGGCCTCATGGGCAACGCCGGCCAGTCGAACTACGCGGCGGCGAAGGCGGGGATCGTCGGGTTCACGAAGGCGACCGCCCGCGAGCTGGCGGGCCGGAACGTCACCGTGAACGCGATCGCGCCGGGGTTCATCAAGACCGCGATGACGGCCGCCCTCCCCGAGGCCGTGCAGAAGACGTTCCTTGCCCAGATCCCCCTGGGCCGCTTCGCGGAGCCGGGGGAAGTGGCCGAACTGGCCCTGTTCCTCGCCTCCGACGCCTCCTCGTACATCACGGGGCAGGTGATCGGGATCAACGGCGGATTGTACATGTGAAGTGAAGCCATTCCATTCGAAGGGAGAAACGGGATGTCGGTAGAAAAGAGGGTTCGGGAGATCGTGGCGGAGCAGCTGGAGCGCGACGTGAACGACGTGAAGGGCGAGTCCGCCTTCATCGACGACCTCGGCGCCGATTCGCTCGACATCGTGGAGCTCGTGATGAAGATGGAGGAGGAGTTCGGCATCGAGATCCCCGACGAGGAAGCCGAGAAGATCAAGACGGTCAACGACGTCGTCGCCTACATAGCGGCCCACAAGAAGTAGGTCATGCGCAGGGTCGTCATCACCGGGCTGGGGGCGGTCACTCCGCTGGGTGTCGGCGTGACGCCCACGTGGGAGGCCGCCCTTGCGGGGAAATCCGGCATCGGGCCCATCACGCGGTTCGACCTGACGGACTTCTCCAGCCGGATCGCCGCCGAGGTGAAGGGGTTCGACGCCGAGAAGTTCATCGACCGGAAGGAGATCAGGCGGATGGACCCGTTCCTCCATTACGCCATGGCGGCCGCGCACATGGCGATGGAGGACTCGGGCCTCGTCATCGGCCCGGAGCTCGCGCCCAGGGCGGGCGTCTACATGGGGAGCGGGCTCGGGGGGCTGTCCACCCTCGAGAGGTACCACAAGGCGTACCTCGTCGAGGGCGGCCCGAAGAGGATCAGCCCGTTCTTCATCCCGATGCTCATCTCGAACCTGGCGCCGGGCAACATCGCCATGAAGTACGGCGCGAAGGGGCCGAACATCCTGACCTCGACGGCGTGCGCCGCGTCGAGCCACGCCGTCGGGGAAGCGATGCACGCCATCCGCGGCGGCGTCTGCGACGTCGTCATCGCCGGCGGCGCGGAGGCGACGGTCACGCCTTTGGGAGTGGGGGGATTCTGCGCGATGAAGGCGCTCTCCACCCGCAACGACGACCCGGCCGCGGCTTCCCGGCCGTTCGACGCGGACCGCGACGGCTTCGTGGTGGGGGAGGGATCGGCGATCCTGGTCCTCGAGGAGCTGGAATTCGCGAGGAAGCGCGGCGCGAAGGTCTACGCCGAGATCCTCGGGTACGGCGCCTCGGCCGACGCCCACCACATCACGGCGCCCGCTCCGGGCGGAGAAGGGGCGGCCCGGGCCATGGCCGCCGCGATCGCCGACGGGGGGATCAGCGCCGGGGAGATCGACTACATCAACGCGCACGGGACCTCCACGCCGCTGAACGACCTGTACGAGACGATGGCCATCAAGGCCGTGTTCGGGGATCGCGCGAAGTCCATCCCCGTCAGCTCGACCAAGTCCATGACGGGGCACCTGCTGGGCGCCTCGGGCGCCATCGAGGCGATGTTCTGCGCCCTGACGATCCGGGACGGCGTCCTGCCGCCGACCATCAACTACACGACCCCGGACCCGGAGTGCGACCTCGACTACGTGCCCAACGTGAAGCGGGAACACCCGGTCCGGTATGCACTGTCGAATTCCTTCGGCTTCGGCGGCACGAACTCCGTCCTGCTGTTCGGCCGGTACGGGGAGTCGGGCCAATGACCGTTCGCTTCCGCCGCATCGTCTTCGCGTCCGACCACGCCGGGGTGGAACTCAAGCGCCGCCTGATCGAGGCGGTCGCGGGGATGGGCGTCGAGGCGGAAGACCTCGGGCCCTGGAGCGTCGCGTCGGTCGATTACCCCGATTACGCGGCGGCGGTGGCGGGCCGCGTCTCCGAGGGGACGGCGGACGCCGGCGTATTGGTATGCGGCACGGGCCTGGGGATGGACATGACGGCCAACAGGTTTCCCGGGGTGCGCGCGGCGCTGTTGTACGACGACACGACCGCCCGGTACGCCCGGATGCACAACGATGCCAACGTGGCGGTCTTCGGCGCCCGGACCATGGAATCCGGGGACGCGGAACGGCGTCTCCGCCTGTTCCTTTCCGAGCCGTTCGAAGGAGGACGCCACTCGGGGCGCATCGCCAAGATCCGCGGGATCGAGGCGAATCTCAAGGAAGCACCGGGCGCGGGGGCGACCGGCCAAGGAGAGGGGCGGATGTCGTATCTGAAGGATGCGGACCCGGAGATCTACGAGATCGTCCGGAAGGAGACCGAGCGTCAGGCGTACAAGCTGGAAATGATCGCTTCCGAGAACTTCGTGAGCGAGGCGGTCCTGGAAGCAACGGGGTCGGTGCTGACGAACAAGTACGCGGAAGGGTATCCCGGAAAGCGGTATTACGGCGGCTGCGAGTTCGTCGACCAGGCGGAGTCGCTGGCGATCGAGCGCGCGAAGAAGGTCTTCGGCGCGGAACACGTCAACGTCCAGCCGCATTCCGGCTCCCAGGCGAACATGGCGGTGTACATGGCCGTGCTGAATCCCGGGGATACCATCCTCGGCATGAACCTGTCGCACGGCGGTCACCTGACGCACGGCAGCCCCGTGAACTTCTCGGGGAAGCTCTACAACGTGGTGGCTTACGGGGTGCGGGAGGACACGGAGACCATCGATTTCGACCAGGTCCGCGACCTCGCCCTGAAGCACCGGCCGAAGCTGATCGTGGTGGGCGCCTCCGCCTACCCGCGCACCATCGACTTCGCGAAGTTCCGCGAGATCGCCGACGAGGCCGGCTGCATGGTGATGGCCGACATCGCCCACATCGCCGGGATGGTCGCCGCCGGGCTGCACCCGAGCCCGGTCCCGCACTGCGAGTTCGTCACGACGACGACCCACAAGACGCTGCGCGGGCCCCGCTCCGGCATGATCCTTTGCAGGGAGGAGCAGGCCAAGAAGCTGAACTCCGCCATCTTCCCGGGGATCCAGGGCGGCCCGCTGATGCACGTGATCGCCGCCAAGGCGGTGGCCCTGAAGGAGGCGATGACGCCTTCGTTCCGGGAGTACCAGGCGCAGATCCTGCGCAACGCGCAGGCGCTCGCGAAGACGCTGATCGCGCGGGGGCACCGGCTGGTTTCCGGAGGGACGGACAACCACCTGATGCTCGTGAACCTGAAGGACTCCCCGCTGACGGGGAAGGACGGGGAAGCGGCGTTGGAGAGCGTCGGGATCACGGTCAACAAGAACACCGTGCCCTTCGAGACCCGCAGCCCGTTCGTCACCAGCGGCATCCGGATCGGGACGCCCGCCCTCACCACGCGGGGGATGAAGGAAAAGGAGATGGAGCGGATCGGCAACTGGATCGCCGACGTCCTCGCTTCCCCGGGCGACGAGGCGCTCCGGAAGCGGGTCTCGGCGGAGGTGCGGACGCTGTGCGACTCCTTCCCGCTGTACGCGGGGCGGCTCGGGGGCGCGGAGAAGGGATGATCCCGTGACGGGGGCGCCCCGTGCCCGGCCCGACTGGGACACCTACTTCATGGACATGGCGCGGCTCGCCTCCCGGCGGTCCACCTGCCTGAGGCGCGCGGTCGGCGCGGTCCTGGTCAGGGACCGGCGCATGCTGGCCACCGGCTACAACGGAGTGCCCTCCGGCATGACCCATTGCGAGACCGCGGGCTGCCTGCGGGACCGCATGAACGTCCCGTCGGGCGAGCGGCACGAGCTGTGCCGGGGGCTGCACGCGGAGCAGAACGCCATCATCCAGGCGGCCTTCCACGGCGTGTCGATCCGGGACGCCGACCTCTACTGCACGAACCTCCCCTGCAGCATCTGCGCGAAGATGCTCATCAACGCGGGCGTCCGGCGGGTCGTCTACCTGGAAGGGTACCGGGACGAGCTGGCGATGGAAATGCTCGCCGAGGTGGGGATGAAGCTCGTGAAACTGGAGGGGGTCGGGCCGTGAGGTGCCCCCGGTGCGGCCACGAAGACAACAAGGTGGTCGATTCCCGGGCGGGCAAGGAGGGCGACGTCATCCGGCGGCGCAGGGAATGCCTCTCCTGCCAGCGCCGGTTCACCACCTACGAGCGGATCGAGGAGGAGCTCCCCCTCGTCGTGAAGCGGGACGGTCGCCGCGAGCCGTTCGACCGGCAGAAGATCCTCTCCGGCATCATGAAGGCGTGCGAGAAGCGGCCGGTCAGCTACGCCTCCATCGAGCACCTGGTCGATTCCCTCGAAATGGAGTTCCAGGCGGGCGCCGAGAAGGAGATCTCGTCGGTCGCGATCGGGGAGCGGGTCATGGCGAAGCTGCTCCAGATGGACGACGTCGCCTACGTCCGGTTCGCGTCCGTGTACCGGCAGTTCAAGGACGTGAGCCAGTTCGTCGAGGAGATCAAGACGTTGATCACGGAGCCCAACGACCGGCGCGGGAAAGCGTGATGCCCGGGGCGTTCCCCGAGGTTTCGTTCATGCGCGAGGCGCTTCGGCTTGCGCGCAAAGGCACCGGGCGGACCAGCCCCAACCCGGCCGTCGGAGCGGTGGTGGTCCGGGCCGGGCGCGTGGTCGGGAGGGGATACCACAGGGCCGCCGGGCTGCCGCACGCCGAGGTGGAGGCGCTGCGCGAGGCGGGAAGCTCCGCGCGCGGGGCCGACCTGTACGTCACGCTCGAGCCGTGCGATCACCGGGGGCGCACCGGCCCCTGCACGGAGGCGATCCTTTCGGCCGGCATCGCCCGCGTGGCGTACGCGATGGAGGACCCCAACCCGAAGGTGTCCGGGCGCGGGGCGAAGCGGCTCGAGGACGCGGGGCTCGACGTGCGCGGGGGGCTCCTGTCCCCGGCCGCGTTCGAGCTCAACCGCGGGTATTGCCGCTGGATCGTCTCCGGAAAGCCGTTCGTCACCCTGAAACTCGCGATATCCCTCGACGGCCAGATCGCCGCGGCCGCCGGCGAATCCCGCTGGATCTCCGGCGAGGCGGCCCGCGCGGCCGTCCATAGGATGCGTTCGGCGTCGGACGCCGTCCTCGTCGGCGGGGAAACCGCGCGAAAGGACGACCCGCTGCTCACGGCCCGCGTCCGCGGGGGGGGGAGCCCCCGGCGGGTGGTGCTGACGACGCGCCCCTCGGAGCTTTCCGGGAACCGGCTGTTCGGCCCCGGCGGCGGCGGGGTCATCGTCGCGTGCCCTTCGCGCGTTCCGAAAAGGGAAACCGCCGCGGTCGAGTCGCTGGGCGCCCGCGTGATCCGGCTCCCGTCCCGGGGCGGGAAGATCCGGGCGGGCGACCTCCTTTCCGCTCTGGGCTCGGAGGGGATCACCTCCCTCCTGGTCGAGGGCGGGGGAAAGACGGCCGGCTGGCTCGCGGCGGAGGGCGCGGTCGACCGGTACGTGGTTTTCGTCGCCCCGTTGCTCCTGGGCGAGGGGATCCGGGCGGTCTCGGGGTGGGCCTGCCGCACGCCCTCCCGCGGGAAAAAGCTGACGTTCACGCTTTTCCGCCGCGTCGGTCCCGACCTGATGGTGGTCGCGGAGCCGCTCCCGGATACGGAATCCCCGGTTTTGTAGTACATTGGTTTTCCGGGGAGGGACGTATGTTTACGGGTATCGTTGAGGAAATCGGCACCGTCGCGTCGGTTTCGCCGCTCAAGGGCGGGAAGGCGGTCACCGTGGCCACGACCCTTCCGGACGAGGGTACGGCTCCCGGCGACTCGGTTTCCGTTTCCGGGGTCTGCCTCACGGTGACGAAGAGGGAGCCGGGGCGGTTCACCGCGGACGTTTCCCAGGAAACCCTTTCGAAATCGACACTTGGAATGCTGCGGCCGGGGGCGCGGGTCAACCTCGAGCGGGCCCTTTCGCTCTCCGGGCGCCTCGGCGGCCACATCGTGTACGGCCACGTCGACGGCGTCGGGACGATCCGGGAAATCCGCCCGCTGGGCGAAGCGCGGGTATTCCATCTCCAGGCCGATCCTTCTATAATGAAGTTCGTCGTTTACAAGGGGGCGATTGCCGTGGACGGCGTCAGTCTCACGGTAAGTGCCGTCCAGCGGGACGGTTTCGAAGTGGCCCTCATTCCGACCACGCTCGAACGGACGACCCTCGAGACCGCCCGGACGGGGGTTCGGGTCAACCTGGAGACCGACATCGTCGGGAAGTACGTCGCCAGGTGCCTCGGCGGGGGCGGGGAGGGTGGAGTGACGCTCGGGTTCCTGAAGAGCCACGGTATAACGTAAGCGACCGAAAGGAAGAAGAATGCCGCTTTCAACGATCGAGGAGGCCATCGAGGACATCCGCCAGGGGAGGATGGTCATCCTCGTGGACGACGAGGACCGGGAGAACGAGGGGGACCTGACCCTGGCGGCGCAGTTCGTCACTCCCGAGGCGATCAATTTCATGGCGAGGCACGGCCGGGGGCTCGTCTGCCTCAGCATCACGGAAGAAAAAGCCCGCCAGCTCAACCTGCCGCCGATGGTGAGCGACAACACCTCCTCCTTCGGCACCGCCTTCACCGTTTCCATCGAGGCGCGGCGGGGGGTCAGCACAGGCATCTCCGCCCACGACCGGGCGACGACGATCCGCACCGCCATCGCGGAGGACGCGGGGCCCCAAGACCTGGCCCGCCCCGGGCACGTCTTCCCCATCATCGCCCGGAAGGGCGGGGTGCTCGTCCGCACGGGGCAGACCGAGGGCTCCGTCGACCTGGCGCGCCTGGCCGGCTGCGTCCCGGCCGGCGTCATCTGCGAGGTCATGAAGGACGACGGCACGATGGCCCGGATGCCCGACCTGGAGGTCTTCGCAGCCGAGCACGCCCTGAAGATCGTCTCCATCAAGCAGCTGATCGAGCACCGGATGCGCAGCGAGCGGATGGTGAGGAAAAGCGACGGCGTGAAGATGCCGCTCCGCGGGATCGGGGAGTTCACGGCCTACGCCTACACGAACGAACTGAACGGCGAGACCCACATCGCCGTCGTGAAGGGCGATATCCGGCCGGAGGAGCCGGTGCTGGTGCGGGTCCACTCGGAGTGCCTCACGGGCGACGTGTTCGGGTCGATGCGGTGCGACTGCGGCGAGCAGCTCGTCAACGCCCTGCACCAGATCGAGGAGGAGGGACGGGGGATCCTCCTCTACATGCGTCAGGAGGGGCGCGGGATCGGGCTCGAGAACAAGATCCGGGCGTACCACCTGCAGGACGAGGGGTTCGACACCGTCGAGGCGAACCAGAAGCTGGGATTCAAGCCCGACCTCCGGGACTACGGCGTCGGCGCCCAGATCCTGGTCGACCTGGGCGTCCGGAGGATCCGGCTCCTCACGAACAACCCGAAGAAGATCATCGGGATCACCGGGTACGGCCTCGAGGTGGTGGAGCGGGTGCCGATCGAGGTGGCTCCAAACGACGCGAACGTCCGGTACCTGCGGACGAAGCGGAAGAAGCTCGGGCACATACTGACCGTCGAGTAGGAGGGGATGAAGATGGCGCGGGTGGTCGAGGGGGAACTGCAGGGACAGGGCATCAAGGTGGCGATCGTCGTCTCCCGGTTCAACAGCTTCATCACGGAGCGCCTGCTCGACGGAGCCCTCGACGCCCTGCGGAGGCACGGGGTGGACGACAAGGGGATCGACGTCTTCCGGGTCCCGGGCGCGTTCGAGCTCCCGCTGGGAGTCCGCAAGGCGGCGGGGCGCAAGGTCGACGCGGTGATTGCACTGGGCGCGCTCATCCGCGGCGGCACGCCGCATTTCGATTACTTGAGCGCCGAGGTTACCAAGGGGGTTGCCCAGGTGACGCTCGAAACCGGCATCCCGGTGTCCTTCGGCGTGCTCACCACCGACACTGTGGAGCAGGCGATCGAGCGGGCGGGGACGAAGGCGGGGAACAAGGGAGCCGAGGCGGCCCAATCCGCCATCGAGATGGTCAACCTGCTGCGGAAAATGTAGTGCGAAGGGAATCGCGGGAAAAGGTCTTTCAGACTCTGTTCATGATGGACGCTCTGGGGGTTGGCCCGGACGAGGCCATCCCCCTTTTCGCACTGGCCTCCGAACCCCCATCCGACGCGGAATACTACCGGGAGACGGTCCGGGGCGTCTGGGAGCGCCGCGGGGAGATCGACGAGCTCATCGGCCGCGCCGCCGAGCACTGGCGGATCGAGCGGATGGCGCTGGTCGACCGGAACATCTTGCGGCTCGGGGTGTACGAGATCTCTCACGGAAGGGACATCCCGTACGCCGTGGCCATCAACGAGGCGGTCGACCTGGGGAAGAGGTTCGGCGCCGGGGAGTCCGGCGCGTTCGTCAACGGGATCCTCGACAAGGTTTCCGAGATCGTCCGG
>CAZTFC010000037.1:0-25770 GCA_964612075.1 uncultured bacterium
CTCGCCGTCGAAGGGGGCGACGCCTTCCTGGACCGGGTCAACGCCCTGATGTCCCTCTTCAAGGCACACGATCTTCCGGTCGTGCTCACCCAGGACTGGCATCCCCCGGACCACGACAGCTTCGCGAGCCGGCATCCGGGAAAGAAGCCGTTCGAACCGTTCGAAGCGCCGGGCATCGGCCCCGTCCTGTGGCCGGACCACGTGGTGCAGGGGACCCGCGGCGCTGAATTCCATCCCGGACTCGACGGCCGGTTCGCCGACGCCGTCATCCGGAAGGGCTACCACAGGAAGACCGACAGCTATTCGGGCTTCCTGGAAAACGACCACGCGACCGAAACCGGGCTGGACGGCTACCTGCGCAGCCGGGGAGCGAAGAGGATCTTCCTCTGCGGCCTCGCGGCGGACTACTGCGTCCATTTCACGGCGGCGGACGGGGCGGCCAAGGGATACGAAGTCGTCGTTCTCAGCGACTTGACGCGCCCGGTCGGCTCCCCGCCGGGCAGCATGCAGGCCGCGTTGGACGACATGCTGCGCAAAGGCGTCCGGTTCCTTGGATCCGCGGGCATCCGGCGGCAGGACGCCCCGGCCTGACGGGGGACGGCGTGTTCGACGTCACGGGAACGTACACCGACCATTACGAACTCGCCATGGGGCAGGCCTATTTCCTGGCCGGCCGGAAAGACGACCCGGCCGTGTTCGACTACTTCTTCCGCAAAAACCCGTTCCAGGGCGGGTACACGGTTTTCGCGGGGCTTCCGGACTTCCTGTCCGCGCTGGAGAATTTCCGTTTCGACGGGCAGGACCTGGATTTCCTGGAAGCGCAGTCCTTCCACCCCGACTACATCGCATACCTGAAAACCTTCCGGTTCACGGGCACGGTCTGCTCCCCCCCGGAAGGCGACCTGGTCTTTCCGACGCGCCCCGTCCTCCGGGTCGAGGGGAACCTGATCGAGACCCAGCTGATCGAGACGCTGCTGCTCAACATCCTCAACTTCCAGTCGCTGATCGCCACGAAGGCCAGCCGCATGCGCCTGGCGGCCGGGGACGGCGTGCTCATCGATTTCGGCCTGCGCCGCGCGCAGGGATATGGCGGCTATCACGCCAGCCGCGCCGCCGTCGTGGGGGGGTTCGACGCGACCAGCAACTCGAGGGCGGCAAGGGATTTCTCGCTGCAGCCGTCCGGCACCATGGCGCATTCCTATATCCAGAGCCACGAAAGCGAGATCGAGGCCTTCCGCAGCTTCGCCGCGGCCCGCCCGGACGACTGCGTATTCCTGGTCGATACCTTCAGCACCCTGGGGAGCGGGATTCCCAACGCGATCGCCGTGGCGAAGGAAATGGAAAGCAAAGGCCACCGGCTGAAAGGCGTCCGCCTGGACAGCGGGGACCTGGCCTACCTGGCGAAAAAGAGCCGCGCCATGCTGGACGAGGCGGGGCTGCAGTACGTCAAGATCGCGGCATCCAATCAGCTGGACGAGTACGTCATCCGGAGCCTGATGGCGCAAGGCGCGCCCATCGATGTTTTCGGCGTGGGGACCAGCCTGGTGACCGGGCAGCCGGACGCAGCGCTGGACGGCGTGTACAAGCTGGCCCAGGCCGGCGGGCGTCCGGTCATCAAGCTGTCGGAAAACGTCTCGAAGATCACCCTGCCCGGGAAAAAGCAGGTCTGGCGCGTCCTGGACGGGCAGGGGGCGTTTTACGGAGCGGACGTCGTCGGGCTCGAAAACGAAACGGATATCCCCGTGATGCACCACCCGTTCGTCCCCCATCAATCGTTCGCCCTCGATGCGCGCGAAACCGAGCCGCTGCTGCGCCCGGTGATGTCCCGGGGAAGGATCGTGCACGATCCGCCTTCCCTGTCGCGGACGGCAGGCTACTGCCGCGAGCGGCTGGGACTGCTCCCCCCGGAGTACAAGCGCTTCGACAACCCGCATATCTACAAAGTGGGGATCAGCGGCGGCCTCAAATCGCTCCGGGACGGCCTGATCGCGCGCCACAGGAAGTGACCGGGTCAGAATTTCGGTTTCCCCTCCTCGGACGCTTCATACTGCGCGAACAGCCTGTCCAGTTCCTGCCTGTCGAAGAGCCGCTCCAGATGCCCGAAGGTCTTCCCTTCCTCGTGCTCGATGTGATGCCGGTTCAGCCCATCCAGGGCCTTTGCCTTGTCCTGGAAGACGTCGCTTCCCGGTTCGATAGCCATGAGCTCCCGAAGCGCGATCATCGCTTCCCGGTGTTCCCGCAGATTCTCGAGGCAGTCCTTTTTCGCTTCCTCGTCGTCGACCTGTTGGAGGCGCTTGAAGATGGAAGCTTCCTCGCCCACCAGATGGGGATACAGGGAATCGTGGAACTTCCTGCGCAGCCGTTTGCGCTCTCCCGGCGCCGTGGCCTCCGCCATCCGCTTCCCGAGCTGTTTCTGTTCGTCGTGATCTGCTTTGAGGTGCTTCAGGAATTCGTGTTTCATCCTGTTTCTCCTTTCCGGGGGGGAAGGTGTTTCCGTAATTCTTTTGATGAAGGGACCGTTCCGAAAGTTGCGGCGAATCGGACCCGGCGCCCCTCGCCAACCGGCAAACATCATTCCTTACGCGGCGCGTTTCGCCTTTCCGTAATCCCGATCCGCCGCTATCATCGAGATGTTGCGGCAAATCCCCAGACGCCACACCGGAGGGCGGAAATGGACCTGTTCAAGGAAATCCTTGCGAACGAGGTGTTTCCCGCGGTCGGTTGCACGGAGCCGATCTCCTGCGCCTACACGGCGGCGGCGGCCGTCGAGCAGCTCGGCGCACCGCTCGAATCGATGGAGATCAAGGTGGATCCCGGCACGTTCAAGAACGGCGCCGGCGTAACCGTGCCAAACAGCGGCGGCCGCAAGGGGAACCTGATCGCCGCGGCGCTCGGGGCCGTGATCGCGAAATCCTCCCTGCGGCTCGAGATCCTCAAGGAGGTGTCCACGGAGGCGCTCGAGCGGGCGACGGCCCTGATCGACGGGGGAGCCGTGACCTGCGGCTGCCTGGAAGACGAGAAGCGGTTCCACGTCGAGGCGCTGGCCGCGGGCGGCGGATCCACGGTGCGCTGCGTCGTCTCCGAGGGGCACACCAACATCACCCTGCTGGAGAAGAACGGCGCGTCGGTCCTCGACGCGCACCCGCACGCGGGGACCCGGAAAAAATCCTATCGCGACGCCCTGCGGAAGATGAAGCTGGAGAAGCTGCTGCGGGAGGTCGTTCGGCTGGACGAGGAAACGCGCGCCTACATCCAGCGCGGCATCGACATGAACATGGCCATCGCCGAGAAGGGCCTCGACATGAAGCGCACCGGGTACCAGATCCGGCACATGATGCGCGAGGGGCTGAAATCCGACGACATCTTCTACCAGGTCAAGTTCCGCGTCGCCTGCGCGGTGGACGCCCGGATGGGCGGCATGCCCGAGCCCGTCATGACCTCCGGCGGATCCGGCAACCAGGGCACGCTCGCCATCCTGTGTCCCTACCTGGTCGGCCGCCACAAAGACGTGGACATCGGCCGCATCCAGGAGAGCATCGCGATCAGCCACGCGGTCAACTCCTACATCAAGTGCTTCTGCGGCGAGCTCTCCGTGATCTGCGGCTGCGCCATCGCCGCGGCGATCGGCTCCTCCGCGGCGCTGGTCTACCAGCAGAGCGGCGTCGACATGGAGAAGATCGGCTTCGCCATGGACAACGTGATCGGCGACCTGTGCGGCATCATCTGCGACGGCGCCAAGCCGGGCTGCTCGATGAAGATCATGAGCGGGGCGGAGAGCGCCATGCGCGCCGCCTTCATGGCGCTGGCCGGTTACGGCCTCTCCCCGGCCGACGGCGTGCTGGGATCCTCGCCGGAGGAATCCATCCTGAACATCAGCAAGGTGGGTCTCGAGGGAATGCTCCGCGTGGACCCGACCGTGGTGCACATCATCCAGGAGAAGGGCGGCCGAAGCGGGAAGGCGTAGCCGCCCGCCGGGGGGCCGGCCGCCCCCCGCGTCGTCACATCAGGTTGACGATGACGCTGCCCAGGACGGTCAGGAAGACGTTGGCGAAGGCGAAGGGCGCCGCGAACCCCAGGGCCGGCGTGACGCTGCCGCCGTCCTCCTCCAGGGCGGCCAGCGCCTGCGGAATGACGCGGGCCCCGGTCAGCGCCCCGAGGAGCAGGACCGGGTTCATCTTCAGGAGCCATTTCCCGAAAACCATCCCCGCCAATATGGGGAGAAGCGCCACGGCGATCCCCGCGAGGAAGATCGCCGGGCCGCTGGCCTTAAGGGCGGTGATCGCCGCCTTGCCCGAGGCCAACCCCACGCACGCCACGAAGAGGCTCAGGCCCAGGTCGTTCAGGAGCCACTGGCCGCCCTCGGAGATCTCCCCGAAGGTCGGGTGCAGGGAGCGCAGCCAGCCGCAGAACAGCCCCGCCACCAGCACGCCGCCGCCGGTGCCCAGCGTCAGAGGTATCCCGGCCACGGGGATCACGACCAGGCCGATCAGCGTGCCCAGGACGCAGCCCGCGCCGACCATCATCAGGTCCGTGACGGCGGTGGGGCGCTCCGGGTAGCCGATCCGATCCGCCACCCGCTCCACCTCGCTCCGCGCGCCGACGATCCGCACGATGTCGCACTTGTCGACGACGGTGTCCTCGAGCAGCGGCAGCTCGTGCCCCTGCCGGGTCAGCTTCGCCAGGAAGAGCCCGTGGGAGGCCTCGGCCCTCCCGATCTCCCCCAGCGTCCTCCCGACCATCCGCGGGTTCAGCACGCAGACGTCCAGCGTCTCCCCGACCATGTCGATGACCCGGGCGATGTCGACCTCCCGCCCCACGATCTCCGGGGCGCCGACGAGCGACCCGCAGCTGCCGGCCATCACCAGGACGTCCCCCTGCGCGACCCGGAAATCCGGCGATGCCTCCAGGACCTCGTCCCCGCGCTTCACCCGGTACACCGCCACCCGCGCGGGGAATGACCGTTCGATCTCCCCCACCGTCTTCCCGACGACCTGCGGCCGGACGGCCTCGTACGCGCGAAGGGCCACCTGGCGGGACCAGGAAAAGAGCGACGGGCTTTCGAGGTCCGATCCCCTGCCCATGCTCTCTTCGAGAGCGCGGGCTTCCTCCCTGAGCCGGATCCCGAAGAGCCGGGGGAGCAGCTTGAAGAAGACGATGACGCCCACCACGCCGAACAGGTACGTGATGGCGTAGGAGACGGCGATGTTGTCGTAGAGCGTCTGCTTCTCCGCGACGGAGATCGCCAGCTGGTCCACGGCGCCGTCGGCGGTCCCGATGGCGGCGGATTGCGTCATCGCGCCGGCGAAGAGCCCGGCCGTCGTGCCCTTGTCGAAGTGCAGCGCCTTGCCCAGCGCCACGGCGGTCGCAAGCCCGGCCGCGGCAACGACAACGGACACGAGAAGGTAGTTCACGCCCTCCTTCTTCAGCGCCCCGAAGAATTGCGGGCCGACCTGGTACCCGATGCAGAAGGCGAACAGCGCGAAGGCGATGCTCTTGAGTACGGCCGGGGCGGCGACGCCGCACTGGCCCAGCACCATGGCCACCAGGAGCACGGACGCGGTGGTGCCGATCCCGAACCCCTTGATCTTGACCCGGCCGAGAGCGTACCCCCCGGCCAACGCAAGGAACACGAGCACTTCGGGATTCTCCTTGATGATGCCCCACGCCGGACCCTCCACTGGAAACCTCCTCCGCCGCGCCCGCGCGGACTACCCGCGCCGGACCCTCTCGATGGTCTGTTGCGCGATCTCCCTCTCCTCGTCGGTCGGGATCACCAGGATTCTCACCCGGCTCCCGTCGGCCTGGATCTCCCGTATCCCTTCCGCCGCGGCCTCGTTCTTCCGCCCGTCCAGGACGATGCCCAGGCCGGACAGCCGCTCGCAGGACCGGGCCCGCACGACGGCCGAATTCTCGCCGATCCCCCCGGTGAACACGACGGCGTCCAGCGTGCCGAGCGCCGCGAAATACCCCCCGATGTACTTCCTGACGCGGTAGCAGAACATGTCGAGCGCGAGCGCAGCCCGCTCGTCCCCGCCCTTGACCCGTTCCTGGATCTCCCGCATGTCGTTCGTCCCGCAGATCCCCTTGAGGCCGCTCTCCCGGTTCAGGATCTTCTCGATCTCCCCGAACGGCTTGCCGGTGATCCGCTCCAGGTAGAAATGCAGCGCCGGGTCCAGGTCTCCGCAGCGCGTCCCCATGATCAGCCCTTCCAGCGGGGTCAGCCCCATGGAGGTGTCGACGCTTTTCCCTCCCTCGATCGCCGCCGCGCTCGCGCCGTTGCCGAGGTGCAGCGTGATCAGGTTGAGCCGCTCCGGCGCCGCCTGCAGGTAACGCGACGCCTCCCGCGCCACGAACTTGTGGGAGCTCCCGTGGAACCCGTAGCGGCGGGCGTCGTGATCCCGGTAGAACCCCTCGGGTATCGCGTAGCGGAAGGCCTTCGGCGGCATGGTCTGGTGGAACGCCGTGTCGAACACCGCCACCTGGGGGACGTGCGGCAAAAGGTCGCGCATCATCCGGATCCCCGTCACGTTGGCCGGGTTGTGGAGCGGCGCCAGCGGGATCAGCCCCTCGATCTCCCCGAGCGTCGCGTCGTCTATGATCGCCGGCTCGCGGAACTTCTCGCCCCCGTGCACGACGCGGTGGCCGACGGCGAAGATCTCCGGGATCGCCCTGCCGGCGCGGGCCCGGTCGGCCACTTCCAGGATGAAGGCGAAGGCCTGGAGCGGCCCCGCGACCTCGCGGGTCTCCACGATCTGTTCCCATTTCCCCGAGGGGGAGAGCCACTGGTGCTTCAGCTTCCTCTCCGCCGGGCCGACATGCTCCATCAGCCCCTTCGACGCCAGGGAGAAGTCCTCCAGCTCGAACGCCTCGTATTTCACCGAAGAGCTGCCGGAGTTGACGACGATGACCCTCATGCGGCACCTCCCCCGCCCTGCGACTGGATGGCGGTGATCGCGACGGTGTTCACGATGTCGGCCACGGTGCACCCCCGGCTGAGGTCGTTCACCGGCTTGTCGAGCCCCTGCAGGACGGGGCCGACCGCCACGCAGCCCGACGACCGCTGGACGGCCTTGTACGTGTTGTTGCCGGTGTTCAGGTCGGGGAAGATCAGCACGGTGGCCCGCCCCGCGACTTCGCTCCCGGGGAGCTTCGTCCTCGCCACCCCGGCGTCGACGGCGGCGTCGTACTGGATGGGCCCCTCGATCTTCAGGTCCGGGCGCCGCTCCTTCGCGATCCGCACCGCCTCCCGGACCTTGTCCACCCCCGCCCCCTTCCCGGAATCGCCCGTGGAATAGCTGAGCATCGCCACCAGCGGCTCGATTCCGAAGGCGCGGGCGGTGTCCGCGGAGCTGGCCGCGATGTCCGCGAGCTGCCCCGGGCCGGGCTCCGGGTTGACGGCGCAGTCGCCGAAGACCAGGACGTGGTCGGCCAGGCACATGAAAAAGACGCTGGAGACGATCGAGCAGCCCGGCCGGGTCCGGATGATCTCGAGCGCCGGACGGATCGTGTGCTGGGTCGTGTGCACCGACCCGGAGACCATCCCGTCCGCCTCCCCGAAATGGACCATCATCGTGCCGAAGTAGCTCACGTCCGAGACGGCGTCGAAAGCCATCTGCTCCGAGACGTTCTTGTGCCTGCGGAGCTCGAAGTACTCCCGGGCGTAGGCTTCGCGGCGTGGCGATTTGACCGGGTCGGCGAAGCGCACGCCCGGGAGGGAGATCCCCAGGGCGGACGATTTCCGCAGGATCTCCTCCGCGTCCCCGAGGAGGGTGATATCGACCACGTCGCGCATCCGGAGGATCTCCGCGGCGCGCAGGATCCGCTCCTCCGTCCCCTCGGGGAGCACGATATGCTTCCGCCGGGACTTCGCCCTCCGAATGATCTCGTACTCGAACAGGATGGGCGTCACGCGGGCGGCGTGGCGGGACGCGAACCGCGCCAGGAGCCCGGCGGAATCCACATTCGCCTCGAAGTTGCCGAGCGCGGCGGCGATCTTCCGCGCGTTGTCGTGCGTGATGGCGCCCTCCATGGAGCTCACGCCCACGGCGGTCGAATAGGCGTCCGCGGGCACGGAGATCACCGGCACGGGGGAGCCCCCGCGGGAGCCCTCCATCAGCCGCCGGACCTGCGGCGCGGGCTCGAAGCCGCCGACCAGGACGATCCCCGCGACGCGCGGGAACGCGCCCGACGCGGCGGCGAGGAGGCTGCCGACGAGGATGTCCGAACGGTCGCCGGACGCGATGACCAGGCTCCCCTCCTCGACCCGGTCGAGACAGGCCGGAAGCTCCGAGGCGGCGATGTGGAAGCCGCCGACCTCGCGAGAGAAGCTCTCCGCGTCCCCGGCCAGGCGCTTCGCCCCCAGGCCGTCGGCGACCTCGCCCACGGTCGGCTTCCCGAGGATCGGCAGCTCCGGCAGCACGCAGGAGGAAACGCCCTCCGGCAACATCCGCTTCAGGGCTTCGGCGACTCCATCGACATGCCGCGGCTCGACCCGGTTGGCGATCAGGGCGAGGAGATCGCAGTTCCGCTCCCTCAGGGACTCGACCAGCCCGACGGCCGCGCCCACCACCTCCTGCGCTCCCTTGCCGTTTCCCTTCACGACGGGCAGCACCGCGCACCCGAGGTTGTTCGCGATCTTCACGTTGATGTCGAATTCCCGCGCGGAGGAAGGGCTCCGGAAGTCGGTCCCGGCGCAGACGATGAAATCGCCGTGCTCCTCGAGGGTCTTGTACTTCTCCAGGATCCGCTTCAGCAGCTCGTCGTCCTTTTCCCTCGCGATCAGGTCGAGGGCGACGTCGAACGCGCAGCCGTAGAGCATCTCATACGGGAATTCCAGGCCGTACCGGCGGGAGACGAGGCTCGTGAGCGGGTCGGGGGATTGCGGATCGCGCCCGAAGGGACGGAACAAGAGCGTCTTCCTCCCCCGCCCGGCGAGCATCTCCATGATGCCGAGGACGATCGCCGACTTGCCGCTGCGCGGCTCGGCGCCGGTGATATAGATTCCATGGGCCATGGGCCTTCCTCCCCCCTCCGAAGGGTTGCGGAGAACACCGGCGCGACACCCGGGAAGACAAGGAAGATTTTAATCCTCTCCATACCACCGGAAAAGAAATCCTTTTCAAAAAGGAACCTTTGCTGATCTACCCCTATATGGTGGGCGAACTTTCCGAACCGGCCTTGAAGGACAATCCATGACAATTCAGGAATGGAAAAACGAAGAAAGGGAACCCGGTCGAGACCGGGTTCCCTTTCGGAATCGTCATGGCGCCGCCTGACGCGGGCTATCCCGCGACAGGCGGGGACGAGGGCAGGCGACGAGCGTCGATCAGAAGTAATACCAGATCCCCCGGTATTCGGAAACGTCCTCCCCGATCGCCTCGAGCCGGCGGAGGTAGTCGAGGATCGGCACGTCGCGGGCGACGTAGGTCCGCTGCGCCCCGATCTTCTTCTCCCACGGGTGGAACTCGTAGAGCCTGGCCCCTTCCGGCGAGACGGAGATCATGTCCCGGTGCTGCCAGGCGTTGAGCGGATTCTTTCCCAGGCCCGGGACGTTGTAGACCGGCTCGTCGGTCCGCGCGAGGCCCGGCAGAAGACGCGCTTCCTCCTTCTGCTCCTGGACCAGCCGGGCGATGGGGACGCGGTAGGAGGCGGTCTCCTCCTTCCCCTTCGGGTTGAAGGTATAGTACGGGTCGATGCCGCAGCGCCGCAGCAGCCGTCGCAGAGCGACCGCCTCGAAACGACGCGACACGTAGAACGTGAACACGAGCTGATTGTAGACGGGGATCCCCCGGCGCCGCAGGCGGTCGACGGCCGTCACGAACCCGGGAGTCACCTCGTACGGATGCTGGACGTGGGTGACGACGCACACCTCGCGCCGGCCGGGCACCCGGTACGATCCCAACAGGCGCGCGAGGCTCTCGTCGATGCGCATCGGAAGCGTGACCGGGATGCGGGAGCCGACGCGGATCCGCTCCAGGTGAGGGATGGCCGCCAGGCGGTCCAGCACCGGCTTCAGTTGCGCATTGGACAGCACCAGCGGGTCCCCGCCGGTGACAAGCACCTCGTGGACCGCCGGGTGGTCGCCGAGCCACTCGAGGGCGAGCTTCAGCGCCTCGGGGGAGGCCATCGCGCCCGGCGCCATGGGCGCGTCGATTTCCCAGTTTCGCTGGCAGTACACGCAGATCTGGGGACACGTGTTGTAGGGCTTGAGGATCGCGATCCCCGCGTACCGCCGGGTGATCAGTTCCACCGGCGAGGTGTCGGCCTCGTGCATGAAGTCGTGGGACCGGCGCGCATCGGCGGAGCACAGCGCATCGACATAATCCGCGGGAGGGATCACCTGGGCCCGGATCGCCCGGTCCCGGTCCCCGGCCGGCCCGTCATCGAGCAGGGAGGCGTAGTACGGCGTCACACCGAAGGGCACGCGGTTGGCCTCCGCGCGTTCGATGCACGAACGCTCTTCCTCGGAGAGCGGCGCCAGACGCGCGAGCTGCCCGCCCGTCTTCGCAAGATTCCTCACGTGCCAGCGCCAGTCGGACCACGCCCGGGAAGATGCGCCCAGGGCTTCGCGGATCTCCCGGGCGCGACGGGCGCGGCGCTCCACCGCCTCGGGCGAGAGCCCGTCCTCGTACCGGCGGATCCTGGCGTCCACGTCGTACGCGAGCCGGTCGAGCTCGTAGGAGCGGTAGCGGGCCGCCTCGCGTCCGTTCATGCCCGTGGGAACTTCCAGGGAATCCGCTTCGTGCAGCCGCACGCGGTCCTCCAGGCCGCGGACGAGATGGCATATCTCGGCCCAGAAGGCCGGGGACAGGTCGTCCCGCGGGACGCCGCGCGCCGCGTCGACGAGCGCCTGGAGGGTCGAATGGCCGGTGATGCGCTCGCTTCGCGGGTGCAGCAGGCCGCGCCATGCCCGGGCGCAGTCGCGCACCAAGACGAGGTCGAGGTCGTGCAGCCCCTTGTCCTCGGCGTACGTCCCGAAGTGGATCCCGTTCACGCGGTCCAGCACCGACTTCCGGACGGAGTCGACGGGCGCCCCCCCGGCCAGGTCCGGAAGCCAGTCCGCGGCCTCCTCGAGGAATCTCTCCCGCGTCCAGGGTCCTGTTTCGGCCGAAACGTTACCGGGCATTTCGTCCTCCGATCGAAACCATATCACAACGACAGGTAGGAAGAGAATTCCAGCGGGGTCACATTCGTCCGGAAGAACTCCCACTCCTTGATCTTCAGGGACAGGTAGTTCCCGAAAAGTCTCTCCCCGAGAAGATCCCTCAAAAAATTCCCGCTCTCGGCCTCGGCAAGCGCCTCGTACATGCTCCGGGGAAGCAGGTTCCGGTCGACGACCCGCCCGCCATCGTGGTGTTCATACACGCTGCCGTTGTCGGGGTCGCCCGGGTCGGCGTTCTCCCGGATGCCCTGCAAACCCATGGCGATGAACACGGCCATCTGGAGATAGACGTTTCCGGCCGGGTCGGGGCTCCTCAGCTCGATGCGGGTGCCGGCCGGGTCCGACGCGTACGGCACGCGGACCATGGAGCTCCGGTTTTTTATGCCCCAGCCGCAGGCGATCGGCGCTTCCCTGTCGACGGTGTAGGCCTTGTAGGAGTTGAACGTGGACGCCATGACGATGGACGTTTCCCTTGCGTACTTCAGAATCCCCCCGATGAATTGGCGCGCGGTCCGGCTGAGCCGGCATTCGTCATCGGCCTGGAAAAAGACGTTCCGGCCGGTCTTGTCCTGCATCGACAGGTGCATGTGGAACGCGCTGCGGTTGTGACCGTTGAGAGGCTTGGGCATGAAGGTGGCGTTGTATCCGAACCTGGAGGCGACCTTTTTCGCCACGTGCATGAAGAGGAGCGTCTGGTCGGCCGCGTCGATCGGGGAGAGGCTCCCGAAATTGATTTCATGCTGGGACGGAGAGACCTCGTGGTGATCCTTTTCGAAGGAGATCCCGCTTTTCCGAAGGATCCTGACGATCGTTTCCCTGACGGTATCGCCGTTGTCGTCGGGATCGAGATGAAAGTACCCCGCATTGTCGGTATATCCGGCCTTCTCGAACTTCCGCCCGTGAATGAGGAAGAATTCGTATTCCGGGCCGATCCGGAACCGGTAGCCGAATTCTTTCCCTGCCGTATCGACGACGTTGGACAAGAGGGCCCTCGGGTCGGACTCCGCGTTCGTTTCTTCATGGCTGCGCACCTCCCCGATGAAGAAACCGAGCTTCCTGTCGAAAAAATCGACGATCCTGAAGCTGTCCAGGACCGGCAGCAGGAACCTGTCGCTGTCGTCCACGGTGGCGAATCCGGGAACGGAACTGCCGTCGAAACCGATTCCCCGGGCCGCGATTTTTTCCATGTCGTCGGGGTTTATCGATAGCCCTCGTATTCTTCCATTGAGATCCGAAAAAAATATCTTTGTTGTATCGACTTCGGCAAGAGCCGATTTTATATGCTCCATTCTCACCCGCCTTAAACTATGTTTTGATTTGATTGTTTGTGTCTGCAGGAATTACAGAGTCTTTGATAGCCAAATCAAGAAAAGCAAAAAATCTTCAAAAAAACATAATTCAATAACCAATAATCACATAAAAATTTCAGCTATAAAAAAGACTCTGCAATAAGAATTACCTCCATAAAAATGATATTAGGTAATGCTACCACATATGCCATCTAAGGGAAACTCCAATCACGGATTCCGGCGGTTCCTATAAATCGTGGCGCTCCGCGATTCCGCGGTAAATGATTCCGGAAACGTTGCGGATCACGTCTCCCCTCGAGCGGATCCAGGCGGTGTAGTTCCGGGCGCGCTTCCCCTTCTCGATGATGCCGATCACCGTATACGGGTATTGCCTGCCGTCCTCCCCCCTGGCGATCAGGATCCCCACGTCGCCGCAGACGCGGGCCGTGCTGCCGGTCTTGTTGTATACCCTTGTGCCCGCCGGTATGCCCTCGATGCCCGTGCGGATCCTGTCCCCGCTCGGAAGCCCCATCAGGCGCTTGATCTCCCGCGCGCCGGGGATGCCGTCGTTCCAGACCGCGTGCAGGAAACGGCTGTAGTCGTGCGGGGACGCCTCGTTCCGGTACGTCCGCCCGCCGCGGGGAATGTATTCGACGATGCGCGTGTCCTGGAAGATGCCGGGGTAATTCCGCTTCAATATGCGCTGGGCCGATTCCGGTCCCCCGATTTTCCGGAGAAGCCAGTTGGTCGATCCGTTGCTCGAACGCTGGATCGCAAGGCGCATATGCCGGCGGCTTTTCTTTCCGTAAACCAGGTCGCCCTGCTCTACCTTGTGGAAGAACGCGGCCGCGATGAACAGCTTCACCATGCTGGCCGCCTCGAACGGTTCGTCCTCGTTGATGCTGACCAGTTTTTCGCCGGAGGTGAAATCGTAGACCGACCAGGCGGTGCGTTCGTCTTCCTTGATCCTGCCCTCCCGGCGCAGGCGGCCGATGTAATCCTCGACGGAAGACTGCAGGTCCCCGGAACGCCGCGAGTCGTCGGAGGGAAGGATCGAAGCCTCCTCCGCCCAACCGTCGTCGAGCGCCTCCCAATCCCGCGCGGGCACCGCGACGGCGGCTTCCAGGCCCCGGGATTGCAGCAGACGGCTATGCACTTCCGCGACCACCACCGCCCCGGAACGTCCGCCGCCGCGCTCGTACACCAGGCCGAACAGATCGCCCCGGGCGACCACCTTGAGCCCGCGGGCCACTTCCGGCCCGAGCACGGCGGCAACGCGGTCCCGGTAGGCCTGCACCCCGTCGTGACTCCGGGACCAGAAGTAGGAGACATCGTAGCGAACCGCTGCAGAGGCTTCCGGAACCGTCGCCGCCAGCCCCAGGAAGACGGCGGCCGCGACGAGGAAGGAGCGCGCAACGACACGCGATATTCGAACTCCATCGCGAGCGCCCATTTTTTTTCTTTACCACAAATGATCCGCGCGGCAAAATTTTTTCCCGGCCCGCGAGCGATGCGTCCCACATTCGCGGGGCACGGACCCTGTGGTAAAATTTCATTCAATTACGATATTTCCTTTTCTTCCGGTGGTATCCCGGAACCGAACCATCCTTGCACGAAGGAGGCCCCGGGAAATGAAACACCTCTGCCCAGGAAGATGGCCCCACCTCCTCCTCTTCCTCGTGCTGTCCCTCGCCGCCGCCGGCCCCGCGTTTTCCGAAAGCATCTGCGACCGGTGGCTGACTGCCGGCACCATGGTTCACGACCTGGAGAACGCCGGCAAACAGCTTTCGGCTCAACGGGACCTCCTGAAAAAGAAGGTGGAAGAGGGGCGGTCCCGGGCCGCCGCGCAACCCGGCGGCGACGCGGAGATCCGGCAACTGGAGGAGAATGCGAGGCAGAAGGCCCTCGACAAGAAACGGGTGGAAGACAAACTGGCGGTCGACCGGCGCCAGGCGGGGGGACTGGACCCGTCCCGCCGTCGCGCCGAGGCGGAAGAAGCGAAACGGAAACTGCGGGGGGACAGGGAGAAACTGGCTCGACTGGAGGCCGACATCCAATCCCGTATGGACAACGATCCGAAGTCGGCCAACCTTCGCATGGAAAGGGATTCGCTCCAGGGGGAGCATCAGAACCTGTTCGGAAACCAAACCCCGGAAGGTACCCTGGCGGTCCTCGGGAAAAACCCCCAAGGCTGCGACCCGGACCTCCGGAAAACGGATCTTTGCGAATATGCAAAGGCAATCGGCCGCCGGGGAGGCTATAGCGACCAGACAGCATCGACCCCGTTCGGCTTAGGGCTTGACGACAGAAGAAAATGGCCGGATGTACGCTCGCTGGTGGATGGAGAAGCCAGGGAACGCGCCCGGTTGGCGGAGCTGGCCAGACGGCTGATCAAGCGGAATGCGGAAATCGCGGAAGCCGAGAAGCTTGCGGCGGGAACCGCTCGCCTCCAGGAACGGGACGATCTCCGGAAAGAGATAGAAAGAGCGGAGTCGACCTCTGCGCAATCGCGGGAAAACCTGGCGTCGGACGATCGTTATTTCAAGACGCTCCAGGAGCGGATAGAGCAACAGGAAAACGAGCTCGCCGCGCTGGGGCGGGAACTGGGGAACCTGGAGCGGGAATTGGCGCAGAGAAAAGCGGACCGGACCTCCCTGCAAACGGCGGAAGCGGAGCTTGGCCGGGTGGAGTCGGACCTGGAGCGGATCAACGAGGGGCTCGAAGCCGCGCGGCAGGATCGGGACCGCCGGGAGGAAGAGCTGCACTCGAGGGCCGCGCTATTGGGAGCGCTCACCGACCGGGGGCGGGACTTGTACGATCAGGCCGTCGGCGCCCGAAAGGAGAACAACGCGGCGGCCTGCGATCGATTCCTGAAGGCGGCCCGGGATACCCTGGCGGATGCGACGCGAAGGTCCGCGGAAATCGAGTCCTGCCTGGATCCCTCCGTGCTCAAAAAGTTGACCCTGGGTCGGCTCCAGGCGGACGCCGTCGACTGCCGCACCGGCAGCCCGCCGGCCGGCATGATCAAGGTGCCCGCTGTGAGAGGCATGGACTGGAAAAAAGCCGAGGAACTGTTGACCAGCCGCGGTTTCCGGGCGATTCGCTTCTCCGAACTCCTCGCGCCGACAAAGGAAAGCGACAAAGGGAGGGCGATCAGCACATCGCCGCCGGCCGGCAAGGCGGTCCCGCCGGAGACCCCGGTCACGGTTTACCTGTTCAACAGGAATTTCGAGGAGCCGGAGAAAGCGCGGGAGGGCGTACAGGCGACCCTGACAGGCGGCGGCGACTGGGACAAGGAAGCGGGCAAAGCCCGGGTGTCGGCCGTCACCGTCAACACGCAGGCGCCGGCCGCGTCGACGGGCGGCCCGGCCCCCGCCGACGACGGCCAGACGGACCGCGCCAGGGAGGTGGCGGACCAGGCGATCGCGCGGGGACCGACGGCCGAACCGGTGATCACGCACGAGGGGATCGCGGGAGTGATGGGCACGGTCGCCGACATCGCCGCCTCCAGGGACGTCCGCGGCAAAACGTCCGGATACCCGACATCCCAGCCGGGCATCCGGAATATCGGGTCGGATCCTCTGCCGGGAGTGATCCCGTCGACCAAGACCGCTCCCGGGCGCGCAGCGGTGCCGGCCGGCAACGCCGGCGCGGGCAAGAGCGCGGACCAGACCATGAGATGCGCGTACCACAAACAGGGAAACGCGGGAAATGCCTATTATGTGGTGGAAACCCCGGGAAGTCCCAGGGGATACATAATCCACAAGCTATGGGACCCTCCCCAGGGAGACGCCGACCGGATGATGTGCGGCACCCAGCGAGGAGCCATGAAAAAATGTCTCCAGGGCACGTACGGCCCGTCGGTGGTGGTGCTGGGACCGTTCACCAGCGAAGACCTTGCGATGCAAACCGCAAAAGGGAGGTGCCGGTGACGCCATGACCCGGAAACCGCCCGTCCTGGCCATCGCCGTGCTCCTTACTTCACTCCTGCTCTCCTGCGCCGCAGCGCCGCCGCATGCGGGCCCGGGCGCGGGCGCGAACGTCCCGGATGGGACCCTGGAGGGGCGTCCGGTAACCGCAAAAATCGACCTGCCGCTGCACAAGGGGATGCTGGTCTACGGAAACGGGGAGATCGATTTCGCGGTGTACAGGGTCAAGCTGGAGTCGCTGGGCTCCTCGATCCGGCGCTACGAGCGGGCGCGGATCACGCAGGTCAAGAAAAAGGGGAACCAGTTGCAGATCCGCCTGAACTCCGGCGGGCGGACGCCGGGGCTGGCCGGCAGGAAAGAGCTCCGGTGGATCCTCCCGGAGCAGATGAACTCCCAGGGCACCACGATCCTCGTCGATTACGGGCATCCCCCGACCGCGGCGGACATGCAGCCGGCGAGCGTGGCCCGCGTCCTCCGGGACGTTCTGGAGATCGACGGCGTGAGCGCGCCGCCGGCGGCCGCCTCATCGGCCGCCCCCGCGACCCCGGATCTGCCTCCCGGGGCCAGGATCCTTTCGGTGGAGGCCCGGCCGAGCCGCGTGGCGCGCGGAAAGGAACTGGACCTCGCCGTCCATTTCGAGGTCAAGGGGGCGTCGAGCGGGCAGCCGCTGGGCCTGACCATCGCCCGGCAGCTCTACCGGGGGGAGGAAACGCTGTTTTCCGCGCCGAGGACCCAGCAGGGCCACTGGGCGGCGGGCGTGCACTCCGCCCACTTCGCTTTCACGGTCCCCTCGACCGCGGGGCCCGGATTGTACCGGTTCAAGGCGTGGGTATCCCATAACGGAAACGAGGAAGCCGTGGAAGCGTTGTTCGAAGTGGTCGCGGGCGGAGATTGACCCAACGCGATCGACAGGAAGCTTCCCTCCGGAACCGAACCGAAGAGGCAATACTTCCTCTTCGGCGGGGGACGGACCTGCGGAACGCGAAATCCCGGATCAAGGTGCGGCACCCCATGATTTAATCGGAATGATCCCCTTCGGAAACCCTCTGCATCTTCCCGGCGCATTGAGATACCCGGCACGCGAGCCGGAAAGAATCCATCGAGCGGGTATTCCATCCTTTCCGGGATATTTACGCTTTTCTACCGGAACTCGATCTTGTAGTAGAGGTCGACGCCGCTCTCGTCCTCGCCGACCCGCGACTCGATCTGCCACCGTTTCCGGAAGTCGTACCGCGCTATGAACTCGTTCGCCCCGGTAAAGATCGACCGGCCGTACGCGACGTAGAGTTTCGGGTTCAGATATTTCCCGATCGTCACGGCCGACTCCGTCGTCCGGCCGCCTGCCGCGATCGGCGCGCCTGTCGTCGTGTCGCCCGCCAGGGAGCCCGCCGTCGGAGGTCCCGCCGTCCCGGCGGTCTTCGTCTCGACGCCGACCTCGATTCCGAAGCGCCTCCGCAGCCGATCCTGCATCGTCGCCGACTGCGCCGCCGAAAGCAGCGCCTGGGCCGCCATCATCAACGGCTCCGTCCGCTCCTCCGTCCCGCCCCGTCCGAACGGATGCCCCAGGACGATGTAGGAGAGGATGTCCGTGTCCATCATCGCCGGCTCGGAATACAGCTTCACCTCCGGCTGGTTCAGCGTTCCCGCGACCTCGACTCCCGCCTTCACGTCGCCGACCGTCCGGAGCGCCAGGAAGTCGAGCGTCGGACGATCGAGCGGGGTGCCGGCGAAAAACAGGTTGCCGCGCGTGATGTCCAGCCGGATTCCGTATGCGGAGTAGGCTCCCTGGGCGACGCGGATGCCGCCTTCGCCGATGACGCCGCCGCTCCCGCCGGTCGCCACCGTGAGCGTGCCCTCGAGGCGGGCGTCGATCCCCTGGGTCTTCACCAGCACGTGCTTCCCGAGAATCACCCGGATCGAGACATCCCACGAAACGGCCGACTCCTCCCCGGCAGCCCGCGCAGCGTCCACGACGACCACGTCCGGGCTCGGGCGGATGGGGGGCCGCGTCTGCTGCCCGCGGATCATCATCTCGGGAACCCGGACTTCGCCCCGGACCGTTACCTTCGCGGTCGTTCCTTCGAAGGAGAGGTCCGGGCTCGTCGCCAGACGCAACTCCGGTACGTCCACCGTCAGGAAATCCTTCCCCTTCGCTGTTCCGCGGAATCCTTCGATCCGCCAACCATCGAGACGGACCATCGCGCTCCCCTCGATGGTTCCGTCCCCGGATCGGACCTTCAGCGTGTCGACGCGGATCTCCCGCCCGTCGAGGGAGGCATGCATCTCCACCCCCTTCACGTGGATTCCCGCGGCGGGGAGGAACGCGCCGGCGTCCGACAGCGACGCGCTCCCACGGATCTCCGGGGCGCTCCAGGTTCCTCCCGCGTGAAGGGACAGCGCGATCCGGCCGGCGCTCTCCTGGAGCATCCCGGGGAACAGCGCCGGCAGCAGCCCCTTCTCCTCGAATGTCGCCGTCAGGCTCGCCTCCACCGGCCCCGCGGGAACCGGCGCCGGGACGAGGCGCGCCGGGACGGGAAGCCGGAACGATGCGCGGGCGTCGCCGTACTTCTCCAGGGCGAGCCGCGCATCGCCCTCCAGCCGGTCCCCTGCCCATGTCCAGCGCGCGCTTGCAGCGCGGAGCACGGCTTCGATCTCCCCCCCCTCCGACTTCCACCGGATCCTGCCTCCCGTAACTCCCGCCTCTCCCGTCACGGAGAGCGCGCGGCCGGGCAGAAGTCTCCCGTCGACGCGGCCGCCGAGCACCCCTTCCAGCGCGATCCCCTCCGGAAGCCACGGGGAGACCGGAGCCAGATCCACGGAGTTCCAGCGCGCGCCGAAGGTCGCCGCGTCCGGCAGCCCCGCCCCGATCGGCCGATCGGACCGGAACGACGCGGTCACGCTTCCCCCGCCTCCCAGCTCCGCGGAAAGCGATCCCCGCGCGCCGTCGCCGTCCCCGCGAAGTTCGACCCGTGCCTTTGTCACCTCGAGGCGTTTCCCCCGGACTTCCATGGACGCGACGGCCTCCGCATCGAAGGAAATCGCCAGCGGGGCCATTTTCCCGCGATGCGCCTCGAACGACCCGGAGCTGCTCCCGGAGATTTCCGCGCCCGGCATCGCGGCGGAGAAGAGCGCCATGTTCAGCGCGTTCCACTGCGCCCGGACATCGATCGCGTGCGGTATGCCCGGATGCGGCGCTTCCGGCGAGGAAACGCTCCCTTTGAAGACACCGCCGGCCGCGAAGTCCGCGTTCCATCGGGCCGACAGCCCCCTCGCGTCCCACGACGCCCCCGCCTCGGCATGCCGGATCTCGATCGGTTTCCCTCCGCGCACGATTCCGCCCGACAGCGCGACGGTCGCCGATACCTCTTCCAGCCCCGCCTCCTTCCAGCGAGCTTCCGCGCGCCCCGAGGCGGTTCCGGAAAGCCGCGCGTCCGCAAGCCAGGGATCCAGCAGCGCCAGGTCGACCCGGCGCCATTCGGCCCACGCGTCGCCTCGCGGCGGATGCAGGCCGGCATCCGCGCCCCCCTCGATCGCTCCGCCGCCCGGTCCGTCCACCCGGAACCGCGACACCGAGACGGCCTGCGCGGACGCCGCCACCTCCACGGGAGAGGCAAGCCGCCACTCCCCTATCGGGGACTCCCGCGCGGCCAACTCCGTCACGAGCCCCCTCCAGCTTCCTTTCTCGTACCCGCCCCCGACGGAAAGCCGCGCGTCGAGCGTCTTGGAGCGCACGGAAAGCCGGAGGGTGTGGCCGCGGAAGGTGCCTCCGGCGTCCAACGACAGCGCTCCGATCCGCATGTCGCCGCGCGCGATGCCGCTGCCGGTCGCCCGCAGGCTGAACCGGGAGCCGTAGATGTCCCCGGCGTTCCATCGAACCGATCCCACCGCGTACAGGCTTCCCTCGGCGTCCGGGACCAGCCCTCCGAGGGAGGGTACGTCCGCCTTCAGCGATACCGGCTCCCGGGCGCCGCCCCTGGCGGAAATGTCGAACCCGTCGCCGTGCAGCTCCAGCGCGCCCGACCGGATCGTGTTTTCCGCAACCTCCGCGCGGAACGACCCTTTGAGCGCCTTCCCCCTCAAGGTGCTCGAAAGCAGTCTCCCCTCCACCGTGCCGCTCGCCGGCCGCGCGGCCCCCTTCTCCAGCGCCGCCTGCAGCGTGAGGTTGATGCGTCCGGGCCAATCGGGCGAGATCCGCGACGGGTTCAGCCCCTTCGCGGTCAAGGAGACGTTCACGGCGGATTCCTCGCCCCAGGCGAGCTCCGCGCGCCCACCCAGCGTGCCGTCCATCCAGCGGCCCGAAAGGTCCGAAAGAACCGCCTTCCCGCTCCCACCCGCGACAGCGCCGGAGAGCCGGGCCGCGAGAAGCCCTTCCCCGCGGTTCTCCAGGGAGAACTCCCCCGAGAACTCCGCCGGGCCGCCCCGTGCCGTCACGCTCCCGGAGAGCGCGGTGCGGGTCCCCGCCAGCGCGAAGAGATCGGCGCCGTGAAAATCGATACGGAGCCGCCCCCGCCCGCGGACGAAATCCGCCTCGACCGCCCCTGTCGCCGCCCCTGGCTGTTCCGGGAGGGACAATGTCCATTCCTCCAAAGCCAACGCCCGCTTCCGGAGAGCGATCGTTCCCTCGATGCGGACCGTCCCCCGGTGCGCAAGGGAGACGGACGCCCGCATCGGCCCGGCGGCTTCCGTTCCCTCCCTCCCGCTCCGCAGGTCCGCAAAAATCGCCGCATGACGCACTCCGCCCGGCCCGTCGGGCATCGCCGCGGAGAGGCTCGCCTGAAGGGACGGCCGGGAGAGGCCCACCGAGAACGAACCCGTCGCGCTTGCGCCCGGGGCGCGAACCGAAAGGTCCGATACCGCCAGGACACCATCCCGCCACCGGATCGACGCATCGATCGCCGAGACCGTCTGCGGCGCCCCTCCGGGGCGCCGGATCGAAAGCCCGGCGACGCGCAGCGACCGGATCCGCGCGGAGATCCGCGCCGGCAGACCGGAAACGTAAGGCCACCGGAGCTCGAACGGCTCGCCGGGGGCGGCTTCCTCCCGCGGGTGAAGCGTCGCCGAAATGCCTTCCGCGGCCAACCGGTCGACGGAGACCTCGCCGCGCAGGAGCGCAGACGGGCTCCACCGGAGTCGTATCCCGTCGATCGTCGCCTCCCCGGAAGGCCAGCGGGCGGAGACCGAGCGCAGCCGCAGGTCTCCCGCCAGGTGCCCGTTCACGCCTGCGGCGTCGATGCGCAGCGAAGTGTACCGGGAGATCTCGCCGAGGATCCAGCGGGCGCCGCTCGCGGTGCCAAGCAGCCACACGCCCGCCGCCGCGACCGCCGTCGCCGACGCCAGGAGCAGCGCCGCCAGCCAATGCTTTCGAAGCGCGCTCAAAACGAAAGCCCCACGCTCACGTGGACGCGATAGGCCGGGTCCTCCACATTGAGCTGGCGCGCCAGATCCAATCCGATCGGGCCGATCAAAGTGTAGTACCGCACGCCGATCCCCGCCCCCTCGAAGAGCCGCAGGCGCGAATAGGAGTCGAATGCGTTCCCGGCGTCGAAGAAGACGGCGACGCCCCAATCCTCCCGCAGCGCCCGCTCCACCTCCACGCTTCCGACCAGCAGATGCCTGCCGCCGATCACCTTGCCGGCGTCATCCGCGGGACCCAGGGACTGGTACGCGTACCCGCGGACGCTGTGGTCGCCTCCGGCGAAGAAGCGCAGCGACACGGGGACTCTCTCCCACGGGCCGTTCTCTTCGGTGTACCCCGCGTCGATCCGGGAGAGCACGGAGAGTCGGAAGGGAAGGGGGACCAGGAGGTTGCCCGACGCCAGGAGCTGGATGAATTCGGTATCCGACCCCAGCGCGCGAGGCGACCCGCGCGCCTCGAGATCGAACCGGTATCCCTTCGCCGGGCGGACCTCGCTTCCGCTGAAGCGCCTCCGGGAATAGCGCGCTCCGGGAAGGACGACGAAAGACGTGTTATCCTCCGATCCGATCGTGTACCGCTCGTAGAGCAGCCGGAGGTACAGCGACCCCTTCCTGCCGCCGCCGAAGTCGCGCACCCGCTCCAGCCCCGTGAAAACGGAGCGCGTCAAGTAGGTGTCCACGTCCTCCCGCAAGAGCCCCAGGTCCAGCGACGTATAGCTTGAGACCGTGCGCCGGTCGGGCAGGATATACTTCCCCACGGCTGCCTGGCGGCGCTGCGCGAGGGAGAACTCCCCCTGGAGCTCGTGCCCCTTGTGCCAGAGGTTGACATCCCGATAGTTCAGGGAGATCCGCGCGCCCGTGTCGGTGCCGTACCCGACGCCCGGCCGAAGGCGCTTCGGCGGCGAGGGCGTCAGCCGGATGTCCACGGGAACTTCCCGGTCCCTCGCCGCCTCCTTTCGCGGCGTGACGATCACCTCCTTGAAGCGATCCGAGTTCCCGAAGTTGAGTTGGGTCTCCCCGAGCTTGGCGTACGAAAACGGCTCGCCCGGCCTGAACGCCAGGTACCGGCGCAGGAAGCGGTCCGGGTATTCGGAGGCGCCCTCAAGCGTCACGCCGTCGAAATAATATCTCGGGCCGGTGGCAAGCTCCAGGTCGATCCCTGCGCTGCGGGCCGCGCGGTTCACCCGGATGGCGTGCACGGCGAAATCGGCATCGAGATATCCCAGATCCTGCGCCCGCGCCTGCAGAGCGCCCTTCGTCCGTTCGTATACGTCCTGCCGCAGGGCGTCTCCCTTCTTGAGGGGGAAGTCGCCTACGAGTCGGCGCAGCAGCGCCTCATCCGCCCCCGCCCCGGTGAGGCGCACGTCGACCGAGGTGACCCGAACCGGCTCCCCGGGATCCACCGTGACGACGAGCCGATACTTCCCCTCCTCCGGCTCCTCGATCTGCGTTGCCACGGCCGCGTCGTAATAGCCGAACGGCTCGAGCGCCTCGCGGACCTTGTCCGGCGACCGATCGGCAAGGCGGTTCAGCCAGTACCGATCGACCTTCCCGTCGCGAACCAGGCCGGGAGGGAGCGCAAGTGCCGCCTCCGCGTTTTCCTTCGCCTTCCCTTCCAGCCCCCGGAGCTCGATCGTCACCGGATCCTTGCCCCACGCGACGCCCACGGGAACCAGGGAAACCGCCGCGCACAGCATGATCGCCCAGGACAACCCCCTCTTTCTCCGCTCGATTGCGCCGGGCACGTCCCCTCCCGCAAGGCAACCGGTTCCGAAGCCCTATTGTTGGGATTCCCGCGGGGAAATGGGGTTTCGAACCATATTTGTCGATCGGCATCGAAGAATGACCCGCCCGGGGGCGGTTTAGGCATCGAAACGCGACCCATCCTTCTCGAACGGAACTGCCCGGAGTTATTTCAAGATTCCTTGTTTTTCCCGGGTCAAGATGCAATGCCTATGTGGGTCAATATCGAAAGCCGGTTGACAACAGGTGCGATAAATCGCCTATTTAACACGCTTTTACACGTTTTCACACTGATTGTGTTTCTGATTTCCAACGGATTTCCAACGACAGCAAGGTCCATTCTACCCTTGAATAATAGTATTGCAGGTGATACTATTTTTCCATGACGGCGGCGGAGAAGATTCTCGGCAAGATGCGGAACAACCCTTCGGGCTGGAGGATCGAGGATCTGAAGACCGTCGCCGCCAGACACAACATCGAGCATCGGCAGCCAGGGACCAGTCACGTGACATTCCGCCATCCATCCGGAGCCAAGCTTACCGCCCCAGCCCAGAAACCCATCAAACCAATTTACGTGAAAATGTTTCTGGAACTGATTGACGAGGTGACCCATGAAAAAGATTGATTACCCCATCACGATCCGCCGCCTTTCGAAGTCCGAGGGAGGAGGCTGGCTGGTTGAATTCCCGGATCTTCCCGGCTGCATCGCCGATGGTGAAACGATCGGGGAAGCGGTGGAGAACGCTTCCGACGCGCTTCGTTCCTGGCTGGCCACCGCAAAGGAGTTCAAAGATCCGGTCCCTGCTCCCTCGACGGGACTAAGTGGAAAGTGGGTCCAGCGGGTCCCGAAGAGCATGCATGCCAAGCTCGCCGCAAAAGCGGAGAAAGAAGGAGTGAGCCTGAACACCCTGGTCGTTTCGTTGATTGCCGAAGGATTGGGCCGGAGGGAAGGAGGACCCGACAACCTGCATTCTTCTTAATCGCGATTTCCGGCTTGGCAACCCGACAGGCCAAATAAATACTCTTTATATTCCCGGAAATATCTCCTGGCGATTATCTGCGCCTTCCCGCCTCCTTGAGATAATCGGCCAGCGTGATCAGCCGGATGCCTTCATATTCCCCGATGGCCAGCATCGCCTTGTCGCCCGTAACGATCGCCTCCGCCTTCCCTTCCACGGCACATTCGAGGATCCGGTTGTCCGGTTCGTCCCGGAAGACGTCCATACCTACAGTTGGCTCCACAATCTCTCCCATCTCCCCAAGCAGGACCGCTACGCGGCTCAGTTCTTCCCTTTCCCGAGAAAACTTCGTCGCCAACACGGTAAGGACTTCTTCGATTATGGGGCGTGAAATGACAAGGTCGTCGACGCCGTCGAGTATTTTCGAAACCGCGGCATCGGCGCGGCCGCCGGGAAAAAGCAGGGCCGAGAGAAGGATGTTCGAATCGAAAACAACCTTCATCGCCGGCGAAGGAACCGGTCGAGATCTTCCTCCTTCAGCAGGCCTTTCTCGCGAGCCCTGGCGCTCCAGTACCCTTGTGCGGATTTCCACTCCCCGCGAAGACGCTGCCGCCTCGCCGCCCTTAGCGCGTCCTGGATCACGGCGCTCAAGGTCTTGCCCTCCTCGCGGGCAACTCGTTCCGCATCCTCGGCCAAATCGGGCGGGAGGGATATCGTCTTCTTTACGGCTTCACCCATATGCCAGCCTCCTCGCGAATCCGGCAATCGGTATGAATATTTCACACCATGACTGAATAATGCCATGTTCGACATAAACAAGCAAGGGATGCAGCCGTTTCTTGACGAAATGAAAGGGACCTGCGGATTTATTCCGAGGTCCCTTGGGTTCATCATGGTGCCGAAGGCGGGATTTGACCGGCTCGCGCTCAGGCCTCCATGCCTTCGCTCCGCCGGCGGCCGCGCCGCCTTCCGCGGCCATCCATGGCCGCTTTTCCTCCCTGCTCGGTCGGCGGCGGCTTGGAGTTCAAATCCCGCATGAGCTCCAGAAAATGAAAAAGGGGCTTCAGCTTTCGCCGAGCCCCCTGGTCATTTTCTGGTGCCGAAGGCGGGATTTGAACCCGCACGGGTTTCCCCACCACCCCCTCAAGAACCGGAGGAAACAAGCTCTCTGAATATTATCGCTGTATAATCAGCAACTTGCGGAAGGCTTCCAGGCGGACGTTTTACACGGTTTTACACGTTTTCACACCCATTGTGTTTCTCATTTCCAACCG
>CAZTFC010000038.1:0-23804 GCA_964612075.1 uncultured bacterium
GAGTTCGCGGCCGGCACGACCCGCGTGTTTCCCCTCAAGAAGCCCGGATAGCGCCTCCCAGGCGCGCGGCGCGGGCGCCGGCGGGCGGGCGCGAGCCAGACGGCCCGGTCAGGCGGCAGCGACTTTCCCTCCAAGCCAACCCACATGCGGGAGATCGCAAGAAAGGGAACTCGGGTCGAGAACGCAGCCATGGCCTGATTGCTCGGGTTACAAAATCGAAATAACGGATGCGTCCAGCGAAATTTGTAAGCCCGGAGGATTTTCCGTTCATTTTATATGGTCGATATTGATTCGTATCTAAATGAAATTTAAACAATATTTCCGGCGATGTTCCTGTCCGGCCCATGGCATGGATAATGCTCTTCCTGTCTTGGGAGAGACAGGATGCGATTTCTTTGTTGGTCCGGAAAATTTCGAGCGATCGCCAGCTGGACCGTTATCGTCCATTTCCTCTTGATGTTTTCCGGTTGCGGGGGAGGCGGCACGGGGATTTCAGAGGCTACGCTGGATACGGGAACGGGGGAGATTCCGGGACCGACGGATTCCGGTTTCAACTATTATGTGAGCGCCTCCAACGGAAACGACGCGAACCCCGGCACCTCGGATTTCCCTTTCAAGACCGTTTCATGCGCATTGGAACGCGCCATGCCCGGCGACCGGATCGGCATCCGGGCCGGGACATATCGGGAGGAATTGCTTTTTCCCAGGGGAGGGACCGGCTCTTCCCATGCGATCTCCCTGGAGGCGGTGCCTGGAGCGGACGTACGGATCAAAGGATCGGACGTGGTGACCGGTTGGGAATCTCATTCCGGGGCGATCTGGAAAAAGACTGGCTGGCAGGTCAACAGTCAGCAGGTGTTCGTCGACGGACTGCCGCTTCAGCAGATCGGGGCGGGCAGCCCCTTCCACGCCCTGGCCTTTGGCGTAACCCCGATCCTTCCCTCTGTCGGTTCCGGAATCTCCGATATGACGGCGGGATCCTTCTGGTACGACGCCGGGGCGAAATGCCTCTACATCCGGACGAAGGACGATTCCAGCCCCCTTGACCATACCGTCGAAGCCTCGGTGCGGAAGTGGGTCATCCCGCACGACGAGAGGCTGAATTACATCGTGCTTCGCGGCCTGAGTTTCAGCCATTCCAACCTGACGTCGGAAGCGTTGTCCCTGGGCATCGTGAACGTTGCCGGAAGATCGTGGACCATTTCTTCCAATACTTTCGAGTACGGCGATTTCGCGGGAATCTCGGTGACCGGCGCGGGCCACAGGATAGAATCGAACGTCTTCCGCAACAACGGGAACATAGGCATCCTGGTGAACGGCTCCGACGCCTCGCACGGCTATCAGCCCTACCAGGGCAGCCCCCCGCAACAAATTTTATTCGATGGGAACACGGCCACGGGGAACAATTACAGGGACTTCGCACCGGAATGGCAGGCAGGGGGGATGAAGGGGGTCGGGTGCAACGACGTCCAGGTCATCGGCCAGAAGGCACTGGACAACGGGGGACCAGGGATCTGGTTCGATGGTGGATCGAGAAACATCGTTGTCGACGGGAGCGAGGCGAGCCGGAACAAGGGAGCGGGGATAGCGGTGGAAATCTCCGACAATTCCGTGATCTCCGACAGTATCGCGGACGCAAATACATATTATGGGATAATGGTTTCCGCGTCCGACAACGTGAGTGTGCTCCGGAACCGGGTCAGCGGGAACAAGGCAGGGATCGTTCTGCACGGGATGCCCCGCGCGGAGCATCCGACGTTGAAGAACAACCATGTCGGTAATAACCTTATTAGCGGGAACGAACTCCTCGACCTGGTGATATTCCATGATCCGGTCCTGGCCACGGGCAACACATCCGATTACAACAGCTACGTCCGGGAGACCGGCAAGGTCTCCATCGCCTGGACGACCACGGAATCCTATTTCCCGAACTACACCGATCTCGCAATCTTCGCCCGGGAAACCGGGCTGGATTCCCACTCGACCTCCTCGACGCGGTAACGCCGCGACTGCCCGGCGGATCCTGGCGGCCGGGCTCTCCGCGATACTGGTCGCGCTCTTTTCCCTGTCCGCCGCGGGGTTGGCGCGCGCGGCCGGGTTCCACGTGGACAACAGGCATCCCCGGGCAAGCGATTCCAACCCGGGTTCCCGCCCCGATCTGCCGATGAAGACCATCTCCTCCGCCTTGGCGAAGGCGTTCCCGGGAGACACCGTATGGGTCCATCAGGGGACTTATCGCGAGATGATCGTTTTTCCGCGCGACGGAACGGGGCCGGGGAAGCCGATCTCCCTCCGGGCGCATTCCGGTTCCAGGGTCGAAGTCAAGGGATCGGAGGTGGTGACCGGGTGGACCCGTCATTCGGGGAACATCTGGAAGAAGGATTCCTGGCCCGTCAACAGCCAGCAGCTGTTCGCCGACGGCCTCCCCCTCCGGCAGATCGGCGTCAACTGCCCCTTCAACACGATCCTGTTCGAAGGGAAGCCGATCCTGCCCCCGGTGGGGAAGGATCTCCGCGACATGCGCGCCGGCTCGTTCCACTTTGATCCATCGTCGAAGGCCCTCTTCGCATGGCTCCCCGACGGGTCGGACCCAAACCGGCATACGATGGAGGCGTCGGTGCTCGATGTTCTGGTTCCTCCCCGGGAAAGGAGTTTCATCCACATCGAGGGATTGAACTTCTCGCACTCCAACGCCACATCCAGGGGGGTGTTGCTCGGAATTGCGAACGTATGGGGCAAATCCTGGGTTGTCAAGAGATGCTCGTTCACACATGGGGATTTTGCCGGGATCGCCGTGACGGGGGAAAGGCACTCGATATCGGATTGCGTGGCGAATCACAACGGGAACGTGGGGATCAATCTCAACGGATCGGGCGAACAGCACCTCTGGAGACCCGTCCCGGATCGGGGACCTCAGACGATACGCCTGGAAGGCAACGAGACCAGCTTCAACAATACCAGGAATTTCGAACTCGGCTGGCAACATGGAGGCATCAAGGCCGCGGTCTCGTGCAACGGCATAGAGATCCTTCGACACAAAGCATTATCCAATCGCGGGGCAGGGATCTGGGTCGATGCGTTCTGCAGATACGTCCGGATCGAAGGGTCGAACTCATCCGGAAACCTCGTGGGGATCGTGGTCGAGATCTCGGACGATGCGGCGATTTCGGGCAACCTGGTCACCAAAAACCGTTACCAGGGGATCTATGTTTCCGCCTCCAGCGGCGTGATCGTCGACGGGAACACCCTGGATGAAAACGGGTTCGGCATCGTGCTCCACGGCATGCCGAGGGGGGAACACCCGATCCTCGGGAACAACCGGGTCTGCAACAATATCATCGGAAATAGCCGTTCGGCGGATCTGGTGGTGTACAACCGTCCGGACGCGGCGAAAGGAAACGTCATCGACAACAACCTGTACTGGCCCGGAACCGGGGGAAGACCGAAGATCGCCTGGACGGGGAATACCGGTTATGGGGTCAACTACACGGATCTCCGGCGCTTCGCAAGAGATACCGGGAACGATGCGGGATCCTTGGTTGCGGATCCTCTCTGGAGAGACCCGGCACGGGGAGATTATTCCCTAAAGGCTGGATCTCCCGCTGTCGGTGTTGCGGGCGTCCGGGACGGGTCCGACGTCAGGATGATGGAGTGGACCCGGGGAACCGCAAGATAGCGGACCTGCCGCGCCATTTCCTATAGATTCCGGTCCATCTCTCGGCCATGTTCTTTATCGGAACGCCAAGGCGGACGAGGATCGCGCTCGCAGCGCTGTCGCAGTTCTCGAAGAGTCCTGCGAGGGAAACCTCCGTTCCACAGAATTGCTTCTTGAAATTGTACGTTCCCGGGTTCTGTTCGGGATCGATGCCCACCAGGTCGTAGCGCCTGCAACCCATATCCTTGCTCCGGGAGATCGCCTGCCACCACATGAGGTGGGAGGCATTGCACCTCAATGCGGTCTCCGTGGTTGCCGCCAGGATCGTATATCCAGTATCTCCGAGGAAGGAAACCGCCATCCCCGAGACGGCTTCCCCTTTCGCATAAACCAGGAACACGGACGGCTTGTCCGTTTCGGGAAGGGCAGCCTGCAGGTTCGCCCACCGACGCAGATTGATGGCCGGTTCCAATCCCTTCCGGAAGAGCATTTCTTGGTAGATGCGGCCCAATGCTTCGAACATTTCCAGGGAAGTACCATGTCGGATTTCCAGCGTACTCTCCTCGGCGCGTTTGAGGCGCCTCCGCATGTCCTTATCAAACGCATTCCGGATGTCCCCAGGCGGCTTGGACAAGTCCAAAACAATGGTCCGCGTCCCGCTGGAATCGATCGATTTTTCGAAACCGAGACAGGCAAAGGTGCCCACGGAGTCGTCGATCTCGCCGCAGAACATGTAAGGGAAAAGCCTCAGGTGCAGTCTTCTACGAAGTACGTACTCTTCCCGCAGAGCGGCGACCGCGGCTTCGAATACCCTCCGGTCGGGAGGGGACCCTCTTCTTCGCCAGAGGGGGCCGAACGATACCTGGGCGATGCCTCGGGAAATCAGGGGGACGGTCATGACGCGGATTTGCGCGAGTGCGACCGCTTTGCGGTCTTTTCTCAGCACGAGGCGGCTCACCCGGTGGTGCGGGGCGATCGCTCCGGCAAAGTCCCAGGTCTGGACGATATGGGCGTCGTCGAATCGCCGAAGCAGGGCAGACCATTCGTCCCGTCCGACGTGATCAACCTCCGCCGTGAAGGGGGACGATCCGCTACCTCGATGAAGCATGGCGAAACGGTCCATGCGTTAACGTCTTCCCGTTTTCGTCCATATGACGATGTTTTTCCCGAATGCACCGATTCTTTGCGCCATAGCGACCTCCTCGAATCCCGACTTGAGGATGCTCTGGCGGCTGGATGTGTTCCATATCTTGCAGGTCGCGTACATCCTTGTTTTTCCGTTCTTTCTGTGGTGTTCCGCTACGTGAGAGGACAGGATCGCCACGAATCCCCGCCCGCGATAACGAGGCAGCGTGAAGGACCCGAAATTCACAACGTCTTCTGGAAGTAGAGGAAAGTATGGAAAATATCGGTCGTAATTGCCTTCCGCCGCGATCGACCAGTAATATGTGGCGATTTCGTTATCCACCAACAAGGCGTGCATTACTGCGCCGTCCTTGAAGCAATCTAGAATTTTTCCAACGTAATAATTTACGTAATCCTCCTTCATGCCTTTCTTCCTGACGAAATTTTTCAGGGAATTCATGGGGTTTTCCGGGATATCTTGAATATTCGCGAACGTCTGGAGTTCCATGTTCGAAGGGATCATTGGATTATTATCAGGAAAAGATGACAGTTTATAATAGAAAACGTGCTCGGATCTTTTGAATATTTCCTTGAATAATCTGGAAAAAATTTTAAGAATTGCTCCTTTTATGCCGAATTCTTTTATATTCCAGTGAATTTTATTGGCGTATATGTGTAATTTTTCCATAAACCCTCCGCTCCGACAGCGTGATGCTACTTCAAATCTCTATTTAATATTTCCAGCAGGATTTTCCATAAGAAAAAGGTATTGGTGTACAGGTACCTTTTCCATAATCTGCCGGGTTCCTGCGTTAATCGGAAAAGCCACTCGAGCCCGTGTCGCTGCATCCATGCCGGGGCCGTCTTCTTGCTTCCTGCGATGAAGTCGAACGCGGCGCCGACGCAGACTTGAACGCAGGGTACCGAGTTGCGGTGATCGTGGGCGAATTCGTCCTGTTTCGGGCACCCCAGCCCGAGAAACAGGATCCCTGCGCCGCTTGCCTTGATCCTTTCTACGGTCTCCTTGTCTTCAACGGCGGTCAGCGGCCGGAACGGAGGGGATTCCCGACCTGCAATCCGCAGGGAAGGGAATTTTTCCGTCAGGTTCTCCGCTAGCTTTTCAAGCACCTGCGGATGGCTGCCGTAAAGGTAGATGGCAATGCCCTCCTCCGCCGCCCTCCGGCAGATCCTCGCCATGAGTTCCGGCCCATAGACCCGGTTCTTCAATTTGGCGCCGTGCAGAAGGTTCAGCGCCCAGCGGACCGGCTGGCCGTCCGGGGTGGCGAAGTCGAACCCGTTGATCTTGTTTCTCAAGCAATGGTTCCGGTTTGCCGTCACGACGCCATGCACCGGGAGGCAGGTCACGATTCCTCCCTCCTTCCGGGATGCCGCTGCGCAGACATAATCCACGGTTTCCTCGTAAGTGGTCACGCTGATCATGACGCCGAGGACGTCGCGTTTCCCGACCGGGGGCGGGACCGTCAAGGCGCGATCTCCGGGCCGGTTCTTCCGTGACTTCCGCCAAGAAGGGCCTGATAGATTTCCAGGGTCTTTTCCCCGATGGCCTCCCAGGAATATTTTTCCCGTGTTTTCCTGCGCCCCATCGCTCCCATCGCCCGGCACTCCTCGGGGGCCGAAAGGAGGGAGGAGATCAGGCGGGCAAGCTCCCCCGGTTCCTGGGAAGAGAGCAGTCCGTCCTCCCCGTCTTCGATTACCGACGCGACCGCACCGATCCTTCCCCCGATGACTGGTTTGCCGAGCGACCATGCCTCGAGGAAGACGCCGCCGAAGCTTTCCTGGGTCGAAGGGACGCACAGGAGCTCGCAGGACGACAGTGCGGCGGTTTTCATTTCCAGGTCGACGGGCCCTACGTCAACGATCCTGGGATCCTTGACCGTTCGGAACAACGCGCGGGAGTATGGCGTCCGGGGACCCACGAAGACGAAGAAAACGTCCGGGTGGTCCTTCCAAACGCGCGGGGCGGACCGGAGTATGGAACCGATCCCCTTGTACGGCAGTTGCTGGCCCAGGAACAGGACAAACCGCCCTTTCACCCCGTGGGCGCTCCGGAAAGATTCCTCGGAGAAGGTTTCGGAAAGGAGCGGTCCGACCCCCAGGACGTGGATCCGTTCCTCCCGGACCCCGCAATCCGTCGCGAGAATCCTTTTCTCGAAGGGGGTCAGGGCGATGACGGCATCCGCCTCCCTGTAGACCCGGCAGTATTCACGATAAAGAAATCCTTTCCAGCGGGCATGGTGGTTCGGGGTAAGGACGAAAGGCACGTCGCGCCTGTGGGCGAAATCGAGGGCGGCCCGCACCAGGAATTCCCTGCCGATTCGCGATGCATGGACGATGGAGGGCACGGGGGTCCCCTGTTCCAGATAAGGCGCAATAAGGGAGGAGATCCGACGGACGGAGGTCTTCATCAGGGCGTAATAGGCCAGCGCCCACGGAGCCATGCGAAGGCGGGTTTTCCCGGTGAAGCCTATCCTCCAGACGTCGATTCCCTCATATTCATGGCGGGATTCCCTTTCGGAGCACACCGTGCTCAAGCGGAGCCAATCCTTCCGAGAGCGGTTGGTCATCGTCAACACGTTCACGTTGTTTCCGGTTCGCCGGACGGTCTTCGCGAGTTGGTGCAGGTGGACCTGCGCCCCTCCGATGGAGGGCGGATAGAGGTTGCTTACGTAGAGAATATCCATAACGCTTCAGCTCGAAGTGCGGCCCTCTCCAGCGAGTTTTTCATCATTCCGGTAGTCCAGCGGCGAAAAGTAGTCTGCTTGCGGGAATCGTTTCGGAAATTGAAGACGAAGGGCGCCGCGCGCGTATCCGACAGTCTTGCCCAGCATCAGGCGGCGGTCTAGCCAGGCCTCGCCGTTCCCGTGGAGCCGGGTCCATAACATTTCGGGAAGATGGAGGACGAGCGCCTGCCCGATCCTTGCGAAGCAGCAGAGAAAAGTCCTTGTGCTGCCCCCTTCCTTGCGGTCCAGGCGGGCATAGTTGGCTCCCTGCCGTTCCGCGGAGCGGAGGAGGTAGGCCGACTCGAAGCGGTAGGGCGGAGGCGCGTGGAAAGCCAGGGCGTTTGGCGCGTACCAGATCGGGTAATTCGCCCGTCGCATTCTTCGGAAGAAATCCGCATCCTCGCAACCGCCGGAGAAATCGGTGTCGAAAAGCCCAATGGAATCGAATACGGAGCGCTTTATGAGGACGTTCCCTGTCCCCGGGAGCTTCCCGGGCCGGAGCGGAGCCGGTTTGTCGCCATGGAAGGTTTCGCCGAGGAGGGCGCGTGCGGCAGGGGGGAGCGTCCCCGAAAAACCGGGAGGGAGGGACAAGAGAACGCGACCTCCGACGCATTCGACCCCGGCGTTCGTTGCGAGCCTATGAAGCTCATGGAGCCAGTTGGGCAGCGCGGTCTGGTCGTCGTCAAAAAAGGCGATCCACTCCCCGGAGGATTCAGCCACCCCCCGGTTCCTTGCGTACGCGATCCCCTGGGTTCCCTCTGAGGCGCACTTCATCGGCACCGCGGATTTTCGGGCGATTCTATCCAAGGTCTCCCGCGTGTCGTCGGTCGAGGCATTGTCGACAGCGACTATTTCATAGGAAAAAGCGCCGTGCGTTTCCTGGCGGGTCAACGTCTCCAGGGCTTTCTCCAGCAGTGCCGCGCGGTTGTAGGTCGCCACCACGACGCTGATCCTCGTTTCCCCCATTTTTTTCACGCCGCAACCCGCTCGCCGGGTGGCCGGAAGGCCAGGAAGCCCAGTGCGGAGAACACGAGGAAGGTCAATGTCCCGGGATACGGAAGAACCGTTTCCAACGCCCCGTTCAAAAGGGTGTAAACGAACAGGAGGAGCACGAAATCAAGATCGCGGCCGCCTTCGACGCGGCGCAGGGCGATTGCTCTCCGGACGCCCTCGCACATGATCAGTACATATGAGACAACACCGGCCAGCCCCAGGCCGAGCCAGAGGTCGATGTAAGCGGAATGGGCGTGCGTGGCGGGCCAACCGGCGACCTCGTGGAAATCGAGGATACGATTTTCGGTCCAGAAGCAGCCGAAGCCGTACCCGAGGAACGGCCGCTGCCAGGCGAACGCGAGGGATTGCCTCCAGATGTCGACGCGGCCGGTCAGCGTATGGATATCGGAATATTCCCTCCCGAGGAACAAAGGTTTGAACAGGACCGGCACGATCGCGTCTGCAGGCAGGAACAGGAGGGCGAGGCAGGCTAACCACGCGCAACTCAAGAGCAGGGCCAGTTTACGGGGGGTGGTGAGCGAAAGGGCTGCGAAAAGGCCGACGGATGCGAGGGAGCTTACGAAGGTCGTCCTTGATTTCGTAAGGAACAGCAGTACGAGGGCGAGGGCCGGCAGGATCCGCAACCATGGCCGCCAACGCGCGAACCGCGGGTCCCGGGAAATGGCGATAGAGGCGAAAAGGAAGACGGCGCCCTGGATCGCCTGGCTATTCGGGTGCATCAATCCGGAGAATCTGTATGTCGCCAGGGATGGGCGGAACGCCCCCGTCCAGGCCTCGAACAGCAACCCGGCGAGCAGGTACGTTCCCGTTGCGGCAAAGGCGAATACGGGGAGATCCTCAATGGTGTAATGCCGAATGAACGCCAGGGCGCCCAGGCAGATCATCCCGAAAGCTGCGATCCTCCGGAACGCCAGCCCTCTGCTTTCCGCCCATAGGAGGCTCAGGAGTACCCAGAGCAGGAAGAATAGGATGACCCACCCGAGGAACGACCGGACTTCCAGCGGGTTCCTCGGCCATCCCGGTACGCCGAAGATCCCCAGAAATCCCAACGTCACCATCGCGAGTTGCCGGTGCAGGGTCCCCGTCGCGATCGCCTGGAGGGGATCGAGGGAAGAAAGGTCGAAATCCTCCTCAAGAGCCGGATCGCTCGGTGAATACTGGATGAGCAGGAAAACGGCGACGAGCAGGACAAGGATCGCCCAGCGCCGCTCCCGGTTTTCGGTCGGCGCGATCATGCCATTCGTCCATTCCCCGGCCCGCTGCCGGGAATATGCCTTTTATGCATTGCCCAGCGGTACGCGGACGATGCGACGCTTGCTGCGAGCAGGCCGACGGCCGCCCCGACGACCTTGTATCGCATCGTGAGCGGCACCCCCGCCGTAACTGTGACGATTAGCGCCGCGGCATTGCTTCGGAACGAAACGTCCGGCCGCCCGACGGCATACAGTTCGAATCCGAGAGGCAAGGTGATCGTTTCGACGAGTTGAGATAGCGCCAGCAGCCCCACTGCCAAGCCGTACCCTGCGTACTTCGCTCCGTATATCGTCTGGACGACGGTGTCTCCGAAGGTCATCAGGAGGAGGCAGAAGGGGCCTAGGACCCCCGCCACGATTGCGATCCCGGTCCGAACGATCCTGCGCGCCCCGGGTGCGTCGCTGCCCCCGTATGCATGCATTATTCTCGGACAGAGGAAGTTCCCTATTCCTATGATGAAGGGATTCGCCAGGTAGACCGCGCTTGCGCAGGCCGACAGCATGCCGGTCGCGGAGGTTCCGTGGAACCCGGCGAGAGTCCAAAGATAAAGCTGCGAGCCAGCCAGGTACGTGATCCCCCCTGCCAAGGGCCATTTCCCGAATTCCCATTCCCGGCGGAAATCCAGGGGGGGGCGGCGATCTCCGCAGAAGGGGAATCTCCGCCGGTATCGTAGAAACCACCCCGCGGCCGCCAGGGCGCAGGCTGCGCCCGAAACGATGAACGTTCGTGCGGCTGAGAGCACGCCGCGGTCCACCAGCAGATAAATCCCCCCGAGGAAGACGGCTGCTACCGCCAGGTCCGCCAGGAACGCGGAGTCCGGCCGGAGCCACGCGAAGCTGACTTGCCTGGTGTACTCCCGGAAGAGCAGGAACGGGATAACGGCGCCCATCGAGTAGAGGACCGCGGACATGCCCGCAGGACCGAGCCCGGCGGGAAGCACAGCCCCGGCGAGGAACAGCCCGGCCGCCACGAGGCCGGAAAACCAGACTTGGTGGACCAGGGAGCGGGAGTTGGCGCCCTCCAGTTCCTCCCCGCTAAGACGCGGAGAGAATACGATGTACGGCGTGGCGATGAGCGCGTTCTGGATGTTCATGACCAGCACCAGGAGGCTGAAGCATAGCGTGTAAAGGCCGAACTCCCCGGTCGTGCAGTATCGGCCGACGGCCACCCCGGCCAGGAAATTGGTTCCGCTGACGATCGCTTGGTCTGCCAGCGTTGCGGCCCCTTTCCTGGCCGAGGGGCCGGAGATCGCGCCGAAGGCCGAGCGGGTCCTCTCCGCCGCCGCGGAGGAGAGGATCGAGGCGGTGCGGTTATCCGTGGAGTTCGTCATAAGGCTCCCTGCCCGGGGAGCGTCCGGCGTTTCCGTGCCTGTTCCCCGGCAGGACATCCCTGTAGACACGTACAGTTTCCTCGATCTTTCGCGGCCAGTCGAACAGCCGCGCCCTGCCGACCGCTCCCGCGCTCCATGTGTCGAGGGTGTCCCGGTTGCCTTCGACGGCAACGATGGCGTCCCGAATACCCTTTATGGTTTCCCGGGGTGTCGTCGCGGGGACCTTGATGCCGCAGGCCGTCGTCAAGACATCCGATGCACCGTTGGAGTCCAGGCAAATGACCGGGAGACCGTGGTCGAGCGCTTCCGGGACGACGGAACCGCACGCATCCCGGAGGCTGGTGAACACGAGAACGTCGGCCCAATCGTATTGCCGCATCACTTCCGCCGGGTCGATCCATCCCATCCACCGGCAGCGGGCGTCGATTCCGGCGGAAGTCGCTTTCCGGCGCCACCGCTTTTCCAGAGGGCCGCCCCCGCAGACCCTCAACTCGTATGGAAACTCGCCGGGGAGGCCCCGCAGTGCCTCGACCAGCAGATGGAACGCCTTGCAGTGAAGGAACGAACTGATCCACAGGATCCGCAAGGGCCCCTTGCGTCCTCCGCGCGGCGGTGGCTGTGTCGCGATCCCGGACGTACCCAGATCGAGCATGGGTATCGTCTCGACGCCGTAATAATTCCTGAAGTGCTCCCTCCCCCGGTCGTTCACCGTGAAAACGGCGGCGGCCCTGCGGGCGGCCTTCCGGACCCGGCCATCGAAACGGGACTGCAGAAAGTTCGCAACGCCCCGGGCTCCTTCGAACCATCCCCCGGTCATTCCCGCCGAAGGGAGGAATCGCCAGGGATAGTTCTCCAGGCCACCGACGGGACCCCAGACGAAAGGCACGCCGAGCTTCCACAGGTATCCGGGTTCCCTGTATGAGCTCAGCGTTGCCTGGTGGACGATGTCGAAGCCGATTTTTTCGTGAAGGGCGCGGGCGATACGGTAAGCACGTCGCTGCCAGAGGTTGTAGCCCACGTACAACATGCCCGTCGTCCGCAACAAGGTTCTTTCCGGCGCCGTGGGGGGCAGGAACCTGAACTGGAGAGACGGGATATCGCCGTTTTCGGACAGCCAACGCCTGACGGATTCACCGCCTTCACCGCAGATCGCCCAGACGTCGCAGTGCTTCGCGGTTTCGCGGACGCGCTTCCAGCCGCACCCTGCCTCGGAGCCGGAGTAAGGGTTGCAGACGGCGACGACGATCAGGACGCGCATCCTGCCCGAGGATTCGCCTGGAGTCGGAGGGGAAAGGACGGTCGTCTGTGTCAAGGCCTTCGAAAGGATCGAATCCATCCCCCCCACCTTCCCGCTTTTACGGCGAACCGCAGCGGACCGTCGCCGGCGACGATCTGCATCCGCTCCCGGGAGAACAGGCCATCGTCCGCCATCCCCGCGGCCCAGCCCCAACGGAACCCGGCCTTTTCGGCCAGCCGGCGGACCCTGGCGTCGAACCGGCCGTAGGGATACGCCAGGTGATCCGCGGGGGTCCCGATCATGTCGCGGATCGCCTCCCTGGAGCCCGCAAGCTCCCGCAGCACGGAGTCGTCGGGCAGCATCCTCAGGTCCGGGTGCGTGCGGGTGTGGCTCTGGAAGGAGATCCCGGAGGCGGCCATCTCCCGCAAGTGGGAACGGCCCATGAGCGGGACGGCCCCCCCCGGTTCCCAGCCATCCGTCCTCCCCACGAAGTCGGTGACCAGGAAGACGGCGGCCGGGATGCCGAAAGACTTCAGGATGGGGAAGGCCTGGGTGTAGCAGTCGAGGTACCCGTCGTCGAAGGTGACCGCGACGGCTTTCCCTTGCGATCCTCCGGCGCCGGTCATTTCCGAAAGGGGCGCGAACCGGAAGCCGCGTCTCCGCAGGAAGTCCATCTGGGCGCCGAAAGCCGCGGGGGGGACCGCCAGGCCCGAAGGGTTTTCCTCCCGGGGCAGTTCGGCGATGCGGTGATAGAGGAGGACCGGCATGGTTGTTCCGAGGCGCGCCCGCGGAGGGTCAGGCCGCCCCGGTCCCTTTGAGGACGGCGGGGATCGTCCTGACCAGAATCTTTATATCGAGCCACAAAGACCAATGGTCGATGTATTGGAGGTCCATCTCCATCCAGTTCTCGAAACTGAGGTTGCTCCGTCCGTTGACCTGCCACAGGCAGGTGATTCCCGGGCGGATGCTGAAGCGGCGCCGGTGCCAGTCCTGGTCGAACGCCTCGTAATCCCGGACCGGAAGGGGTCTCGGGCCCACGAGGCTCATCTCGCCCTTCAACACGTTGTAAAGCTGCGGCAGTTCGTCGAGGCTGGTCTTCCTCAGGAATCGCCCGACATCCGTTATGCGCGGGTCGTTCCGGATCTTGAACGCCGCCCCGTCTGCCTCGTTCAGGTTCTCCAGTTCCGCCTGCAGCTTTTCCGCGCCCTCCACCATGGTGCGGAATTTGTGCACACGGAATTTCCGCTTGTTGATCCCCATCCTTTCCTGGTGGAAAAAGACCGGTCCCCGGGAATCGATCCAGATCACCGCCGCCACCAGGAGGAAAAGCGGCGACAGGACGGCGAGCAGAGCCGACGAGATCAGGACGTCGATCCCGCGCTTGACCGCGGCGGGCCAGCTGTTCATCGCGCCTCTGTGGAAGGTGATCAGCGACTCGTTCTGGAACGAGGCGGTTATGGAACCGGCGGCGCGGCGATTGAAGAAGTCGGAAAGGATCCGGACGACGATCCCCTGTTCCTCGCAAAGGTCGACGATCCGCGCCGCCCCCTCGTAACGCGTCTTGAGGGGCAGGCAGACGAACACCTCGTCCACGACGTGCTTTCTCAGGAAATCCGGTAGGCCCGCCAGGTCGGAGACCAGAGGGTACCCGGTCTTCAGGAAGGCGTCCATCCCGGTCCACGCATCGTCCGCGAAACCCAGGACGCGGTATCCGAAATGGGGGTTGGCCGTCATGTTCCCCGCGACGCGGATCGCCCTGGGATTCGTTCCGATGAATACGATGAACCGCAGGTTCCGGCCCCAAAGACGGACTTTCCGCAGCGTGAACTTCAGGGCGACCCGGTAGAGGACGGTGAGGACGGAACTCGAGGCGAAGAATACCGCCACGAACCTCGGCGTGATCAGGTCGATGCGGAAAACGATTCCCAACATCACGATGCCCAAGGTTCCCGGCGCGGTCGCCTTGAGGATATCGATCACGTCCTCCCGCAAGGTCGCGAGTCTCCTCGAGTCGTACAGCCGGTAGCGGGAGAAGACGAAGGACCACATCATCATGAACAGGGGGAAGATGAGGAAGTTCTTCAGCTTGATCCGCATCTCCAGGAATTCCATGAAGGAGAGTTCCCGGATGGTGAGGGAAACCGACGAGGCCGCGAGGAAGAAGCAGGCGGCCATCACGGAAAGGTCCCCGAGGCGGAGCAGATCGAGGAGGATTTGTCTTCTCCGCGGTTCCATGCTCAAAGCTTCCCGTATATGGATTCGGGGATGTAGTAACGGCGCTTGTTGAATACCACGCCGAGGACGTTGCCCCCCGCTTTCCGTATGGCGTCGAGCCCATTCTTCGCGACGGGGCGGCGTGTCCTTTCCGCTTCCACCACAAAGACCACGCCGTCCGCCGTGCACGCGAGGGATACCCCTTCGGCGGACCCGGACGCCGGAGCGGAATCCACCACGATCAGTTCGAACCGATTCTTCAGAAGCCCCCATAGTTTGACGGCGGCGGAGTGCTGGATTTCCCTGTAGGGATTTGCGCTGGGGGCGGGGATCGTGCAGAGGAACAGGCTGGTGTTTTCGACCCTCTGGATAAGCTTTTCCGGGGGCAGGTTCTTCCCCGGGTTCACGGGTTCGGTTTCGCCGGGGAGGGGGGAGGGCTCCTGGCCTCTCGGCTTGTCGAAGGCGGCGTCCACGAGGATCGTTTTTCTCCCGAACCGGAACGCCGCGGCGGCTGCGAACGATCGTGCGACCGTTGAAGCCCCGGCTTTTTCATGGGCGCCGATGAACTGGATGACCTTCCCGGACAACCCCTCCGTCAGGTTCTCGATATTCTTGTACAGGATCACCATTTCCCGCTCGGATTCGGGACTGAGCTCGAACGGCCCGTCGGCGACCGAACCGGGCGTCGGCACTACCGTGAGGGGTTTCGGTTCCCCGTCGCCGAGTTCCCGTCGCGTCTCACCCGTTGCTGATCCGTCCGGTATCATGAGGAATCCCTTTTCATGGCTCTATCGATGCTTCTCTTAATACTTCAAGGAAACGGAAGTGAGGACCGGCACGCCCAGGTACCGCTCCGCGCTTTCCGGGGTCGAGAACCTCTGGGCCGCGAACTCGGAGAAGAATGCGGCGCCCATCGCGGAGATCGCTCCGAGGATGAACCCCAGGACGATGTTCAGCGCCCTTTTCGGCTTGACGGGTTTCACGGGCACGTTCGCTTCCTGGATAGTGCTGATATTCGACATCTTCAGGCGGTTCATTTCGTCCGCGATCCGGGCCTCCGAGACGCGCGTCTGGTAAGCCCTGTAGTTCTTTTCGTTGTCCGCCTTCTCCCGGCTGAGTTCCTGATGCTCCTTCTCGAGGAGGTCGAAGGCTGCGATCTCCCGGTCGAGCGCCGAAAGTTGCGCCCGGATCGCCTTCGCCTTGGCGATCTGCGCAGACAGGTCGGCCTCGGTCCGGTTGCGGTCCTTTTCCAGCTCCTGGTAGACGACGTTCCCGGTCATGACTTTCCCCGCGATCTCCTCCTCCTGGACTTTCAGGAAATCCTGCACCAGCCGGATTTCGGCGCGGGTGCTCTGGACCAGCCGGTTGTCCTCCGAGAAAAGCTTCAATTGCTCCTGTTCCTGGAGTTGAAGCGCCAGGAGTTTGGTGCGGGCGTCCACGATGATCCTCTCCCGCTCCGTGTTCGTGTACATCGCCTTACCGCTGGATGCCCACTTCTGCTGCCGTGTGATGATGTCGAGCCGTTTCCGTTGTTCCTCGGACTGGTGCTCCGCGGCTTTTAGTGCGGCATCCAGGTCGGAATGCCGGCGGATGAGCAGGGACCGCTGCTCGTCGATGGAGTAGACGCGGTTCTTCTGGCGGAACGATTCCATGCGCTTCTCGGATTCCTCCAGCTTCCTGCCGTATTCCGCCAGCTGCTGCTCGAGGAAGGACGACCGGGGGTCGCTGAATACCTGGAGGTGCTTCTCCTTGTATTTCTCGACGAGCAGGTTCACGGTCTTCGCGGCGATCCGCGGGTCCTTGTTGATGAAAGACACCAGGATGACGTTCGATTTCCGCACCGCTTCCACGGAAAGGTTCTTCTCGAACCCCAAGACCGCCTGGGCGAGCGGCTCCAGCCTCGAGAGCGGGATTTCGAAGGGGATCCCAAGGGAAAGGAAATCGGGATGGAAGTTCCCGATTCCGATTTCGGCGATCACGCTTCGGGCCAGGTCACTGTTGGTCAATATCTGCATTTCCGAATTGAGAATCTCCTGCTGGCTCATCGTCAGCAGGGGCGGGGTTTCTCCGACCTCCGGCCGATTCATGTGCTCCCTCCCGACCTTCACCAGCAGGGTGGCTTCCGCCTTGTACAGGGAAGGGAGCAGGAGCGACACGATCGCCACGGGCAGGAATATCGCAAGGAACACCGCCGACGCCTTCCTCTTGTGCTTGAAGAGGACGGTCAGCAAATCCCTTATGCCTGCCGGTGACGTCGTGTTTCTCGCCGGAACGGATCGGTCCAAGCGTTCTCCTTCGGCGACGCCCCTAATTGTTATCGACCCCGTAATAGACGCTGAAGGGAATCGGGATGTTCTTGCGGATGTATTGATCGATCCAGGTGTTGACTTGGGCGATCCCGGAACGGGGGACGAACACGATGTCGTACGGCATCAGCGCGATGTCCTGATCACGGTCCTTTCCCTTCAGCGCCTCGGCAAGGTTCACCCGAAGCGCCGTCGCCTGGCGATCCGCCGCCCGGCGGATGACGAGGACCTCCGAGGCACGTGCCGTGTCGCGCATGCCGCCCGCCTGGGCGATCGCCTGCAGAACGGACATCGAACCGACGAGGGGCACCTCTCCCGCCTTGGCGACCTCGCCGTCGACGAACACTCTCTGCGCGCTGAAGGAACGGACGATGACCGTCACCTCCGGGTCCTTCAGATGGGCTGAATATCTCTTGGTCAAGAGATCGGTCAGCGCCGCGGGGGTCATTCCCGCGACCGGGACTTCCTTTATTATTTGGAGGGATATGCGGCCATCCGGCCGGACCGTGACGCTCTCGTTGAGCGTGGGGTGGTAGTAAAGTTTGATGTCGAGGAGGTCTCCGGTCCGGATCGTGTACTCTGGAAGCGTCGCTGGAACGGGCGGCGGGCCGGATGAGGACACTCCGGCGACTGGCGCTGTCGGAGGCACGCCCTCCGTATGGGCGCACCCAAAGAGAAAAATCAGAAGCAGCAGAGGCAGAAACGATTGAATTCTTGAAATCATATAGATTTTGCTCGCTCTGCAGCGGTCCATCCAAGGATGGCCGTCATGGGGTAAGTGAAAAATTATATCCATCCAAGTGCATTTTTGCAATAAATATACCCTCTTATAACTTGTTGATTTCATTACTGGTGCGTATGTTGATCTCTGCAATCGAGATACATTCTTGCGGAAAGCATGAAAATATTTTCTCTTTTTTCCTTTCAGGCGTAGGGCATGCCGTGGGCACGATTCCCGAGGCCTCACCCGGCGGATTTGACAGCCGGCGCGCGTACCGCATATATATTTTTTCAGGAGACAGGTCTTTTCCCCGGATCGACGGAAGGGAGGTGATGGGATCCCAACACGGCAGAAGCAATTCAGCGCGGTACTGGCGCTGCTTGCGGAACTGGCGGCTCCCGGGGACGTGCTGTTCGGAATCGTTAACCGCGCGGGGAGTATCTCAGGGGGGGTGGCGGCGGAAACAGGCCGCCTGACGCATAGACTCAGGTCCCGCATGAGGACGTGGCGCGGGATCGACCGCAACGGTTGCGAGGATTGGCATGTCGGGCTCTACCTTGAGGGAAGGAAGAGGAGAAGGCACAGCAGAATCAACAGCTGGTTCGTCCACTCGACCGCAGAGAGAGGAGTGCATCTCCAGGTGCTCACGCCGGGTGTGTTTTCCGAAAGGGGAGACGGGGCGAAGACCCGCGTGGAGATCTTTCGGATGGCGGGGATCACGGAAAGCCAGAGGGAAGCGGTCGTCGGCTTCGCCCGCTCGAAAATCGGCTGCGCGTTCGACCTGGCGGGGGGCAGTATGCTGACTTACGCTTTCGGCCTGCCGAACGTCCTGCACAAACCGGGCTGCTTTACCTGCCAGCACCTCGTCATGGCGGCCTACAACGCGGCGGGAGTGCACTTCCGCCATCCGACCGAGTCGTTCCCGTCCTTCAATATCGGGAGGTATATCGGCAGTCCGCTGGGTCACCCTCGGGACAAGGTGAACCTCAGGTATCCGTACCTCCTCGACCATCACATCTACCGCGATTCCCGGTTCTTCCCTGTGTGCGCCATGTACCTGGACCCGGAATCGCACCGGATCCGTCTGCAGACCGTGAACCTGCGGAAAAAATCCTGGGCCCCGATTCTTCAGGGCTGATACGACGCCCGCTGACGGAGCCGGCGGCTGGATCGGTGCTTTGCTTTTTCATTGCCGCGTGTCGAGCGCGTCGCGTAGGCCGTCCCCGACGAAGTTGAAGGCCATCACGGTCAGCAGGATCGCCGCCCCCGGCGCCGTGACCAGGTGGGGCGCGACGAAAAGGAAGTGCCGCCCGTCGCCGATCATCGAGCCCCAGGAGGCCGCCGGCGGCGCCACGCCCAGCCCCAGGAACGACAGCCCCGCCTCGGCCACGATGGCGCGCGCGATGCCGAAGGTCGCCTCGACGAGGATGGGGGAGAGGGCGTTGGGGAGGATGTGCGCCAGGAGCATCCGCGACGGCGGGGCGCCGACGGCCCGCGCCGACTCGACGAACTCCATCGCTTTCACTTTCAGCACCTGCGCCCGGATCACGCGGGCGTAGCCGACCCACCCGAGGACCGACAGCGCGAAGAGGACGTTGCCGAAGGAGGGGCCGCGCACCGCGGCGATCCCGATGGCGAGCAGGATGCCTGGGAAGGCCAGCAGCACGTCGCACGCGCTCGTGAAGACGCGGTCGGCCCACCCGCCGAGGAAGCCGGCCAGGGACCCGGCGGCCAGCCCGATCAGGAGGGAGATGGCCACCGTGCCGATCCCCACCGCGAGCGACAGCCGCGCGCCGTGGACGAGCCGCGAGAAGACGTCGCGCCCGAACTTGTCCTGCCCGAGCCAGTGGGCGGCGGACGGCCCCGAGAGCCCCTCGTCGAGCGACTGCGCGTACGGGTCGTGCGGCGCCAGGACGGGCGCCAGGAGCGCGGCGAGGAGCAGGGCGGCGATCAGCGCCATGCCGATCGCGGCACCCCTGTGCCGGGCGGTCCGCCGCAGCAGCGCGAGGAGGCGCGGCGAGTCATCCATAGCGGATCCTCGGGTCGAGGCGGGCGCAGAGCAGGTCGGTCAGGAGGTTCACCAGGACCGTGCACAGGGCGATGACGAGCACGCACCCCTGCACCAGCGGGTAGTCGCGCGCGTCGATCGCCTGGATCAGCAGGCGGCCGATCCCCGGCCACGCGAAGATCGTCTCCGCGATGACGCTTCCCGCCAGCACCGCGCCGAAGGACAGCCCCAGCACCGTGGCCACGGGGACGAGCGCGTTGCGCAGCGCGTGCAGCGCGACCGCGGCCCGGCGCGACAGCCCCCGCGCCGTCGCGGCCGTGACGTACTCCTTCCCGAGCTCCTCGAGCAGGGTGGCGCGGACCATCCGGGTCAGCAGGGCGGCCATCCCGGTGCCGAGCGTCAGCGCGGGCAGGACGAGGTGGCGCGCGGTCCCGTAGCCGGAGACGGGCAGGACGCCGAGCTGGATGGAGAAGACGAGGACCAGCAGCGGCCCGAGGAGGAAGTTGGGGATCGCCAGCGACACCATCGCGGCGAAGCCGGAGGCGTAGTCCGCCGCCGTCCCCCGCCGCGTCGCCGAGAGGACCCCCAGCGGCAGCGCGACCAGGACCGCCACGACGATCGAGGTCGACGCGAGCAGCAGCGTGGCGGGGAAGCGGCGCGCGATCTCCCGCGCGACCGGCTCGCGGCTGCGGAACGACGTCCCCAGGTCGCCGCGCGGAAGCCCGGCGAGGAACTCCCCGTACTGGACGAGGACCGGCCGGTCGAGGTGCAGCTCCCTGCGCAGCTCGTCTTTGAGGGCCGGGACGGCGCTCTCCCCCAGCATGATCTCGACCGGGTCGCCGGGCATCAGGTGCAGGAGGAAGAAGACGACCGTGACCACGCCGAACGCCACCGGGACGGCGTGGAGCAGGCGGCGCCGGAAGTAGCCGCTCAACGGGGCGCCCCCGCGGGGGCCGGCGGCGCGCCCGCGCCCGGCCGGGCGGGCGCGGGGTCGATGCGCATCGCGCGCACCGCGTGGTAGCTCTCGTCGGGGGTGAGCTCGAACCCGCGGAGGCGGCGGTCGCGGACGAGGAGGTTCCTCCCCGCCCACAGCGGGAAGACGGGGAGATCCCGCGCGAGGATGCGCTGCACCTCCCGGTACATCCCCCGGCGCTTCTCCCGCGACGGCTCGCGCCGGGCGGCCTCCGTCAGCCGGTCGATCCGGGCGTTCGAGTAGCCGCCGCGGTTGGCGCCGTCGGGCGGGGCGCTCGCGGAGTGGAATGCGTGGTAATAGATGTCCGGGTCGGAGATCCCCACCCACGTCAGGCCGTAGAGCTGGAAGTTCCCCTTCTTCACGTCGGAGAAGAAGGTCCCCCATTCGAGCGACTGGATCTCCACCTGGATCCCCACCTGGCGGAGCTGCTCCTGGACCACCGTGGCGACGCGCCGCCGCACCTCGTTCTGCGAGGTCTTGTACGTCAGCCGGAGGCGGGGGAGGGGGCCGTCGCCGTCCGGGTCGCGGTACCCGGCCTCGTCGAGGAGGCGCCGCGCCCGGAACGGGTCCGGCAGGACCTTGGGGAGCCCCGGGTCGCGCGCCCAGGAGCCGGCGGGAAGGATCGTCTCGACGACGTCGGCGCGCTCCTCCCAGATCGTCCGGACGATGGCGTCGCGGTCGATCGACAGCGCGATCGCCCGGCGCACCCGCGGGTCGGAGAGCGCCCGGTCGCGCAGGTTGAAGCCGAGGTACGACACGTTGCCGCCGGCGGCCTCCTCGACGGCGAGGCGCCCGGTCTTCCCCGCCGCGGCCAGCATGTCGGGATCCACGCCGTTCAGCGCGAAATTGACGCTGCCCGTTCTCAGCTCGAGGAAGCGGACGTTGCTGTCGGGGAGGAACTTCACGGTGACGCGGCGGATCGCGGGCGGCCCGTCGAGGCACCCGTCGAACGCGGACAGCTCGGCCGCGCCGTCGGGCGAAACGTCGTCGATGCGGTACGGCCCCGCGCCGGCGGGCGGCGTGTACCCGCCGGCCCGGCTCCCCGCCGGGACGATCCCGCGCGCCATCGTGGACAGGAAGGGGGCGAACGGCTCCGAGAGGCGGAAGACGACGGTCCGCGCGTCGGGCGTCTCGATCGACCGCACGTACCGGTATATCGCCCGGTGGGGCGACCGGTTGGCCGGGTCGAGCACCCAGTCGAACGTGAACTTCACGTCCGCCGAAGCGAGCGGCCGCCCGTCGTGGAATCGGGCCCCGGGCCGCAGCGTGAAGACGTACGTCAGCGGGTCGGGCGTCTCCCAGCCGGACGCGAGGTCGGGGACGGGGTCCCCGGCGGCGGAAAGCCGCAGGAGCGCGGCGTGCGTCATCTGGAGGATCTGCTCGCCGTACGCGTCGGTGGCCAGCCGCGGGTCGAGGGAGACCGGGGTCCCGGGGAGGGCGATCACCAGCCGCCCCTCGTCGATCGGCAGCTTCTGCGCGCACGCCGCGAGCAGGGCGAGGGAGAACACGGCCGCGAGCCGGAGGAGGGGGGTCCGGGTCATGCCGAAATGGTAGCATGGGCAAATGACGCCCGCGCGCTTCCGACTCCTCGCCCTGTCCGCGCTGCTTTCGGCGCTCGTCGCGGCCGCCGGCTGCTCCTCCCTCTTCTTCTACCCGACGCGCGAGGTGGAGTGGACCCCCGCGCAGGACAACGTGCCGTACCGGGATGTCCGGTTCGATTCGGCCGACGGCGTCCCGCTGCACGGCTGGCTCCTGTGCCCGCGCAACGGGCCCCCTCGCGGAACGGTCCTGTTCCTGCACGGCAACGCGCAGAACATCGGCAACCACGTCCCGGGGATCCTCTGGATCGTCGAGGCGGGGTACGAGGTCTTCGCCTTCGACTACCGCGGGTACGGCGAGTCGGGAGGAAAGCCCGACATCCCCGGCGTGCACGTCGACGCGCGCGCGGCGGCGGAGAAGCTGCTTTCCCTCCCGGGCGCGTCCGCGCGCCGGACCGTCGTGTTCGGGCAGTCGCTCGGCGGGTCGATCGCGGTATACACCGTCGCCAACCTGCCGCCGGAATCGCGCCCCGCCGCGCTGATCGTCGACAGCCCGTTCGCGGGGTACCGGCGCATCGTGCGCGACAAGCTCGCCGACGTCTGGCTCACATGGCCGTTCGCGTGGCCCGCGAGCGCCTTCGTCGACGACGGGCACAGCGCCGAGCGGTGGATCGGCAAGGCGGGCCCGGGGCCCGTCGTCGTCATCCACGGGACGCGGGACGAGGTCGTCCCGTACGGGCACGGGATGATACTCTACGAAAAGGCCGAAGATCCCAAGGGTTTCTGGACCTCGGAGGGGAGCGGGCACATCATGTCGCTCCGGAACCCTCCGGTCCGGAAACAGTTTCTCGACTTCCTCGAATCGTGGGTCCCGCCGGGGGGCAAGGGCGCCTGCAGCCCCTGACGCGGCCCTTTCGGAACCTTTTCTTGACAGGCACCGTGGCGCAGCTTAACTTGAAAATTCGATCTTAAATTCTCACGAGGAGGGGGCAACATGAAGAGACTGCTTCTGGTGGTCGCGCTGGTGGTGGTATTTGCGGTGCCCGTGTACGCCGCTCCCGCCGGCCAGTACAACTATGGCTGCGGGCTCGGCGCCGTGGCGTTCAAGGACGGCGGCGCCAACGACAGCATCTTGATGCAGGCGGTCGCCACGTTCCTGAACGGCATTTCCTGCAACGGGACCTTCGGCATCACCTCGGGGACCTCCGAGTGCGCCAAGCCGGCGAAGTTCGCCGGCAACGAGCGGCTGAACGAGTTCGCCTACAAGAACCTCGACGACCTCGCCCGCGACATCGCGGCGGGGCAGGGCGAAGCGGTCTCCACCGTGGCCGTACTCCTCGACGTCCCGGTCGCGCAGCGCCCGGCGTTCTACAAGAGCCTCCAGGCGAGCTTCACGGAGATCTTCCCCTCCCCGACGGTCGACACCGCCCACGTGGTGGACACGATCGCGGCGATCGCCGGCAGGGGCTGAGCGGAGCTGGAGCGGCTTCGGACCATCCGAAGGGCACGCATCGCGCGGATGCGTGCCCTTTCCTTTTTCCTGATCGCGCTGGCGGCCGCGGCGGCCGTCGTCCCCGCGCGGGCGGCGGGCGACCCGTACCTCGAGGAGCTTAAAGCCGGGGCCGCCGCCGAACGCCTCTCCGACGACCCGTACTGGCGCATCCTCCTCCATTACCGGCCGTGGCTCC